>JBIIYJ010000017.1:0-33915 GCA_044346855.1 Kiritimatiellia bacterium
CGATCACGCCCGCCAGGTTGTGCGACTCCAGCAGGAGGGCGTCCCAGTCCCGGCGACCGGCGATATGGTCGGCCATGGCCGGTTCGTAATAAGCGCTTCCGCCGAAACCCAGGTTGGCGAGATCCATACCCAGGTTGCGCGCCAGCTGCATGGCATACGTTTCGGTGGGCCGGACCGACCAGGCCCCGTGGGTCAGCGACGTGCCGTAGATGAGCAGGCGCCGGGCGGGAACCTGGGCAGGCTCGGGCGGCGACCATTCGCCCCCGTCCACTTCGAGCAGGCGGAGGGCGGGGCGGTACGGCAGGACAAGGCGGGTCAGGTTCGCGTCATAGGGCAGCTTGGCCTTCCCCGTGATCTTGGACAGCGCGATGCGTGTTGCGGGAGCGCTCACGGTTATCTCGGTCGGCTCGTTCCCGATGAAATGCCAGCTCGCCTGGAAGCAGCCATGAAGCACCTCCAGCAGTCCGCCCTTTTCCCAGGCGAACTTGGTGGAGTCGGTTTGCAGGACCAGTCGGATCGAGGCGCCCGGTTTCAGGTTAAGCCGGATTTCACAACCGGCCGCATGGAGGGCAGCGGCCTGGGCCGCGGGGTTGACGGCCTGACGCACGGATTCCGGCAGGCGGGACAGCCGGAATCCCTTTCCATCCTCAGCGGGAAACACCTCCGCCACATTGTACAACTCAAGATTACGGTAAAGCATGTCAAATGCTACCGCGTCGGCGGTCGAGGATCAAATCATCTTAATCCTAATCCTAATCTTAATCTTAATCCTACTCCTAATCCTGTGCCCCTTTCCCGCACTCTTTTCCTGCTCAAGCGCTTCATGGGCGACTGAACAGCGCCGGCTCGATTAAGATTATGATTACGATTAAGATTACGATCCCCCGACCCTACCCCGGCAATATCCGGAACACTTCCTCCAGCGTCGTCTCACCCGCCGCCGCGCGACGAATGCCGTCCGCCGCCATCGTGGTCATCCCCTGGCGCACGGCTATCGCCTGGATCTCCTCCGGCGGAACCCCCTGCTGCAGGGCGGCGGCGATCTCGGGCGTCATGACCAGCGCTTCCGCCATGACCGTCCTGCCGCGATACCCGGTCTGCCGGCACTCGGCACAACCCTGCGTCTTCTTGAACGTGCCCTTCGCGATGTCCTCCTTCAGCCCGCCCGCCCGGGCAAGATCCACGGCCCGGGCCAGCGACCCGGGCGAAGGCTTCGCGCTCCGCCCGCACGCCGGACACACCTTGCGCAACAGGCGCTGGGCCAGGATCAGCTTCGTGGCATCCGCGGCCAGGAACGCGTCGCCCCCGACATCCACCATGCGCTTCAGGGCCTGCGCCGCATTCTGGGTGTGCATCGTGCTGAGTACAAGATGACCGGTCAACGCCATCTGCTGGGCCACCCGGAGCGTTTCGAGATCACGGATTTCCCCCACCATGACCACGTCGGGGTCCGACCGCATGATGGCCCGCAGGGCCGCCGAAAAGGTCACCCCCTCCGCCACCCGCACCTGTATCTGCGTCACCCCCGGCAGGATGTATTCAACCGGATCCTCGACCGACATCACCTTGATCTGGGGCTTGACCCGCATCTGCAGGCAGGCATACAGCACGGTGGTCTTGCCCGATCCAACGGGCCCGGTGACGAAAACAAGACCCCAAGGGGCCATCACCGCTTTCTCAAGCGCATCGCGGTCGCGCGCCGAATAGGGAATGTTGTCGAGCGACAGGCGCACGGCATTCGGATCGAGAAACCGCGCCGTCATCGCCTCGCCCAGGCAGGCGGGAATAAAGGAGACCCGCAGGTCGACGGGATTACCTGACAGCGACATCTGGATCCGGCAGTCCTGCGGTTTCTTGGCCTCATGCACGTTGGCGTTGCCCATGGTTTTCCAGCGTTCCACGATGGGCTTCAACAGGGGCAACTCGAATTCGGCAAAGACATGCAACACGCCGTCGATCCGATACCGCAGGACGGCCATCGTCCCGCCGCCCTCCTTCGCCGTCGGCTCCAGGTGCAGATCGCTCGCCCGCAGATGATACCCGAGCAGGAGCATGAGGCTGACCGCCTGCACATCCTCGCTTCCGGACAAAGGGGCATTCGGCGCCTTGCCCGCTTCCTTCAATTTTCTTTCAAGGTTTCCCAGCAGCGGCTTCAGGCTCCCCGGCAAATCGATCCGCGGCCCCTCGCCCTTGAGGAAGCGGTCGATGTCCTCCCGGTAAAACCGCCACTGCCGCCCCACCTTCATGCCCTTGAACTTGCCCGACCGGAGCCAGCGATAAAAGGTCTGCCGCGTGGTCTTGAGCAGCGCGATCGCCTCCTCCATGTCAACCAGGTCCGCGTTTTCTTCCGCCTGTTTCCCGTTCGTTTTCATGGTTTGTCTCCTTGTGTGTAACATAGCGTTACATAGAGACTATGATATGTAAAGTTAAAAAACGAGGCGGCCGGCCCGGTCATTGCGGTGGACGCTGCCGAAGAGGCAGGACCAGCAGGAGACATCGTCCCCGCCGGCATGGCGGTAACGGATGACATTGAATTTCCAGGTTTCGCCAGGCTTGGGCGCCTCAGCGTTCAGAGCCGCGAAGGGGATGGCCAGTTCCGCGGTCCAGCGCCCGGGGATGGAAGAGGTCCGGACGATCCAGCGGATGTCCGGAATCGCGCGGGTTCCACCCTCTTCCTTGCTGAACCAGGCCTGGGCCTGGCGGCCGTCGGGAGTCACCATCAGCTGGTTGAAGAAACTCCGCTGGCTGGGCGCGCTGAGCCGGAACTCAAGCGTTTCGTCCCGATTGTAGCGGATGGGACTGCCGGGCTCCCCGGGCTTTATAGCCGACAACGCCGGCTCATCGCACTCGGCCGCCAGGTAGAGATTCAGGGCGTCGTGCGTCGCCAGGATCCGCGTCTTCACCAACGCGGGAAGCGCCTCCTCGAACTTGACGAATTCATCCGCCGTGCCCGTCCGGGCGAAGTCCTCCCAGCAGTCGTCCGACAGCTCGCCGTCGATGACCGGAGGAGAGAAACACCGGCCGCACCGGACCGGCGGCGGCTCGGGCGGGGCAGCGAACAGCTCGGGTCGACCCGCCGCCCGGAACGAAAAGAGTTCCGCCCGGCGCAGAGTCAAACGAAGCCGGATCATCTGCCCCCGCAAGCCGTCCAACCGGCTCTTCCCGCCCCAGCTCAGAACATGGTCCACGGCGTCGCCGTTGAAAACGTCCGACGCGGCCGCCGAAAAAGCCTTCATCACGCAGCCGTAATCATCCAGCAGCTCGGCCACGATGCCGCCGTCCGGCCGCGTCCGGGCGTTGATCCTGAGCTCCTCACCGCAGAAGAGAAACCGGTGCGTGATCAGGGAGCCCTCCTCCCCGGCGTGCAGCGACACAAAGCCGCCCGGCCTGCGCTCGGCCAGCCCGACGCTGCACGTCGTGTGACTGGCGTCATGCCGGCCCATGGCCCCGGTGTAATACAGGCGCAGCCGCTCGCCGTCCGGGACGATCTGGCAGTTGGCGATGACCATGCCGGCGTCAAAGGAGCCGGCCTCCCCCATGGGCAGCGCGTCACGGCCGGGAAAAACGGCGTGCCACTCGCGCCCGTCGCGACTCCAGGCCGCCTTCAGCACGATCGACTGCCGCCGTTCCGCCTGGAGCGGCTCCTCCCCGTAAAACACCCAGGGCAGGCCCCAGTAGACCCCGCCTTCCTTCCACACCAGCATTCCGTAGATCTGCGCGCCCATCCCCCATTCGGGAACAGCCTCCCAGATGATGCGGGGCCCCTCCCAGTTCGCCAGGTCGGGACTCGAGCCCAGGGCCACCTTGCGGACGGTCTGATGGCGCCGCCACACGCGCATGTAGCCTCGGTACCCGCCGGCCGCCTCGTCCCGGAGGAAGAAATGCGTCTCCTCAAGCCCGTCCCCGGCCCCGTTCGGCCAGACCGGATCCGCCTGCGCCGGAGTCCACCGACGGCCGTCCGGCGAGACGGCCAGGTAATAGTTCGGCTTGTAGTAGATCATCTTGAACCGGCGGGCGGGATCGGGATCGTCCGCGTCCTCGAACAGGCCGCAGGCACCCAGCGCGGGTGTTCCCCCGGGGAAAACGGTGATATTGTTGGCCGGGTGATCCGGATTCGGCCACACGCCCAGCGGCGGCTTTTCCCAGCGGATCCCGTCCTTCGACCGCGCTTCGAGAAGCCAGCTGCCGGCAGGCAATCCCCCGGCCCGGGGACCGAAGTTGTTATACCACATCCGCCATTCCCCGGTCCCCGCATCCCGAAGGACGGCCGCGCACCGCAGGAACGGACCCTCCCAAGGCTCCGACATCGTCAGCACGGGGTCGTCGGAAACTTTTTCGAACGGATGAAACCGCCTCTCCAACCCGGCCGTGTCCGCCAGGATGGAATCATCCACCATGAACTGCGTGCGATCCCCAATGTCCAATTCGATCGGATCCATATCGTATATCTCCGCTCTATGTATGTGTTCCGAATCGTACTCGTACGTCGTACTCGTACCTCGTACTCGATCTTCGTCAAACCGCATCCTCATGAACGCGGGGATCTGCGACGCCCCTGACGCCGAGTCCCATCTGGCGCCCTCGCCCATAGGCCGCGTTTCCGGTCGGTCCGCCACAAATTCTCCATTCCCTGCTCCGTTCCACGCCATCGCCGTGGCCGCAGATTTCGGTCGTGCTCGCGATTGCCGTGTAGACGCGTTGCAACAGCACACGGGCAGGCATGACATCACCATAGCGAAGTCCAAGCCGGCGCAGGGTGTCGAGATCCTTCTTGTCGTCCCGCAGCCCCATGCTCTTGCCGCCGATACACAGGTTTGAAGCCGCGTGGTAGCTGCTGCAAGGCGGACACACCATGCAGGGCCCGTGGATCAGTTCGACCATGATGTCCGGGTTGCGCTGCATCGCATCTATGCACTCGAACAGGTTGTCCTCCTGGATGGGCGCCAGCGCCTCGCCGGAGCGCCCCGCGTGGAAGCAGGTCAAGCAAAGCAGGTGATGGGGACGGATCCTGAGGCGATCGGCCCGGCCACAGACAGGGGCGGACTCCTGCTTGACCGTTTTCTTCTCGTCCGGCGTCCGGCCGGGGACAATTGAGCCGATCCCCAGGGCGACGCCGCGCTCGTAGTTGCCGCTGTCGGCATACCGGCACCGAGGCCAGCCCGGCCCCTCGGCCTCCGGGTAGCCGCAGATACCCCGGTTGGTCGGGATGGCCTCGAGGACGCTGCCGAAAAGGTCGATCGCAGGAAGCGTACAGCCTGGCGCCGCGCCGATCCGCTGAAGAATCGTCAGGTCCCGCAAGTCGTTGTACATCTCCCCTTCGGGGGTGTCGTACTCGCGCCCCGGGTTCTGGTAACGGAAAATCGTGTCCGTGTTGCACCGCACCGTCAGCGGAACGATCGGGTCGGCTCTCACGGCGGCCTGAATCTCATTCAGCCGCGACTCGCCATAATAGGGCTGAGCTTCGCCCCTGCGCCCCTGTCGGCAGATCAAACAAAGCAGCTGATAGGGTCGGATGTCAATCGATCGGAACTCGTTCATGCTCTTGATTCTTCTGTTGTTCGTTCATATATACGAGTTCAAGTCGAGAAAGACGACATCCAGCGAGGATCGTTCCGCTTGGGGCCAGAAGCACTCGAACTTGACGAATGAGTCCACGAGTTGATCCTTGCCAACCCCGATGACGATAGCCTTGTTGCCTGCCGAATCCGCCT
The DNA here is from genome assembly GCA_044346855.1 of Kiritimatiellia bacterium. GTDB lineage: Bacteria > Verrucomicrobiota > Kiritimatiellia > CAIKKV01 > CAIKKV01 > CAIKKV01. Next base: position 5,712 of record JBIIYJ010000017.1, read on the forward strand.
TCACTTCTAATGGGACATCCAGTCGCTGCGGATATGGAGCTTTCCCCGTGCCGAGTACAAATGCCATCCGGAATAGCCTCTTGAGTCTCGGATCGTCCTTGGGGATCGAAATCGTGAAGGAGTAATAGTCCTGCGCCGGATTCGTCCGCACATCTACTGTGATTGTGCAGTCGAGCTTCTGCTGATTCAGCCTTGTTATCACATTGTCGGACGGCGCGGCTTGCACAGTGCAAGCCACTACCAAGAGACTGAGGCATGCAATCCATTTGCAGAGTTTCATGTTGTCTCTCTTCATTTGATTCCGGACAAACCCCGCCCCCGTCAGTTATGCGAAACTGTCCCCAGAATAAATCATTCGTTTCGGGTTATCCATCCTTTAGATTGCCAGACGTAGTCGTGATCGAAGCCGTGATGAACCGCGTGGTCGATCACGAGCCCCCTTCTTCTCCGTGTCTCCGCTGCTCCGTGTGAATCTTCTCTTCAGCCGCCAGACAGGCGCACGCCCGCGGTCACCGCCCGCGGCTACAGAAGAATGGTTTCCGCCACCTGGCGCATGCCCCGCGGTCAGCGCCCGCGGCTACAGAAGATCTTGGTCATTCAAGGAAAGCGGCTCCCCGCTGGATGTCCATACCGCCGGCGGGCGCCCGTCCCTAAAACGGCGGATCAGCGCCAGCTCGGTAAACCCCTTCACATCCGGCAGGTCCAGGCAATGGTGATCCAGCGCGGCCAGCAGGGTGTCGGTGAAACCCGTCGACTCCACCTCGGCCCGCAGCACGCGCTTGTGCGTCACCACCCGCACCGGCAGCGGGGCCTGGTCGATCCGGCGCGGCGCCATGACCGACATCAGCTGCCCGTTCAGCCCCTCCACCTTCGCCAGAAGCCGCGGCCGGTTGACCGCCGTGGTGCTGATTCCCGTCCGCTCCAGCTTCCGCGCCAGATCCTTCGTGTTCCGCCCGTAGGGCCAGGACCACCACGCCTGATCGGTCACCAGGCCCAGCTGGTGCGGCTGCTTGGGAAAATCCTCCGCGGAGGGCGCCGCGAACGTGATGTCCAGCCGCGCGCGCTTCCCGACAATGTGCGCCGCGGAGGGCGCCTCCACCTCGATCCGGCACGCCGGATTGGCATGCAGCTGCCACCAGAAGGAATGGCCCGCGTTGTCGGCATTGACGTTGTCGATCGTCACGACATACGCGTCGTCGCCTTCCAGCCGCACCAGCAGCAGGTGCCGGTCCGCCCACACGCAGTTCTTCTGCGACGCCATGTCCGCGCAAGCATAATCCAGCAGCGCATGGCGCTGGAAAGCTCGAATCCGCCCGCCCCTCAGGGAATTGCCCCAGCCCCCCGTGGGCAGGAAGCACGCCCCGTCCACCAGGATCGTGTTGTGGTGATCCTCGTCCACATTGTACCGGCCCGTGTCGATGGCCAGGTATTCGCCGTGCGCGAACAGGGAGAAGTGGCCCGCGTCCGCGTGCCAGTGCGTCAGGCAGGCATGACTCCGGCCCGCGCCCAGGAAATTAACGAACACCGCCTCGGGATTCCAGGAGGTCCGCAGACTCACGATCTCCGTGCCGGGCGAATAGACCGCCGTGGGCCGGTCGGCCCGGGCCAGCGGGGTGCACGGCGCCTCCGCGTCCCAATACAGGACCGCCTGGAGCAGGGCGCAGACCTGGTCGACCGGTAAATGCTCGGGGTCCTGGGTCTTCGCGAACCACTCGCTCGCGTCGCCATACGGCCGCACGGGATCGGCGGGGCCGCAATAGGCGTGCCAGAGCCCCATGTGCAGGGGGTCGCCGTAATGCCGGGACGTATACAGCAGCCACGGCAGGCCGAGCGGCCAGAACAGCCCGCTGTCGCTGATGTTGACCATGGCGCCCGCGCCCGGGAAGACGAGGGACAGCGTAGCGTCGACGGCCCGCTTCAGGACGGGCTCAGTCGCGAAGAGGTCAACCCGGCCGGCCTGTTTCAGCATCTGGCAGAACGGATACACGAACGCGAAAACGGAATGCGAATAGCCGGTTCCTTCATACCCGAAGCCGCCGGGATCGCAGCCCCGCCGCAAATAGGCGCGCACGTGCCGCACGGCGTCCTCGATCGCCTCCTCCGCGGCCGGATGGCCTGCCTCGGAGCCCCACGTCATGGCAACATATGCCGCCTGGATGGCCTGGGTGAGCGAGATGTTGTTGCCCCCCGAATAGCCGGTCACGGCGGCCGGGCCGGGGCGGAAATCGATCCACAGGTCGCGCACCAGTCCCAGCAGAAGATCGCGGGACGCGGGGGCCAGCGAATCTCGGACCAGGTCGGCTGCGAGCGCCAATTCGCCGTGGGAAAGGATCAGCATCCGGGTGGAGGCAAGAAGCGCAGCGGCCGGCTCGGCCCGCTCGCGCAGTGCTATGTGGGAAAGGCAGTCCTCGACCCAGGCAAGCATGGCGGGATCGCCTTCCAGCCGGTGGATCAGCGCCGCCTCCATGACCATCGGGGTCCGCGAATGCCAGCCGAGGGTGGACCAGCCCCGGTTGAATTGCGAGGCGCGCGCGGCGGCGATTACCTCCGCCGTCCGCCTTTTAAGCCGCGCCCACAGAACATCATAGGGCGCTTTCCGGATTTTCACCCGCAGCGCCTCTGGATCCACGCCCGCCAGCCAGCCTTTTGAAAATGTCGTCATGCTGGAAAGTGTACCGGACGTCACGAAGACTGTCATGCATTTCCAGCCAGAGTTGGCTGGCGAGTTTCCAGCGGGGGTGCGGCGTTCCGGCCGGAATCTGGCGGGCGCTTTTCCGCGCTGAGGGGCTCCCCAAGGAAAGCAGGAAAAACCAAAGGTGGTTTTTCCGTGCTTTCCTTGCGACTGGAGGAGTCGGGACACGAGTCCACGCCTCCTCGTCGTCGCCCCTCATCATCGGAAAATTCGCCTCGCCATATTCCGGCTACGGAACGCCGCACCCGACTAGCCATCGCGCGCCCGCGGCTCTCCGAGCACGCTGGGCGGCGCGCGACTTTGGTTTCCGCAAAGAAGCCCTGTAAAACAGCTAAAAAGCAAGTTGGGAACCCAGTTGACGGGCGTGTTGATGGGAACCTTTCGCGAGCCGCCCGCGCCCGCTTCGGGCGGGGCGAGCGAAGGCTAGTCGTTGAGGTGTTTCGATCAGCGGAAAGGCGCGAGCCGGTTTCGAGGCGCAGCAGGGTGACGGTGAGGAGGCGTGGACTCGTGTCCCGACTCCTCTAGCCGGAACCCTGATCCGCCCGAAAACGGCCGCGCATTAACGCCGAAACACCTCAACCCGCTGCGCCATCTCCTGCCTTAGCCGAGGATCAGTTTCCTCCCTTTTATCTGGACGGGCGGCACCTCCAGCGTTTACCTTTTACATTCAAGCTTCTAACAGGACAATGCGCAGAAAAACGGATGCCCGCACAGCCCGCCCAACCTGACACCCCGCCCCGGCTGGCCCTTTGCCGCCTCCTGCTGCACATCCGCCCCGCGCCCGTGGCGGCGCTGCTCAAGCGGCTGTTCGGCATCCGGCGGCGGGTGATCAGCACCCCCGTCGGCCGGCTGGTAGTCGATCCGGCTTCCGATTTCGGCTACCGCCTCCTGACGGGCCGGAACTACGAGCCGGTCATGACCGCGGCCTTCCGCGCCCTGCTCAAGCCGGGCGGCACGTGCGTGGATATCGGCGCCAACGAAGGCTGGTTCTCGATTCTCGCCGCCCAGCTCGTCGGGGAAAGCGGCCGCGTCCTGGCCGTCGAGCCGCAAACCCGGCTCCAGCCGGTGCTCGCCTCGAATTTCGCGCTCAACGGCCTGTCCCGGATCGCAATCGAGACCTCGGCCGTTTCGGACCGCGTCGGGGAGTCCAGCCTGTTCCTCGCGCCCGACACGAACACCGGCGCCTCGGCGCTCCACCGGCACACCCGCTACCGCCTTCCGCGCGAGACCGTGGTCACCTGCCGGCTCGACGACCTTCTCGACCGGCACGGCCTGGCCCAGGTGACGCTGATGAAGATGGACATCGAAGGCCACGAGCACGAGGCGATCCTGGGCTCGCCCGAGGTGTTCAGCTCCGGCCGGGTCGCGCACCTCGCCCTGGAAATCCACCCGGCCCTGCTCAACCGGCGCGGCCGCCACCCCGGCGCGCTCAAGGCCTTCCTCACGGAAGCCGGGTACGGCCCGAACCCCTTTTTCCCGGACCTTGTCTACTCGAGGATGAAATCATGACCCCGCTGCACCCCCAACGCCTCTCCTGGGCCATCACCGGCGGCATCGAGGCGCTCGCGCCCCTGGCGGGCGTCCGCTTCGACCGCCTGTTCCGCGAACTCGACGCCATCGAGGAGGCCTGGAGCCGCGGCCTCCCCCGCGCCATCGCCGCGCTGGGGCCCGACGTGCCCTTCGGCCAGCCGCGCTGGGCCTCCATCAGCTACGGCCACATCAACACCCTGGGCTCGCGCCTCATCTTTCCGGAGGACAGCGAGGTGGCGCATACCCCCGTGTTCGCCTGCCTCGCCGACGGCCTCCGCGCGCTGGAGCGGGAGGTCGACTTCACGACGCAGGGCTTGTTCCCGTTTTATCTCGATCTCTGGGATCGGCTGAAAAAGGCGTTCCCGGGCCGGCCCCTCCCCTTCGGGGGCTTCGGGCTGGAGGGCCCCGTCACCACGGCCTGGCTGCTCCGCGGGCACGGCTTTTTCATGGATCTCTACGACGACCCCGAGGGCGCCCGGCGCTTCCTGGAACTCTGCACCGACAGCATCGTCCGCTACCGGCTCGCGCTCATGGCGGTGAACGGCCAGACGCCCCAGCCGGGCGGCGGGGCCTATGTCGCGGACGACGGCGCCGCCATGATCCCGCCCGCCCTGTGGCCGGAGTTCGTCGTGCCGGTCCTGGAGCGCTTTTACGGGCAGGCGACGTGGCGGGGACTGCACATGGAAGACCTGACGCGGGACCACCTGCCGTTCCTGAAGGAGCTCCGTATTTCGGATTTTGACCCTTCGGTGTCGCGGAAAATCACGCCGGCCGACATTGTGGAGCTGGCCCCGGGCATTCCCTTCACCTGGCGGCTGAATGAGATGGAAACGGCTTCCTTCTCGCCCGAGGAAACGGCATACTGGGTGATCGAAGCCGCGGTCCAGGGGGCGCCCGGCGTCCGCACCGGGGTGTGGCGCAACACGGTGACGGAGCGGGCTTTCGCGAATTTCAACGTTTTCAGGGATACGGCAAAAAAGGCGGACGCGCTGCTCGCGCAGGGCTGTCCGCGGATGCAACTGGCTGACGAACTTGGAAAAAGGAAACACTGATCATGCAATTCGGAATATGCGGCGGACCCGATCTGGCACTGGCGGCGCGCGAAGCGGGATTTGATTACTGGGAATGGTCCGTGCCCGGGCTGCTCAAGCCGCTCGAGGACGACAAGGCCTTCGCCGAGTCCCTCAAGGCCGCGCGCGCCACCGGCCTCCCCTGCCCCGTCCTCAACCTCTTCCTGCCCGGATCCCACAAGGTCACCGGCCCGGCGTTCGACATGGCCCTGCTGAAACAGTTTGTAACGGTCACCTTCGCCCGGGCGAAAGAGGCCGGGGTCTCGCACATCGTCTTCGGGTCGGGCGGCGCGCGGGCCGTGCCCGAGGGGTTCGACCAGGCCGCCGCCACGCGGCAGATCGTGGACTTCCTGAAAATGGCCGCCCCGATCGCCGCCGCGAACGGGGTGACGATCGCGCTGGAACCCTTGAATCCGAAGGACTGCAACATCCTGACATCGGTGGCCGAAGGCGCAGCCGTCGTGCGCGAGGCAGGCCACCCCGCCGTGAAGCTGCTGGTGGACAGCTACCACATGCTGCGCAGCGACAACCGGCCGCAGGACATCGAAACGAACGGCAGCCTCTTCGTGCACACCCATGTGGCCACGAAGGACAACCGCCTGATGCCGGGCGCCGAACCGTGCGACCTGGCGCCCTTCTTCAACGCGCTGAAACGCGGCGGCTACAACGGCCGCATGTCGTTTGAAGGCAAATGCGAGGCCGACCCCACCAAGCTGGCCGCCGGCCTCTCGGCGATGAAGAAGCTGGCACGCGAAGCACGATAAGGCTTTTCGCGTTGTCCCTGTTATACTAGAACCCTAGGCGCCGGGTTATCCACCCGGCCCGCCGGTCGCTGGTCTTTACCCTCGCGCCCCAGGTCGCCCAGATCCTCGCGCGCCCGCTCCGCCAGCGCCAGCAGCCGCCGGACCACATCCGGCTGCTCGGCCGCCAGGTTTTGCGTTTCGCCGATGTCCTTGCGAAGGTCATACAGCTCCGCATCGCACGGCTTGGCGCTTTCCAGGGAACCGCCCAGGCTCCGCATCTTCTTCTCCAGGGGAAGATACAGCTTCCAGGGGCCCGACCGGACTGCCTGGAGCTGTTCCCGATAATAGTAGAAAAAGCCGGTCCCGTCGTAAGCCGATTCAGCCACCGCCGCATTCGCCAGGATGGGCAGGATATCGTGCCCGTCAATGGTGCGGTCCGCGGGCGGCTTCGCGCCGGCCAACCCGACGGCGGTGGGCAGGAAATCCATCATCGTCGTCACATCGTCCCGCACGACCCCGGCCGGAATCATCCCGGGCCAGCGGACGATGCACGGCACGCGCTGTCCCCCCTCGGACGTGTCGTAGCCCCAGCCCTTCAGGGGCGCGTTGCTTCCCTGGCGCGGATTCCAGCCCACGGCCCCGTTGTCGGAGGTCCAGATCACGAGCGTCTTCTCGTCCAGTCCCAACTCCTTCAGGCAGGCCATGATTTCGCCGGCTGACCAGTCGAGCTCCTCGACGCAATCGCCATACGGCCCGTTGGCGGACTTGCCCTGGAACGCGGAACTTGAAAACGAGCGGTTCGTGCTGCCCGGCATGGCCTGGGGCAGGTAGAGGAAAGAAGGGCGGTCCTTGTTCTCGCGGATGAAGCGGAGGCTCTCGTCCGTGTAGCGGCGGGTCAGACAGTCCCGATCGGCCGGCGCCTCGACGACGGTCTCATCGCGCATGAGCGGAAGAGGTGGCCAGTCGGGATGGGCGGGGCCGGGCACCATGTCCTCGCTGTAGGGGCAGCCGAAAAAGCGGTCGAACCCGTGGCGCGTGGGCAGGAACGGATCCTGGTCGCCCAGGTGCCACTTGCCGACGCAGGCGGTGGCGTACCCTTGCTCCCGCAGCAGCGTGGCGATCGTCTTTTCGGACGGGTTCAGGCCCTTGGGCTCCGACGGGAACAGCACGCATTGGTTGCGGCCGCTCACGTGCATGTTGACGCGGCGGGGATAGCAGCCGGTCATCAGGCTGGCGCGCGACGGGGTGCACACGCCGCTGCAGCTGTAATGGCTCGTCAGCCTCACGCCCTCCCGGGCGAGCCGGTCGATGTGCGGCGTGCGGTGCAGCGTGGAGCCATAGCAGCCCACGTCCCCGTAGCCCAGATTGTCCATCAGCATCACAATAATGTTCGGCTTGGTCACGGAAAGCTCCTTACGCCAGGCTTTTCACGTGCGGATAGTCCAGGATTTTACGATCAGCCGTAATAACCGTCATGTGCTTCAACCTGGCTGCGGCCACGATCATCCGGTCAACCGGATCCCGGTGGAATGTCCCGGGCAACGAAAAAGCTTCCTGCACGGTTTCCAGATCAATCTCCAGAGCCGTCCACCCGTTATCCGCCAGCGCCCGGTCGAACCAGGTCCTCCAATGCGGTTTGACGGCAATCCGCCCGTCCTCCGCCAGGCAGGCCACCTCCGCACAACTGATGGCGGAAACATAAACCCGTGTATCCGGATCGAGCAGCAGACGCTGCGCCTCGCCGGACAACCGGTCGGGGTCCGAAACGCACCAGATCATCGCGCACGTATCCAGCAGGATGTTCACAAATTCCAGTCCTTGTCGGATATCGCCGGCTCCGTCAAATCGCCTTTGACTTTCACGCTGCCCCGGGCCGATCCCAGTTTCGTCCGGTTCCGAACATCCGGCTCGCTGGCGGGGACCAGCGCCGCCACGGGGCGATTGCGCCGGCAAACAAGGATGGATTTGCCTTTCTCCGCCTTCGTTACATAGGCGCTGAACCGTTCCTTGACATATCCGACGTTGACCTTTTCTGGATCGTTCTTCATAGTCATATAGTAGTCCAACTACTTGACCAGGTCTAGCTGTATCATTCGAAAACGGCGTCGAAGACCTGGTCGGCTGCGACGTTTTTCCAGACCTTGCTCTGGCCTTCCCAGGACACGACCAGGTCGCAGTTCGTCTCCGCGCCCAGGCCCAGGTGAACGGCCGCTTCCTGCCCGCACGCGTAGCCGAAGCCGGTCACGAGGTCGCCGCGCTGGATGAACCGGGCGGGATCGCCCGCCCCGCCCGCCCTGTAGGCGCGCGCCACCGCCCCGATGCCCATGGGATTGCGGCGGCCCTTCGCATCGCGCACGCGCACCGCCAGGTAATGCCCGCCGGGCGTGACGTTCCGGAGAAGAAGCGTGGGAACCAGCCCGGGCCTGAACCAGCTTGGCAGGAAGATGTCGAGCCGGCCGTCCCCGTCGTAATCCGACACCGGGCCCGGGGCGCAGTAGCCGGCCATGCGCTCCAGCGGCAATTCAGGAAAGCGCGGGAGGCTGTTCGTTCCCGGCCCCAGGTTGCGCAGCACGAGGGGCTGGAAAAGGCCGGCCTTGTTTTTGACGTAAGCCGCCAGCACGATGTCGAGCCGGCCGTCGTTGTCCATGTCGCGCACCTCCACGTGCGCGCTCTTCATGGCCGCGCCATTGGTGAGGTAGGTCGGGAAACGCGCGTCCAGCCCGAGCTCGGCGGTGCGGTCGACGAACAGCGGGTCCCCGGAGCCGGCGGCTTCGTTGATCAGCACATGGATGCGCGCGGGCAGGGAGTGGAGCGTCACGACCAGGTCCAGCCGGCCGTCGCCGTTGAGGTCGCCGAACGCCGCGCCGCAGAAGAAGCCGTTGCGGTCCTTGCGGTTCCGGTAGACGCGTTCGAGGGGCTTGAACGCCGCCTCGCGGAACCCGCCCCCGGCCGTGCCGAGAAAGAGCCGGTTGCAGCTCGCCGCGAAGAAGTCCGGGAGTCCGTCGTCGTTGACGTCGCCCAGCGCGAGCCCCAGGCTGGTCATGTTGGAAAGCGGGAGCCCGGCCTTCTCCGTGATATCCTCGAAGCGGAAGCCGCCGAGGTTGCGGTAGACGAGAAGGTGGTTGTTGGTCTTCGACTCGTACGAGCCGTCGCCGATCAGGAGGTCGAGCCGCCCGTCCCGGTCCAGGTCGACGGGCGCCACGTTTCGGGCGCCGATGCGGGGCGGCCATGGCCCTGAATCAGGGACACGCTTGAAAATTCCGGCGCCCGTGTTCTCGAACATCGTGCTGTAGCCGCCGTGGGGAATGCCGGCGGGCTTGGCCCGGTCGGGGTCGTCCGAGAGCTCCTGGACATGGTGGCCCAGGATCAGGTCGAGGTCGCCGTCGTTGTCGAGGTCGGCGAAGACGGAGGCGGAGATCCGGTTGCCGAGCCCGCGCATTTCCAGGAGGGGCTGTTCCGAGCGGACGAACCCTCCCGTGGATGCGAGCCACAGCATGTTGGGAATGGGAGCGTTGGAGGAAAAGTTGACTTTGCGGTCCGCGAAGGAGCCGAAGAAGAGGTCGAGCCGGCCATCGCCGTTCGCGTCCCCCCAGGCGGCGGCGTGGCCAAGCTCCCAGTTGGTCAGCGCCGGCGCGAGCCCCGCGGAGGCGGTGACGTCCTCGAACCGGAGGGGATCCGGGGCGTTCGTCTGGGCGCGGAGGGGAAGCGCGAGCAGGAGCGCGAGAGGAAAAAGGGACAATCGGTTTGGCGTCACGGCGGGCTTTCGTTACGGAGGGTGCGGTTAGGCTTTCTTGGCGGCGAAGAACGGATCGTGGGCGTCGGGGTTCCAGGTGGCGACGGCCATTTCGTAATGGAACTGGCCGGAGATCTGCTGGTAGAAGGCTGTGACAACCGTGCCGTCGGCGAGCTGGACGCTGGCGGGATAGCCGCCGTCGCCCAGGGGCATGTTGGCCAGCCGGATGGGGCCGTGCCAGGTGGCCCCGCCGTCCCAGCTCATGCGCGCGTCGACGCCGCAGTTGTTGGGGCAGCGATTGCCGTAGGTGGCGAGAAGGCGGTTGCGCGACAAGTGAAGCAGATGGCCGGGAATCTGGCGCGGCAGGCTGAGGGGAAGGACGGAGGTCCAGGTTTTGCCGTCGTCCTTCGACTCGAACAGCTGGAGGTTGTCCTGGTTCTTCCGGGCCCCCCGGGCGGCGGCGAGCCAGCGGCCCTGTCCCATGGGGAGGATGTCGGTTTCGTTGCGGTCTTCGGAGATGAGGGCATGGAGGGTCCACGTGCGGCCATCGTCGGCGCTGCCGAGCATGTAGGAGGCGTTCCGTTCGCCGCTGATGCCGAGGTAGGCTGAGGCGCGGAGGGAGCCGTCGGCGGCCTTTTCGATTTTGCCGAAAGGGATGAGCTGGGTGGTGGCGCCGGGGGGCGGGGCCGGGAGTTCGCCGGAAACGGTCCAGGTGCGGCCCTGGTCGGCGGAGCGGCAGACGCGGGCGCGAATGGTGCTGGCCTTGGCGAAAGGCAGGGAGTCCTCGCCGGGCCGGCCGCGGTTGTCCCAGCCGCTGGCGAGCACGATAACGTCGCCGTTGGCGGCGAGTCCGGCGGCCACGTTCATGCGGTTCGTGCCGGGGTCGTGGGGCGCCGGGCGGCCGCGCAAGGCCCAGCTCTGCCCGTTGTCCGTGCTGGCCCAGCAGTCCACATCGCCTTCCCACTTGCCGTGGCAGGGCTGGTTGAAAATGATGGCGAGGATCGTCCCGTCGGCAAGCCTGATCAGGTTCGGCCAGGCGCAGACTCCCTGGATGGCAACGTGCGTTTTCATTGGCATATCACTTTCATCAGTTGTGGTCCGTTTGGAAAATAGAAACAGCCGTCAGCTCCGCGGACCATCCCGAACCGGTAGAAATTGCCGTCCGCGTAATCCGGATAGTCCAGCAGCCGCTCCTTCGTCGTCAGGGCGCGGTCCACGGCGAAGATGCATTCGCGGGTCAGTCCCCAGAGGCGGCCGTCCGGCCCCGCGACCAGGCACTCGTAGCAATGGTGCCCCATCCCCAGCTCCGGCAGCCGCGCCACGATCCGTTTTTCCGCGAGGCTGTAGGCGAACAGCGTGGCCCGGGCGTTGTGCAGCCCGTAGACCAGGTCCCCGCCCTCGTACAGCCATGAGGTGACCATGCCTTCGTCCTCGATGACGGGGAACGACTCCACCGCCTCGCCCGTATGGGGCGAGAGAAAGGTGAAGTGGATTTTCTTTTCACCCTTCCGCAACTCGCTGACCAGGATCTGGTCGCGCCCGGGCAGGTAGACGATGGGGCCGAACGTGGTGTCCTTGAAAATCCAGGTCGTGACCTCCTCGCTCTCCGGCTCGATCCGGCTGAGTCCCGAATCCGTGCAGCCGTACCCGCCGAGAGCCGAGAAGAACACCCGGCCCGCCTTGTCCAGCGCCTTGCCATACGGCCGCTGAAGGGACATGGGCGGGGCCTTCATCTGCCCCAGGTTGGCGGGGTTCGCGCGAACGGTGCCGTCCATGTTCCAAGGCCGCGCCGGGTCGAAGCGGGAGAGAAAGGCGCCATAATAGGAAGCAAGGAACAGCTTGCCGCCCGAAAAGGCCATGCTGTAGATTTCGCCGTTCGTGGCGGTCGGGTTCCCGTACGGCGTGCCGGCGCCGGTGGCCGGATCGTACGAGAACAGCGTCAGCGGGATGAACGTGCTGCCCCAGATGCGGCCCCCGCCTTCGGCGACCGAAAAGATGCGGCAGGGCTCCTCGGGCCACTGCACCTCGAACGCGGTCGACAGCCCGTTGGCATCCACCAGCGTCACCTGCCGCTCCTTGCCCGTCACCAGGTAGCTCCCGTCCCGGAAGGCCAGCGGCTCGTTATTCGCGTTCAGCGCGACGGCGACGGGATCGACGGCGACCGGCTTTCCCCCGACCAGTTCACGCCAGACGGAGCGGCCCCAGTACTGCTGGCTGACCAGCACCCGCCCGTTCGAGTCCGTCACCGGCGAGCGGGGCTGGATGCGGGTGCCTTCCGGGTCGGCCACCAGGAACGACCTGCCTGTGGCCGGATCGTAGCACACGATCACATATCGGTGGTAATCCGTGCACGTCACGTAAACCAGCCCGTCGGGCGCGCAGGCGATCTCGCGGATGTGTTCGCCGAAGGGCTTGAAGTCGGTCAGCCGCTCGACCTGCCGCGTCGCCGGATCGAAGCGGTGCAGCGTGTTGGTCTTGTAGTCGGGCAGGTAGAGGCGGTTGTCGGGCGCGGCGGCGATCGTGAAGAGGGTCGCGCATTGCGGAGTTTCGGCGGCCACGGTGGAAACGGGGGTTTTCCAGTCCCACTGCAAAATGCGGGCGGCGAACCCGCCCGAGGCCACGCCCGCCGTGTAGATCGTGCCGTCAGGCGCCTGGGTCACCGCCCAGGCGTTGGGCAGCGTCTTCTCCTGCCCGACGATGCGGCAGGACCGGTCGGCCGGGTCCACCAGCACGAAGCCGCCGTGCTGGGGCAGGCCCAGCGCCAGCTGCCGCCCGGTCCCGGGCTCAACCACAGTCATCCACCGGGTCCACTGGTTGGCCCGGGACATGACGCCCAACGATTCCACTCGGATACTCATGCCATTCCTTTTTTTAGCTCACAGGTCGATCGTGCCAATCTCGCGCAACGGCAGAGCCGTGATCCGTTCGTGAAGCGCGTACGCGAGGCGGCCCGGATAAACCACCCAAAGATGGTCTAATTTGAGATCCTCCAGGGCGATATGCATGGACTTCGTCAGGCCGGGGGCATCGGAGCATTTGAACTCGAACCCCCACCGCCTGGTTCCGCGAAGCAGCATCAGGTCCAGTTCAGCGCCCCGTTGCGTGGCCCAGAAATAGGCATCGCGCTCGCCATGCGCGATCAAGGTCTGTTCCAGGGCGAACCCTTCCCAGCTTGCGCCATATCGCGGATGCGTCCTTAGCTCCTCCCGTTCGCGGATGCCAAGAAGATCATGCAGCACGCCGCTGTCCCTGAAATAGATCTTCGGGGATTTCACCAGGCGCTTCCCCATATTCTCGAACCAGGGGGGAAGCACCCGCGCCATGAATGTGCCGGCCAGCAGGTCGCGATAATGGTTGATCGCGGTCACGCTGACGTCCATGGAACGCGCCAGTTCGCTGGCGTTCCAAATCTGTCCGTGGAAGTGGGCAAGCATCCGCCAGAACCGTCCCAGGGCTTCCGGGGCGACCCTTGAGCCCAGTCCAGGGATGTCGCGCTCCAGGAAGGTCCGGGAAAACGCCTCCATCCACCGGTGCCACGCCTCGGGAGAAGGCGCCAGGAAGGCGCGCGGAAATCCCCCCTGCATCCAGAGCCTGTCCTGGTTGTCCGGACCGACCTCCCGGATGGAGAACCCCGGCACGTCCACGAATTGAATGCGGCCCGCCAGCGTTTCGGAGATACCTTTGACCAGATTCCAGGAGGCGCTGCCCAGGAGCAGAAAAACCGCCTTGCGGTTCGGGGAGTCGCACAGCGGGCGGAGTGTTTCGAACAGGGATGGGACCCGCTGCACCTCATCCAAAATGACCAGTCCCTCGCATTCGGCCAGCGTCTGCTCGGGAGTGGTATGCATCGCTTCGCGCATCGCGGCCGACTCAAGGTCAAACAACGTTGTTTTCCCTGGCCAGGAAGCAGCCACCTGCCGGGCAAGGGTTGTCTTGCCAACCTGCCGGGCTCCCAGCAGCGCAACCGCAGGCGCTTCAGCCAGTCGGGTCCGCACCGCAGTCAACAAATCTTGGCGGCCAATAGTTTGTTGTTTATCTAACATCTATTATTCAATATACAACATTCATTTGAGCGTTCAAGGCAAATAATATCATATTTGCGAAACCTTACGCCCCGGGGAATTCCCACTCGGGGTGAACCGAGAGCGGGTGCTCCGCGGTCTCGCGCGTGGCGGTCACGACGGCGTCGGGGTGTTCCTGTAACAGGGTCAGCGGGTACTCCGAGCAGGGCGGGGCGAACAGCGCGACGCGGAAGGCGGTCATTTTCCAGGCGCCGGTGTCGCTGAACACCCGCACGCGCTTCGCCGACAGGCATTCCTTGATGCCGATCGTGCAGGACATGGGGGGCACGAGCTGGTAGGCGGCGCCGAAGTTGCGCTGGGCCAGCGCCAGCACGGTGTCCCAGTTGTTGTTCTGCACGCGCATCTCGGCGTGGCGGAGCTCGTCGAGGGTGACCGGGCTGAACGGCTCGCGCCGGGCCTGGTTGTAGGCGATGTGGCCGTCCTGGCCCCAGCCCCCGAGGCAGAGGTCGACCGGCGCGGACCAGAACGCCTCGCGGTAGCGGGGCAGCAGGTCGGGCTGCATCCAGAAGCGCTGGGCTTCGGGAACGGCCAGGGCGGCGTCCACGGGCCCGTAAAACACCTCTTCCATGACCGTGCGGAAATTGAGCGGATGGCTCTTGGGCAGCAGCCGACCCTGCCAGTCCAGGCATTCATCCATGTGGAACACGGTCAGGCTCCGGAGGGAGAGGCGCTCCGCGTTGACGATCCGGGCGAAGGGCTTGTACCAGGCCATGGGGCCGCAGGGCACGATGGCCCGGGTCGGTTTTCCGGCCGCGTTGTTCGCCGCCACCAGGTCCGTCAGCTCCCGGGCCATGAGCTCGCCCATCTCGGCGGAATCGCGCGCGAGGCGGTACGGCACGCGGGGCTGGTGTTTGGGGAAATCGTCAATCCTGATGCGGCAGATGCGCACCAGCTCTTTCTTGTCCAGCATCAGCATGGCAACCCTCCGACGGTTTTCTGACCGTCGGCACCTTAGCAACAGGCGGCGCTTTTCGCGAGCCAATTTGATGCGCCCCCTGGAAGCGCACAAGGACTTGCATGCGGCGAAAGGGTGCCGTATGGTATCGTTCATGAAATCCACCGCCGCCCCCGATTTTTCCCTGACCCGCGCCATGCACGCCCGCTGGAACCGTGTTGGCCGTCGGCTCGCCTTCAAGGCCCGCACCGCCGCCGAATGGCGCGCCTGGCGGCGCCGCCTGCTGGCGGAGCTCAAGTCGCTGACGGGCTACGACACCCTTCGCCCCTGCACGCTGCAGCCGCGGGTCGACGCGCGGACCGATCGCGGCGACCACTGGCGCGAGCGGGTGGTGATCCGCACCGAGGCAGACGTCTACATGCCGTTTTACGTGTTGATCCCGAAAACGGGAGCAGGGCCGTTTCCGGCGGTGCTTTGCCCCCACGGCCACTGCGGCGGCGGGAAAACATCCACGTCGGGCGAGCGCGAGGCGGACCCGCGAATGCCCGGGATCATCGATCAGTACAACTACGACTACGGGGTCCAATTCGCCCGGGCCGGGGCCATCGCCTTCTGTCCTGATGCGCGAGGCTTCGGCGAGCGCCGCTACGCCGGTCACCCGGACCTGCTGGACTGCACCTGCCGGCTCACGCACAACATGGCCATCCCGCTGGGGCTCACGATCACCGCGCAATGGGCCTGGGACCTGCACCGGCTGCTCGACTACGCCGCCACCCGCCGGGACTGCCTGCCCGGCCGGATCGGCTGCGCGGGCCTCTCCGGCGGCGGGCTGCAGGCGCTCTGGGCGTCGGCGCTTGACACGCGCATCCGGGCGGCCGTCATCAGCGGCTATTTTTACGGCTACCGGGAGTCGCTGCTCGACCAGCCGGAAAACTGTTCCTGCAATTACGTGCCGCACCTCTACGAGACGGCGGACATGGGAGACATCGGCGCGCTGATCCTCCCCCGCCCCGTCCTGATCGAAACCGGGACAGTCGATCCGCTCAACGGCGCCAGCGGCTTGAAAAACGTGCGCTCGCAGGTGGCGATCCTCAAACGGGCGGCGAGCCTTCTCAACGCGCCCGAGGCCGTGGCGCATGATGTATTCGAGGGCGACCACAAATGGCACGGAACCGTGTCCGTCCCCTGGATGATGAAACAGCTGGCCCGGTAGTTAGCCGAGCAGCGTTTTGGCGAACGCCCCCAGCTCCGCCTCCGCCTCGCCGGCGTCGATGCCCTTGTCCCGCAGCGCGAGCGCGGCCACGAGCGGTTTGCCGAGAAGCGCCTCCGCCTCCGCGTAGCTTTTCGACGGGCCGCCGCCGCCGTGCGTGGCCAGGAAGGCGGCCTTCCGGATCGACTTCCCCTGTTCCGCCAGGTACGCGCGCACGGCCGGACACAGCGTGAACGCCCAGACGGGGCTCCCCAGGACCACGAGATCATAGGAAGCCGGGTCATGCGTCAAGGGCTCCAGCCCGACCGTCCGCTTCCGCAGCGCATCGCGCCCGCCCCGAAGGAAGCCCCCGATGCCGCTCCGGTCCACGCCTGGCTCGGCCAGCTCTTCCATCTCCGCGCCCAGCAGGTCGGCCAGGAGGCCTGCCGCCTTGCGCGTGCGGCCCGTTCTCGAGTAAAATACGATCAGCGTTTTCATGCGACGCTCCTGCCCGCCTTGGACCCTGTCACACGCCCCGCCGTGTCGAGCTGTTATCCTCGTCCGCCGGGCACGGCTCGACCTTCCAGATGTCGGAGGCGTACTGGGTGATCGTGCGGTCCGACGAAAACTTGCCCGACCGGGCCACGTTGATCAGCGCCATGCGGTTCCAGTCCATCGGCCGGCGATAGAGGGCGTCGACCTTCTCCTGGGCCTCGATGTAGCTGCGCAGGTCGGCGAGCAGCATGTAATGGTCGCCGTCGTCGAGCAGGGACCGCAGGATCGGGTCGAACTCGCCGGGCCTGATCAGGGAGAAGACATTCTTCCGGATGCGCTCCAGGGCCTGGTGGATCTCGGGGTCGGCCGCGGCGGTCGCCCGGGGGTCGTAGGCCTCCCGGCGGTCCCGGGCCTCCTCGGCCGTCATGCCGAACAGGAACAGGTTCTCCTCGCCCGCCTCGTCCCGGATCTCGATGGTGGCGCCGTCCAGCGTGCCGATCGTCAGGGCCCCGTTCAGCATCAGCTTCATGTTGCCCGTGCCCGACGCCTCCGTGCCGGCCAGCGAGATCTGCTCGCTCAGATTCGCCGCCGGGATGATCCGCTCGGCCAGCGAGACCCTGTAGTCGGGCAGAAACACCACCTTGAGCTTGTTGGCGAGCGCCGGCGTGCCGTTCACCACGTCCGCCACCGCGTGGAGGAAGCGGATGATGAGCTTGGCCATGGCGTACCCCGGGGCCGCCTTGGCCGCGATGATGAACGTCCGCGGATGGACGTCCATCCGGGGGTTGGCCACCAGCCGGTTATAGAGCACCACGACATACAGGGCCAGCAACAGCTGGCGCTTGTACTCGTGCAGCCGCTTGACCTGCACGTCGAAAATGGAGTCGGGCGAAACCGCCACGCCGACGGTGGAGAGGATCAGCGCGGCCAGGGCCTTCTTGTTGGCCTGCTTGACGGCGTGGAACCGCATCAGGAAGGACTCGTCGTCGAGAAAGGCCTCCAGCTTCCGCAGCTCGTCCAGCCGGGTAATCCAGCCGGGGCCGATCGCCTCGGTGACGAGGGCCGCGAGCCCCGGGTTGGCCTTGAGCAGCCAGCGGCGCTGGGTGATGCCGTTCGTCTTGTTGCTGAACTTCTCCGGCCACAGCTCGGCGAAATCCTTGAAGAGCCGCTCGCGCAGGATGCGGCTGTGCAGCTCCGCCACGCCGTTGACCGAGCAGGAGCCGACGATGGCCAGGTTGGCCATCCGCACCTGCTTCTCCGGCCCCTCCGCGATCAGGCTCATCCGCTCCAGCCGGTCGGCGTCCCCCGGGTGGGTCAGCGACACGGTGCGCAGGAAGCGGGAGTTGATCTCGTAGATGATCTGCAGGTGGCGCGGCAGGAGCCGCTCGAAAAGCGGGACACCCCATTGCTCCAGCGCCTCGGGAAGAACGGTGTGGTTCGTGTAGCCCATGCAGGCCGAGGTCAGCTCCCAGGCCTTTTCCCACGGCAGCTTTTCGCGGTCCATCAGAATCTGCATCATCTCGGGAATGGCCAGCGCGGGATGGGTGTCGTTCAGCTGGACGAAGACCTTGGCCGGCAGCTTGTGCCAGGCCCGCCCGTTGTCCTGCACGAACCGCCTCAGGATATCCTGCAGCGAACAGCTGACGAAGAAATACTGCTGCTTCAGCCGCAGCTCCTTGCCCTCGGAGATGGCGTCGTTCGGATAGAGCACCTTGGTCAGGTTCTCCGCCTGCACCTTGTTCTCCACCGCGTCCACGTACGAGCCGCGGTTGAAGTCCTCCAGGTCGAACTCGTCGGCCGCGTGGGCGGACCAGAGGCGCAGCGTGTTGACCGTCTTGCCGCCGTAGCCGACGATCGGGATGTCGTGCGCCACGCCGAGCACGGACGTGCCGTGCATCCAGCGGTAGGTCTGCCCGTCGTCCTGGCGGACCGTCTCCACCACGCCGCCGAAGCGGACGTCGTAGGTGTATTCGCGCCGGATCATGGCCCAGGGGTAGCCGTCCTTGAGCCAGCGGTCGGGCTCCTCGACCTGGGCGCCGTCGACGATGCGCTGCTTGAAGATCCCGTAATCGTAAAACAGGCCGTAGCCCATGCCCGGCAGCGCGAGGGTGGCCATGGAGTCCATGAAGCAGGCGGCCAGCCGCCCCAGGCCGCCGTTGCCCAGGCCCGCGTCCGTTTCGTAGTCGCGCAGCGAGTTCCAGTCCAGCCCCAGCGCGCAGAGCGCCTCGCAGCACTGCTCCTCGATCTGGAGGCCGATCACGTTGTTGCCGAGCAGGCGGCCGAGAAGGAACTCCACGGACAGGTAGTAGACCCGCTTGGGATTGCGCCGCTGGTAGGTCCGCTGGGTCTTGATCCAGCGCTCCACGAGCCGGTCGCGGACCGAGCGCGACAGCGCCTCGTACCGGTCGCGGTCCGTGGCGTGCGCGCGGTCCTTGGCCAGCGTGTAGCGCAGGTGCCGTTCAAAGTCCTCCCGCAGCCCGTCCGCGGTCATCGACACGGTCGGATAAGCAGTCATCGGCCGGGGGGCCGTTTCGGGTCCAGGTTTCACAGGCATACGATCCGTTCCTTCGGTAATTGCCCCGCCAGTATACCCGGCCAACCAGGATCAAACCAGACAAATAGGGTAAGGAAAATGGAAGCGCTAGCCGCTCCACCCGCCAAACAGGTCGTTCCACATGGCCTCGACCCGGGCCCGCCTGCTTTCGGGGATGGCCGCGGGGAACGGAAGCTCGGGCAGTTCCGCCAGCTCCGCGATGCCGCCCGCCAGGGCGTCGAGCCACGGGGCCATGACGGCGGGGCTGACGCGCGACATGTCGTCGTCCGGCCGGTGATGGAAAAACCGGCCGTTGGCGCAGTTGCGCCGCCACATCCAGACGCCCGGCACGCCGGCCGCCACGAAGGGGAAGTGATCGGCGTAGGGAATCAGGCCGTGCTCGATGGCCGGATACAGCCCCGCCCGCGCGAACCAGCCCGCCACCAGGCCGTCCAGCTCGTCCGGCCCGTTGCACCAGATTTCGGTCCAGCCCATGCCCGACCCGATGCTGTCCAGGTTGAACATGAACCGGAACGACTTCGCCGCCTCGGCGCGATGGCGGCGCACATAGCAGGCGCTGCCCACGGACAGCTGCTCCTCGGCCCCGAAGCTGACCAGCCGGATCGCGCGCCGGCGCGGCAGCGGGGCCAGGACCCGCGCCAGCTCCACCAGCCCCGCCACCCCCGCCGCGTTGTCGTCCGCCCCCGGCGACCCCGCCTGGGTGTCGTGATGCGCCCCCAGGAACAGCACGCCGGCCTCCGGATCGCGCCCCGGCAGTTCGGCGATGACGTTCGCCGACTCGGCGGGCTCCATGCCGCCGGCCACGCACAGGCGCGCGGCCGAGGCGCCGTCCCGCTGCCAGTTCCAGGCGTCCCGGTAGGCCACGTTCATCACGGGCACCGCGCCCAGCGCCTGGGTGTAGGCGGGAAACATGCCGTCCGCCAGCGGAAGATCGCCGGGAAACCGCACGTCCACAAACAGCAGGAACGCCGGCTTCGCCTCCATGAGCCGGCGGTAGGCGTCGCGCGACTCGATATGGCAGCCCAGGTGCACGACGGCCTTGCCGCGCAGATGGGAGAGATCGGGATTGCGGTATTCGGCAGGGGACTCGAAAAAGACCAGCGGCGCCTCGACCGGCCGCCCGCCCGTACCGGGCGTATTGCTGAACAGCGAGGCGGGGAACACCCGCCAGCCGCCTCCGACGAAGAGCTCCAGCCGCTCCGAAGTCACCACCCGCGCGCGCACGGGGAAGGACTCGGTCGTCACCGCCGCGCCGGCCGAGCGGAAGCGCTCCGCCACGGCCCGGGCGGCCGCCCGCTCCTCGGCCGTGCCGGCCAGCCGCACGCCGATCGTCTCCGTCAGCTCCCGCATCGCCGCCTCGAGCCGGGCGGGCTCCACCTTCCCCAAAAGCGCCTTACTCGCCGTCATGCTTTTCCCCTTCTTCCACGAACATCGCGCCGACCCGGTTGGTTCCCTGCCGCATCAGGTCCGCCGCCTCCCGCCGGAGCGTCTCGCGGCGGGCGGGGTCGGGCGACTCCCGCTCCATCCACCACCAGACCGCGCCCGCGGCGAGGGCCAGCACCAGCAGGATGAGCAGGACCCACAAAAAGGCCTTGAACAGGTACTTCAGGGAGCGCCAGAGCGGCACCGCGATCAGCGCCAGGGCGATCAGGGCGACAACGATCAGCACCGTCGCGCCGAAGGGCGTGACGGCGAAGTCATGGAGCGACTGAACGGTCTCGGTCATGGATGCCTCCTTGTGCGCCTAAAAAAATACCCTTTCTTCCCTCTCTGCGCAAGCGCCGGCTGATATCGATTGATTCAGGGCTTTTCATGCGCTATTGTCAATCTGATGACTCCCCGCGAAAACATCGAGGAAGCGTTCAGCCCCGGCGGCGCCCGCGAATTCGGCGCCGTGATCTGCTACGAAGGCATCATGATCCGGGATCATTGGGACGAGCTGACCGCGGCGCCCTGGTGGGACCTGTATTCCCCCGACCCGGCCCGGCAGATCGCCTGGCGACGCGATGTCCTCCGGACGACCGGCCAGGACTGGTTCGCGCTGGAGGCCTCCGAGCCGGCAGCCGCGCGACCGCACCTGTCCGTCGAGCCCGCCGCCGAAGGCGCGATCCGGGTCGATTCCCGAACCGGCGCCCGCTCGCCGTTGCGCCGCCCCGCCGTCAGCGGCTGGCGCCCGGACGGCGCCGTCCAGTCCAACCACTCCCGCTCCTGCCCCGCCACCACGGACGAGATCGACGCCCTTTTCCCCGCCCCCCCGCCCTTCGACGCCGCCGCTTTCCTGAAAGAGGGACGAAGCGACATGGCGCGCAGCCTGATCGCGGCCGAGCCCGCGAGGCTCCCCTGGGGCTACACGCTCTCGCCGCTCTGGCGCGTCCAGGGCCCGCTGGGCTTCGAATCGTTCATGACCCTGATCGCGGAGCGGCCGGAGCTGGTCGAGCGGGCCGCGGAGCGGGCGCTAGCGATCTCGCTCGACAACGTGCGCGTGCGCGCCGCGCTGGGCGCGCGGGCCATCTGGATCGAGGAGTGCATGACCGACATGATCCATCCCGACGCCTTCGCCCGCCTGAACGTGCCCTTCATGCGCCGGCTGTGCGACCGGATCCGCGAGCTCGGCATGATCAGCGTCTACTATTATTGCGGCGGAATGGAAGACCGGCTGGAGGCCATCCTGGACTGCGGCGCCGACGCCGTCGGCTTGGAGGAGACCAAGAAAGGGTTCCGCATCGACATCGGCGACGTGGCCGAGGCGGTGGACGGCCGCTGCGCGCTGCTGGGGAACCTGGACGCGATGGGGCTCCTCGAACACGGCTCCGAGCAGGACCTGCGCGCGGAGCTTCGCCGGCAGGCCCGCGCCGGCCGCCGCAACGGGAGCCGGTTCATCTTCAGCCTGGGCAGCCCCGTCACACCCGGCACGTCCATGGCCCGGGTCCGCCTCTACACGGACCTGGCGCATGAGGAAGGGCTTCACTGACCTCTGCGCCTTGCGCATGGGCCTGCCGGCAAAAGGCGGTGCGGCAACCCGCTGGTCATGGCTCCGTTGCGATCCGGAGCAGGATGTCCTTGGGCAGCGCCAGGCCGGCGGCCACCTGCATGGCCTTGAAGGCCGCGGCGTGGACCACGCAGCCCGCGCAGCATGCCTTCAGCACGGAGCGGGACGTGGTCAACACCACGCCGTCGGAGCCTTCGCCGATTTCGGAATACGCATCCACCGGCCCCTTTGCCGACAGGGCCTCCCCGAAAGCGCGGACCTTCGCGCACTGGCTTTCGATCCGGAACGTCACGTTTGCGTCGGCGTCGCCCTCCGCGCGGACGTCCGTCTCGAATCCACAGATCCCGCCTTCCACCTTCACATGCGCTTTCATGCGGCTCCTCTTCATTCTATAGGATTCATTATCGCCGACATCCGCATCCCGTGGCAAGATTTCATTGGGCTTGTTCACGGGACTTGACGCGCGCAGAGAATGTTATTACTGTTATTACATGAAATCGATCGAGTTAAAAGTCGCCAGGATCGGCAATTCACGGGGTGTCCGCCTGCCGGCTGCCTCCCTGCGCCGATACCGCATCGGAGCCAGCGTGATGATGGAAGAGCGGAGCGATGGCATTCTGCTACGACCGCTCGGTCCCGCGACGGAAAAACTGTCCTGGCTCGATACGGCCCGCGAAATGGCCAAGGCCGAGGAGTCCTGGAACGAATGGGACGTCACATCATCCGATGGTTTGGATGATATCCCCTGGGAACAGAAGCGACCCCGGGCAGCCGAGGGCAAAGCCTCCTATCATGTCAGAAAGAGCGGGAAAAATCCTCATGAAGCGCTATGAGATCCGCTGGGCCGCGCTCGACCCTGCGCAAGGCTCCGAAATGGCCAAGACCCGGCCCGTGGTGATTGTCAGCCTGGACGACATGAACACCCACCTGCAAACGGTAGTGGTTTGTCCGCTGACAAGCCAGCTTCACCCCGCCTGGCGAAGCCGGATCCAAATTTCATGTGACCGCCAACCCGCTGAAATCGCCGTCGATCAGATTCGGACCATCAGCAAATCGCGACTAGGCGAAAAGGCCGGAAAGCTGACGGACGATCAGGCCGCCGCCCTGCGGCGGCTGATCACCGAAATGTACGGAGAATGAGTTTTCTTTATCATGACGCCGCTTTGATGTCCTTGCCGGTCGGAAACCAATGCGTGGTGCGATTGGCGAAGTTCACCAGCGTGAGCATGACCGGCACCTCAACCAGGACGCCCACGATGGTTGCGAGCACCACGGGCGAGGATGGGCCGAAGAGCGAGATCGCAACCGCCACCGAAAGCTCGAAGAAGTTGGATGCGCCAATCATCCCGGCCGGAGCCGCGATCCCGTGCGGAAGCCTCAGTTTTTTAGCCGCGACATAGGCAATAAAGAAAATCAGGTAGGTCTGGATGATCAGGGGCACGGCGATCAGCAGGATATGCAGGGGGTTGTTGAGGATGATCTCTCCCTGAAAGGAGAAGATGAGCACGAGCGTCAGCAGCAGTCCGCCGATCGTCACGTTGTTGAATTTCGGGATAAACGTCGCATCGAAGTAGTCCTGCCCCTTTGTCCGGATCACGTGCATGCGCGTCAACACGCCGCCCGTCAACGGGATGACGACGAAGAGCGCCACCGACAGGAATAACGTGCTCCAGGGGATCGAGATGCCTCCCACGCCCAGCAGCAGGGCGACAATCGGGACAAAGGCGGGCAGAATGATCAGGTCATTGGTCGCAACCTGCACCACGGTGTAGGCAGGCTGACCCCGCGTGAGGAAGCTCCAGACAAACACCATGGCCGTGCAGGGGGCGGCTCCCAGCAGAATGGCTCCTGCCAGATAATCCCGGGCCAGCTCCCTCGGGATCAGGGACTTGAAGACCACAAAGAAAAAGAAAAACGCGATGGCATACATCGTAAACGGCTTGATCAGCCAGTTCGCCGCCCAGGTGACATATAATCCTTTGGGATTTTTGCGCACATTCCGGATGCTGGCGAAATCCACCTTCATCATCATGGGCCAGATCATCAGCCAGATGAGGACGGCGATGGGGATGGAGACATTCGCATATTCAAACCGGCCCAGATACCCGGGTATGCCGGGGAGGAATCTGCCGATCAGCACCCCCGCCACCATGCAAAGCACAACCCACAGAGACAAATATTTATCAAAAAAACCAATTTCCCGTGTTTTCTCTTGCTTCACCTTGGCTCCCCCTTGTTCCTGTAGCGCTGCCGAACCTTCTCCCGAATGAGATCCTGCCTGTCCGATGTCATGCTTTTAATCCTTCCGTTCCAGCGATTCCGGCAGCGATTCCACAAACGCCTTGATTTCATCCCGCACGCGGCGGTAGTGGCCCAGCGCCTCCTCCTCCGTTTTCGCGCTTCGGGCCAGCCTGGGCGGATCGTCGAAGCCCGCGTGGACGATCCTCGCCTTGCCCGGGAAGAGGGGGCAGCTTTCGCGGGCGTTGTCGCAAACGGTGACGACATAGTCAAACGCCACATCCCGCACCTCCTCCGCGAGCTTGGAGCGCTGCCGCGAGATGTCCACCCCGGCCTCCGCCATGACCTTGACGGCGTTGGGGTTCAGCCCGTGCGTCTCGATGCCCGCCGAATAGGCCTCCACCGCCTCCCCCTTGAGATGCCGGGCCCAGCCTTCAGCCATCTGGCTGCGGCAGGAGTTCCCCGTGCAAAGAAAAAGTATCTTCAGCCGTTGTTTCATCCGTTCCCCCGATTGTTCAGAATATCCGCCGGCACAGCGAGTCCATGCCTTCCGCGGCGATGGCCTTCAGGCGCTTCCGGTCCTCCGCAATCCGGTCCGTCCCTTCCAAATCCTTCAGCAGGAGCGCCAGGATCTTGCCCGCGGACGGGGACCGGAAGTCCTTGGATAGCCGGTAGTACATCCAGCGCCCCGCCTTCCGGCTGTCCACCAGCCGGGCCGCCCGCAGGATGGACAGGTGCTTGGAAACGGAGGACGGCGCCAGTTCCAGCAAGGCGATGAGCTGGCAGACGCACAGCTCCCCCTCCGTTAACGCGCTCAGCACGCGCAGACGGTTCTCATCCGCTACCGCTTTCAGCACATCGATCAAATCGCGCATGTCGCCTCCATCATTTCGTCAATTAAGAAAATATATGTGACGATGGACGGATGGACAAGAAAAATCGACTAATGAAAAAAAGGTAGTTATGGGGCTTGCGCCTGGCAAAAGAATGAGGGCACCATGATCGCCAGTAGAATTCCTCTCAGACCCCGGAGCAAACGTCGGAGGCCGATGAAACGAATTCAGGGCTCGCTCGCTCTTTCCCTGGCTCTTTCGCTCACCCTCCTGCTCCTCTCGCGGCAGGCGAGCGAGGCGGAGGCGGCCGTTCTGCCAACCCCCCCCATCCTCGCCGGTTGCGAGCCCGACTACCCGCCATATTGCATCGTCACGGAAAACGGAGAGGCGGACGGCTTTTCGGTCGAACTGCTCCGGTCCTCGCTCAAGGCCCTGGCCCTTGACATCGCCTTCAAAACAGCCCCGTGGCCGGAACTGAAACAGGATCTGGCAGACGGCCGCCTCCAGGTGCTGCCCCTGGTCGGCAGAACCCCCGAACGGGAAGCCCTCTACGACTTCACCTTCCCCTATCTCACGATGCACGGCGCCATTGTGGTCAGGAAGGACCGCTCCGACATCGCCTCGCCCGCCGACCTCAAGGGGAAGCGGGTCGCCGTGCTGCGCGGCGACAACGCCGAGGAATATCTGCTCCGCGCCAACCTGGGCGCCGACATCGTCCCCCTCCCCTCGTTCGAAACCGCCCTCCGCGACCTGTCCGCCGGCCGCTACGACGCCGTGGTGATCCAAAAGCTCCTGGCGCTCCAACTCATCCAGAAAATCGGCCTGGACAACCTGTCGATCGCCGGCCAGCCGCTGAAAGACTTCACGCAATCCTTCTGCTTCGCCGTACGAAAGGGCGACGCCAACCTGCTGGCCGCGCTGAACGAGGGGCTGTCCGTCGCCATGGTTGACGGCACCTTCCGGCATCTTTACGCCAAATGGTTCGCGCCTATTGAAGCGACCGACCAGCCCAGGAGCCGCATCATCGTGGGCGGAGGCAACGACTGCCCGCCTTACGAATACCTGGATTCGAACGGGCAACCCGCGGGTCTCAACGTCGATCTGACCCGCGCCCTGGCCCGGCAGATGGGCCTCTCGGTGGAGATCCGGCTGGGAAGCTGGGAGACCATCCGCGCGGGGCTCGAGGCAGGGGAGATCGATGTAGTCCAGGGAATGTTCTACTCGGCGGAGCGGGACGGGACATATGACTTCTCGCCCCCCACCCTGGCGATCCAGCATGCCGTGACCGTACGCCGGGATTCGCCGAAACTGGAGACCCTGGCGGACCTGGCAGGGAAACGGATCCTGGTCATAGCGGGGGATATCCTGGAAGACCTCGCCATCAAAAAGGGTTACGAAAAGCAACTCCTGCCGGTTCCCTCCCAGGAGGAGGCGTTGCGCCGGCTGGCCGAAGGACAGGGCGACTGCGCGCTGGTTGCCACGATCCCGGCGCTCTACTGGATCAGGAAAAACAAGTGGGACAACCTGCGCGTGTCCCATCAGCCCGTACTCCTGGCGGAATCCTGTTACGCGGTTGCCCACGGGAAAAACGAGCAATGGCTGAACCTGTTTTCCGAAGGGCTCGCCGGGCTCAAGGCGACGGGCGAATACCGGGCCATCAAGACCAAATGGCTGGGTCCCTACGAACCTTCGGATATCGACACCTTCCGCCTCATCAAATACGGCCTGGCCATAATCGTTCCCCTGTTCATCCTCCTGGGGGGGGCGGTGCTCTGGTCCTACTCCCTCCGCCGCCGGGTCGCCGAGCGGACCCGCGCCTTGACCGCCGAAATCGCGGACCGCAAGCGGGCGGAAGAAGCGCTCGTC
Organism: Kiritimatiellia bacterium; assembly: GCA_044346855.1. Classification (GTDB taxonomy): domain Bacteria; phylum Verrucomicrobiota; class Kiritimatiellia; order CAIKKV01; family CAIKKV01; genus CAIKKV01. The sequence continues at coordinate 32,621 of JBIIYJ010000017.1, forward strand.
CAGAGCGAAGCCTACATCAAGACGATCATGGACAACCTGCCCATCGGCATCGCGGTCAATTCCCTGGACCCCGGCGTCAGTTTCACCTACATGAACGACCATTTCCCCGCCATCTACCGGACCACCCGGGAAGCGCTGACCGATCACGACGCCTTCTGGAATGCCGTTTACGAGGATCCCGCATGCCGGGAAAAACTTAAGCGCCGCATCCTGGCGGATTGCGCCAGCGGCAACCCCGCCAAAATGCGCTGGGAAAACGTGCCCATCACACGCAAGGGCGCCGAAACCTCCTACATCAGCGCCCGCAACACGCCCGTTCCGGGAAAGGCCCTGATGATCTCCACCGTCTGGGACGTCACCGAGCGCAAACAGGCTGAACTCGAGCGCGCAAAGCTGGAGGCCCAGCTTCGCCAGGCCCAGAAGATGGAGTCGGTGGGACGACTGGCCGGAGGCGTGGCGCACGACTTCAACAACCTGCTGATGAGCATCCTGGGCTACGCCGAGTTGTGCCAGGAACGGCTCGCGGCGGATCACCCCGTCCGCCCCTGGATCGACGAGATAACGGCCTGCGCCAACCGTTCCGCGGCCATCACGCGCCAGCTGCTCGCCTTCGCCCGGAAACAGCCGGTCGCCCCCCGGCTCCTCGACCTCAACGCCGCCATCCCCCACACCATCGGCATGCTGCGCCCCCTGATCGGCGAAAACATCGAGCTGGCCTGGCAGCCCCTCGCCCGGCCGGCGACGGTCAAGATGGACCCCACCCAGCTCGACCAGATCCTGACCAACCTTGCCGTCAATGCCCGCGACGCCATCGCCGGTGTGGGCCGGCTCACCATCGCAACCGGAAATGCCGCCCTGTCGGGCGCGGACTGCATCGGCCTGGCGGACGCCGTTCCCGGCCGATACGTGACGCTGACGGTCTCCGATACCGGGCACGGCATCGACAAGGAGACCATCGAACACCTCTTCGAACCCTTTTTCACAACCAAAGGGATCGGCGAAGGCACGGGGCTGGGGCTCGCCACCGTCTACGGCATCGCCAAACAGAATAACGGCTTCGTGACGGTTTCCAGCGAGCCGGGAAAGGGAGCCTCCTTCACCCTCCACCTTCCCCTCCATGAAGGGGAAGCCCCGGCCGAAGCCGACCCGCCAAAGACGCCGCAACTGCGGAAAGGATCCGAAACCGTCCTGCTGGTCGAAGACGAACCCATCAACCTGTTCATCGGCCGGAAAATGCTGGAGGGGCTGGGCTATACCGTCCTGGCGACCTCCGTGCCATCCGAAGCAATCCGGCT
>JBIIYJ010000169.1:0-11270 GCA_044346855.1 Kiritimatiellia bacterium
GGCCTGTCCGGAACCGCCAAGGAAAGGGCCTCGTCGCTCCTGAACCTGGCCCGCTCCTCGGCCCTGAGCCTGCCCTGGAGCCGGATCCTGCCCCGGGCCGCCGCGATCCTGGGCGTCCTGGTGCTGGTCTGGCTGCTGCTGCTGATGGTCCGGGGCTGCGTGGAGCGCCGCGCCGCCCGCACGCGCGTTGCGCCGGTGGAATCGGCCGCCCCGCCGTCCCGCGTTCTCCCGGAGCCCCCGCCGCTTTATCTTCCCGAGAAGGCCCGATGAAAAAAACCGCGCCCCGGGCCGGAGCCACCGTGGGGGTCGTCAGCCTCGGGTGCGCCAAGAACCTGGTCGATTCCGAACACCTCATCGCCTCCCTCTTGCGGGCGGGCCTCCGCCTCACGCCCCAGGCCGACAAGGCCGACCTGCTCCTGATCAACACCTGCGCCTTCATCCACGATGCGCGCGAGGAGGCCATCGACGCCGTGCTCGAAGCCTGCGGCCGAAAGGCCAAAGGGACCTGCCGCGGCGTCATCGTGACCGGCTGCCTGCCGCAGCGGTATCACGGCCGCCTGGCGCGCGCCATCCCGGAAGTGGACGCTTTCCTCGGATTGGACGCGCTCGACCGGGTGGGGGACATCGCCCTGCGCATCCTGCGCGGCGAGGGGCCGATCCGGGATATTCCCGAACAGGCCGAGCGCCTCTTCGAGCCCGGGCCGCGCCGGGTGATCCTGAGCGGCGGGCCCTACGCCTACGTCAAGATCGCCGAGGGTTGCGACCACCGCTGCGGCTTCTGCGCCATCCCCGGCATCCGCGGCCGCCACCGGTCCCGGCCCATGGACGCCATCGTGGCGGAGGCCGAGGATCTGCTGGGCCGCGGCATCCGCGAGTTGAACCTGATATCCCAGGACACTACCCATTACGGGCGCGACCGGTCGGACGGCGCGAGCCTGCCGGCGCTGCTGCGCCGCCTCGGCGGAATCGGCGGCCGCTTCTGGATCCGCCTCCTGTACGGCTTCCCGACCGGCGTCACCGACGACCTGCTCGACACGATGGCCGCCATTCCCCAGGTCTGCCGATACCTGGACGTGCCGGTGCAGCATTGCGATCCGGAGGTGCTGAGGACCATGCGGCGCGGCGGCACGGTGAAGGCCGTGGCGGACTTGCCCTCGCGTGTTCGGGCCCGCCTGCCCGGCGTGACCCTCCGGACCACCTGCCTGGTGGGTCATCCCGGGGAGACCGAGGCCGCGTTCCGCCGGCTCGCGGCGTATGTGAAGGAGGCGGCGTTCGATCACCTGGGCGTCTTCGCCTTTTCCCCCGAGGAGGACACCCCGGCGGCTGTGCTCCGGAACCGCCCCCGGGCGGCCACGGCCGAGCGGCGGCGCGAGGCGCTGCTGGACGTGCAGCAGGCGGTGCTCGACGCCCGGGCGCGAATGACGGTTGGTGTCCGCGAGGAATTTCTGGTAGAAAAGATCGCCTCCGGGCGCGGTGCCCGCGCGACGGGCCGGACCCGCCGGCAGGCGCCCGAGGCGGACGGGCATACGCTCGTTTCCGGGGCCGGGCGCGCGAAGCCCGGGGATTGGCTCGAAATCAGGTATACAGCCCGGTGCGGGGTCGACTGGCTCGCGGCGGGGGAAGGCGGGACGCGACGATGATGCAGGAATGGGACATCAGGCCGCTGGCCAAGCTCTGCACCGGGTGCGGCAAGGCGTTCGAGGATCGGCAGGAATACTACACCCGGCTCTCCGACAAGGAGGGGAACTACCTCCGTTCCGATTTTTGCTCCATTTGCTGGGCCAATGAGGAAAAGGTGGACCCGGGCTACAGCAACTGGAACGGCGTGTTCCGCATCCCGCCGGCCGAGCCGGACCGCAAGGTGCGCAAGGAGGCGGCGGAAACGATCCTCCGCGAATTGATGGAGAGGGCCGAGCCCGCCTCCGCGGAAGTCATCTACATCCTCGCCATCATGCTCGAGCGCCAGCGCGTGCTCGCAGAGCAGAAGGTGGAGGACCGGCCCGACGGCACGCGGCTCGTCATTTTCGCCCACCGCAAGACCGGCGAGGTTTTCCTGGTGCCCGATCCCGGCATCGGGGTCGAGCGGCTCGAAATCGTGCAGCAGCAGGTCATGCACCTGCTGGCCCCAGACGCGCCGCCGCGGCCCGGTACGGCGCCCGCCAATCCGCCCGATACGCCGCCCCCCGCCCCCGTTGGCGGTCCCGCGGCGTCAGCGCCGGTGGAATCCGCCGCGCCTGCAGTCGAGCCGCCCGCATCCGAACCGCCGGCCGCGGAGGCGCCTGCCGTCGAGGCGCCAGCCGCGGAAGCCCCCTCCGCGCCGTCCGAGGCGCCGGCCGCTTCGCCTGACGAAACGGCGCCGGTGGCAGCGCCTCCCCCGGCGGAAGAGCCGCCCGCGACCGGAAAGCGCGCCCGCCGGCCGCGCAAGCCGAAAATCAGTCCGCCCGAGGGCGCCGATGGAACTGGATCTTAAAATCGCCGGCGGCCAGGTGGCCGACGGAACCGGCGCGCCCCTCCGGCGGGCCGACGTGGGTATCCTCGCCGGCCGGATCACGGAGGTCGGCGACCTTTCCGCGGCGCCGGCCCGGCGCGTCGTGGACGCCGCGGAAAAAATGGTTTGTCCCGGTTTTATAGACAGTCACTCACACTCCGACTCCTATCTCCTGCTGGAGCCCTCCGCGCCGAGCAAGATCTACCAGGGGGTGACCACCGAGGTGGTCGGCAACTGCGGTGCCTCCGCGGCGCCTTTGCTGGGCCTTTCCAAGCTGCCCTCCGACTGGGAAGACAAGACGTACCCCGGCCGCTGGCGCACGATGGCGGAGTACCGGGCGCTGCTGGAGTCGGTCCGCCCCGCGGTCAACGCGGTCCCACTGGCCGGGCACGGGAAACTGCGGGCCGCCGTGATGGGCTACGAGGCGCGTGCCGCGCGGCCGGACGAGGTGCGGGAGATGGCGCGCCTGCTGGAGTGCGCGATGGACGAGGGGGCGGCGGGCCTGAGCACGGGCTTGATTTACGCGCCCGGCATGTACGCCGCGCCGGAGGAGGTCGCGGCGCTGGCCGCCGTGGCGGCGCGGCGCAACGGAATCTACACGACGCATATGCGGAGCGAAGGGGCGGGGCTGCTCGAGGCGATCGACGAGGCGCTTGCCGTATCGCGGCGGTCGGGGGTCCGGCTTTGCATTTCCCATTTGAAGACGTCGGGCCGGGGCAACTGGCACCTGCTCGAGGCGGCCCTGGGCAGGATCGAGGCGGCCCGGGCGGAGGGGTTGTCGGTGGCGGCCGACCGGTATCCCTATATCGCCTCGAACACCGATCTTGACGTTATTTTGCCGGCGTGGGCCGCGGGCGGAGGGCGCGAGGCCGTGCTGGCGCGGCTGGCCGATCCCGAAACGCGGCTGCGGCTGCGGACGGAACTGCTGGCCAACCGGCCGGAGACGTATTGGGGAACGGTGGTGATCGGGTCGACGGCGCATCCCGACCATGCGGGCTTGCAGGGCAAGCCGCTGGACGAGGCGGCCCGGATGCTGGGCCTGGAGCCGGTGGACGCCGCGCTTACCCTGATTGAAAAGGACGGGTTGCGCACAAGCGCCTTTTTCTTCGGCATGAGCGAGGAGAACATGTGGCGCATCCTGGCGCAGCCCTGGGTGATGATCGGGAGCGACGCCTCGGTGCGCGCGCCGGCGGGGGTGCTGAGCCATGACTACCCGCATCCCCGGGCGTACGGCACGTTCCCCCGGTTCCTGCGGGCGGCGCTGGACGGCAAAACCGTTTCGCCGGTTGAGGCGATCCGCAAGATGACGTCGCTGCCGGCGGCGCATTTCCGGCTGACCGGCCGCGGCGTGCTTCGGAAGGGCGCGGCCGCGGATGTGCTGGTTCTGGATCCGGAGCGGGTGCGGGACGTTTCCACGTTTGCCGCGCCCCATGCCCTGTCCGAGGGAGTTGATCTGGTCGCGGTGAATGGCGTCGTCACGCTGGAGGCGGGTGCGCTGACGGGGAATCGGGGCGGGCGCGTCCTGGCGTGAGCGAAGAGGGGATGGAACTACGAAACACGCGAAAGTCGCGAAAGGGGGAACCACGGATTGCACGGATGCCACGGATAACAAATGGCTATTCGAAGCCTGGATTTGGCGCGCTTCGCGCCCCCTCTTTGCTTTCTCTCATCCGTGTAATCGGTCTTATCCGTGGTGAGTCTTCCCGCCGCTCCAAAGCGAAGAGGGGATGGAACTACGAAACACGCGGAAGTCGCGAAAGGGGGAACCACGGATTGCACGGATGCCACGGATAACAAATGGCTATTCGAAGTCTGGATTTGGCGCGCTTCGCGCCCCCTCTTTGCTTTCTCTTATCCGTGAGATCGGTGTAATCCGTGGTGAGTCTGAAAAACAGGGGACCCGAATGCCTAGCCAGTCATGGTCGACGCGAGGATCGCATCGCGCGTCTGGTCGCGGATGGCCTCCACGGAAAGCCCCGCGGGATTGATTGGCTTCAGGAACCGCACGGTGATGGGGCTGAAGAGGCGCGGGTGGCGGGCGCCGGGCGGCAGCGCCTTGAATGATCCCGTTATGGAAACAGGCACGACGGGCGCGTCCAGCTCCCGGCTCAGGATGGCGAAGGTGCGCTTGAACGGGCCGAGCGCGCCGTCGCGCGTGCGGGTGCCCTCCGGGAAGATCAGCAGGTTCCGGCCCGCCTTCAGCACCGCGGCCATCTGCTGGAGGGACCCTTTCAAATCGCGGTCCATGTCCATGACGATGAAGTTGTTCCCCGTCGCCAGGTTCCGGAGCCAGGCGTTCCGCAGGTGTTTTTCCTTGGCGTAGAACCAGGTTTGGCGGAGGACGGCCGGCTTCAGGAAGAGGCAGACCAGGAAGCCGTCCAGATAGCTCTCGTGGTTCGGGGCCAGGATGAAGGGGCCGGCGGGGATGTTTTCCGCGCCTTCCGATTTGAGGCGGAACCAGCCGCGGAAGCCGAGGCTCCCGATAGCCTGCACGGCGGTTAGCAGCCAGGTGGGCTCGCTCACGGAACGGGCGGGCCCCTCCTTCAGGATCCGGCTCCAGTCGACCGCTTCCTGGTCGATCCGGATCTTGTGGGACTCCACCCAGCCGGACAGCGAGGCGACGGCGGGATGGTCGTGGAGAACAGCCTCGTCCGCTTTCGCCCCGAAGGACGTTTCGAGGAAGGCCTGCAGGCTGATCCGGCCGAGGGAGTCGAGGCCGAGGTCCAAGTCCAGGCGGGAATCGGGGTGGACGGGCTGTCCGGTTTCGCGGGCCAGGAAATCGCGCAGGAGGCGGTACACCTCGCCGTCGGGCTCGGGGACCACGGTCTTCCGGGCGAACGACTCACGGACCAGGTCCGGGAGCAGGTGGCGTTTCAGTTTGCCGAGGCGGGTGCGGGGCAGTTCGTCAGGCACGACGGTGAAGCCCGCGAGGCGACGGTAGGGGGGCATCTGCCGGTTGTAGGGGTCGACCACCTCGCGGCGGATGGCGGCGTCGAGGGCCGCGGGGTCGGCGGGGAAGCGGCCCGGTTCGAGGACCAGCAGCGCGTGGAGCGAGTCGCCGCGCAGCAGGACCGCGGCCTCGCGCAGGCCGGGCTGGTTCTGGAGCAGGGCCGTCTCGAGGTCGGCCGGGTTGATCTTCTTGCCGTTCGGGAGGACCAGGAGTTCCTTGAGCCGGCCCGTGATGAACAGGAAGCCGTCGTCGTCCATGCGCCCCAGGTCGCCGGTGTGGAGCCAGCCGCCGCGGATGGCGTCGGCCGTTTCGTGCGGCTTGCGCCAGTAGCCCGGCATGATATTGGGGCCTCGCACCGTGATCTCGTCGTCAATCAGCCGGATCTCCTCCCCGGGCAGGGCCTGGCCGCAGGCTCCGTTGCGGACGCGGCCGGGCCGGGGGAAGGTGATCATGGGGGCGGCTTCGGTCATGCCGTAGCCCTCCAGAAGGTCAAAGCCGAGCGTCTGGAAATCGGCCAGCACGGCGGGATCGAGGGGCGCGCCGCCGGAGATCATGAAGCGGACGCAGCCGCCGAAGCGGGCGTGGACTTTCTTGAAGAGGCGCTGCGAAAGGGCCGGCATGCGGAGGCGCGCGGCGAGCTTGAACAGAAACCGGGGCACGGGGCCGGCCTCCCGGATGCGGTCCAGGATGCCTTTACGGAGCATGGCCCAGAAGCGGGGGACGCCGATGATGATGGTGACCTTACCGGCCTGCATGGCGGCGGCGAGGTCCTCGGGCTTGAGTGAGGCGGGCAGCACGATGGTGGCGCCGATGGAGAGGGGCATGACGAGGTTGCCCACCAGGGGAAGGATATGGTGAAAGGGCAGGAAGGCCAGGTGCCGGTCCGGTTTGGTGAAAATGGGGACGCCGGTCGAGACGGCTTCCACGTTGGCCTGCATGTTGCCGTGGGTCAGCATGACCCCCTTGGGGCGGCCGGTGGTGCCCGAGGTGTAGAGGATGGCCGCGAGCTCGTCCGGGGGCGCCTCGGGAAAGGATGGCGGCGGGGCGGTGGCGGCGGGGATATCCTCGAGCAGGAGCAGGCGGGCCCGGGAGCCGGAATCGGCGATGGCGCGGCGGGCCGCGGGTTCCAGGGCGCGGGAGGCGAAGACGGCGGCGGGCTCGGCGTCGGCCAGGATGTAGGCCAGTTCCTCGGGCGGGGTTTGGATGTCCACCGGCACCGAAACGGCCCTGTTTTCCCAGCCTGAGAGGAAGGCGAAGATCCACTCTGACCGGTTTTCGGAAAGCAGGATCAGGCGGTCGCCCGGCGCCAGGGGGCAGGCGGCGGCGAAATCATGAGTCCGGGAAAGCAGCTCGCCATAGGAAAAGGCGCGGCCGTTTTCCAGGATAGCGGTTTTGTCGTGGTCGCGTAAACGCATGCGGATCAGGTCCGATCCTTGAAGAGCTCGGAGTGGAGCTGGCCGCCGGTGGCCCAGTTTTCCTTGGGCATTTCCTCGATCTGGATGGTCACCGACTGGGGCGGCACCTTGGCGACCTTGACGATGGCGTCGGTCAGGGCTTTGGCCAGTTCGGCCTTCTCTTCCTTCGTGCGTCCGGACCAGAGACTGACTTTGAGCAGGGGCATGCTGATTACTCCGGATTGAGCTTGTTTGGTCTCTTTAATTAGCGGCCTTCGTTCCGAACGTCAAGCTTCAACTCTTCCCGTAACGGGGGTGCAGCAACCCCCATGATAGTCGGCCCTCCCCTTCCAAGAGAAGGGGTTAGGGTATGTGTATCAGCGGGGATCTGAGCCGGTTCAAGGCAGGCAAAAAAGCCGCCTTGTCACCAAAACCGATAAAGCTCCTTGCCCTGTGCTTAAAATCGGCTTATAAATGCCTTTGTATTTGTCTATCTGAACAGGGGGCACGGGGAATGAAAAACGTCAATGTTTGGCTTTGTCTCATCTCATTGTTTTGCATTTCATATTCTGCTCTGGCTTTGGATAGAGTAGATCAAGAAGCGCTTAATAATCGAATAGCTGCCTTAGAAGCTTCAACGATTACATCTCCTGCAAATCTGCAATCAAAGTTTCGAGCAGTAGCCGAACGACTTTTACCCATAAGCCCTCCCGATCCGAGCTGCCCTGTATCGACTTCGGGGGGGATTGTTGTTTTCGAGCCAATCAACTTTAAGACATGGATTAACAATTATCTTGAACAGGCAGAGTTTTATGGCGTTGTAGTTTATCCCGTTGTCGTTGTCGAAGATCCAGAAACTCGCCAAACAGTATTCTTAAATGGTTCTGGAACCCAATTTGCTTCAATACCCGCTGAACAAGGCTATAATCCTTATGCTTGGTTAATGACTCATCAGCCCGAGCTATATGCGGAGAACGCTGATCCCGACATGTTGGCGTGGAAAGAAGCGATATACGATTCCGCACGAATAGGTGTTGTTGTTTATCTGTTGCCGTCTGATTCGGTTGCCGTCTTTGCACAAGCTCAATTAACAGCAGCAAGTCAAAGCTCAGTGATGTCTATGCAGTTCGGAGAAGAGATTCAGGAGTCACCAAAAAATTTAGTCATCCATAGCATCGAGTCTGTAAGCAATGGTATGGCCCTCGGTATTTCTTGGCCCGAGCTATTCACTAACAAACTGGAGGTTTTTGCTCGAACAAATCTTACGCAAGACGGATGGTTTGTGATTTCAACGAATCTCAGCACGGTGGGAACCAATAGCTTATGGTGGACAGATACAACAATTACAACAAGCATCGTGTCTAGGTTTTATGTAGTGGGCAATGCCGATCTTGATACAGACCAGGAAGGCATTACAGATGCACGGGAAAGATGGATATATGGGACTGATGAAGATGCTGCTGACAGCGATGGCGATGGGCTTAATGATTGGGATGAAATTTTCGTAGCCGGAACTCAACCTTGGATAATGGACACTGATTTTGATGGAGTGCTTGATGGAGAGGATCAATATCCGTTGTTCCATGGCCCATTCATCAGCGTAACAAATCCCATTGCCAATCAAACACTCTCGATATCTAATGTAGTTATTAGTGGCAGCGTGAGCAATTGGATGGCACTAACTGAAATAAGAGTTAATTCGCAACGTGTTTCCCAGCAGACAACTCCAACAAATGGTGTTGTGTATTTCAGCCATACAATTGGGTTTGGCGAAGGGCTTCAAGACATCACTGTTACCGCCACTGCTACAAATGGATCGTCTTCTTTGGTTAGTTATTATGTTACTGTGAATGCATATCCTCCTTCAGTATTGATTATTCAGCCTACTGCCTATCAAGTGTTCACCAATATCAATGTTCGAGTTGTTGTAGAATCAGATTCGAATGCTGCCAATATTACTGTAAATGGTCTTTCAACAATTAGAAACGGTTACCGTTATTCGGCATGGATAGACCTGCCGCCTAATAACTCAGAACAGATAATTGCGATAAGCACTGAAAATGGAAGAAGCGTAACCAACAAGATATGGGCTTCATGCACTGTGCCAGTTAATTATCTGACAGCGGATTCGGATGGAGATGGCGTTCAAAATCAATATGACTATTTTCCAGATGATCCAGCCGAATCGTATGATAGTGATTCAGATGGAGTTGGCGATAATTCAGATCCAGATCCCAATAATCCTTCTGTAACATCAACGATTACAATTGATACCCCTGAAGACGGCATCACCATTAGGGTACGCTAATTTTATAAGGGGCAGTCATGACAATTATCAGGCATTTCGGTATAGCGGTTGTAGCTTTTATATTTTCAATGCAGGGACAGTCGATAGCTCAATCTGGAATCGGCTCATTGGAAAACGGAAGAATTCAATCTGTAGAAGGGCAAATCCTTGATGATCAGACAACTGGGGAAGTCATTGTCAGTCCTCAAAATACCCGACCTGGGACAGAACAGGCGTATTCGTTTTCCTCTTCAAGCGGCAATTATACAAAGTCGCTTAAGCTTTTTCCTGGCTTAAATTTGATACAGGCAGCTACCGCAACAGGCTCTCGGTCTTCAAGTATCAATATGCGGGTTGATCCGCCTAGATTAAGAATTACATTAAGTTGGTCAGGTGGAGGTCAAGATTATGATCTGTACGTTAACAGCATCTATTATAGTAACAAGGCTTCAGGCGGGGGAACACTGGATACCGATTGGACAACTAATTCTGGTCCTGTTGTAGAAACTGTTTTGTATCCTGCTGCACCTGCTGGACTATATCGCGTTTATGTGAATTACTATGCCAATCATAATGCGTCACCGCAAACGACATATGTGCGAATTTATCTAAACGAAAAGCAGATATATTCTGGAAGCTATCTTCTGACTCAACCTAACAGCGGAAATTTCGGCAATGGCGCTGGCGTGTGGAATGTTGCTACAGTCGTTCTTCATTCGGGTGTAGGGTCAGGCGGCTATTTGGTAGATGGCAATGGGTATAGAGACATTGCCAAACAAGGAGCGTTTGTTGGCATTAGCCCAAGAACAACATTCAATGTGTCTGAATTAAAAGGGAATGCTGGGGCGGGACCTATTTGTCTAGTAGTTGGAAGATCTGCGCAGTTTTCAGCAACAGGCATATTGAATTATGGGTCTGGCAACCAACAGGCAGGGCAAAACATAGTTGAACAATTTACTATGCAAACGATTTCGGGCAATGACGTTGCTACGATAGATGATCTTGGAGTTCTTACAGCTCTTTCACCTGGTCAAGTTAGAGTAAGTTGCAATGGGTTTTCTGGTTCACCAATTGATGTTTTTGTTGTTAGTGCAAGCGTCAACCAAATCAAAGGACTGTTTACTGGCCAGGGTATATACCAATCAGGCTATATTAGTTCTGATAACAGTGGGCGAATCTATTGTAATGCACAATATGATTCAAGCGATGTTTCAAAAGTTGTTTGGTCAAAGAACAAGCAATTTGTCGATATTACAGTTAATGTAACGCCGTCTAACGCTGTATTGCCTTCCGATGCAAAAATTGTTTGGGAAGTGGAAGACCCAGACGACACCTCTGATCTGGGCATGTCGCCCAATGCATCAGCTATAATTGATGTAAATGGTTGCAGCGGCAATGACAACAATGGAACTAGAGATGGCGCCGATATATGGGAACAAATTGAATCCTATACTTTGAGTGGCGCGAATAACAATGAAACAAGTGTTAATAATGGCATCTCAAAGATTAGATTTAATGTGACAGATGTCGGAGGAGATAATTATATAATTAAGGCAAAAATTAAGATTAACTCGTTTACCGCGCGAGATAATTTTTTTAAATCAGGCATTATTACTGTTTGGAAGCGTGTTAAATTGCAGCGCACACAGATGGTTAGCGCCAAAAATATTGATTGTACTGAGCTGAATTCTAGTTTAGGGAAAGCTTTTGTTGAATTTGACTTGCAGCCAACTTCATCTGTACCAGACGGTATTATATTGACGGGAACCCCTTTAAAATGGGCTATGGGAACTAATAGAGCTGCTGCATTTTCAGCTTGTGGAAATTACGTGAAAGCACCAAGTGAAGGAGAATTCACCCATGCTGGCGAAGGCAGTTGGTTTTTCCTCGCTTCTGCTGAATATTTTGATTCGCCAAGTGGCGCAACTTCAGTTCAGCTTGTTAACCCAGTCACTAATGGACTTTCAGCGGTATTAAGCGGTAATTCTATTTACTTGCCTATCCCTATTGTTACGAATCAAAACCCAGCTTCAATTGTTATCTGGAAAGACATAAACGAATTCACTGCCATCCCATAGTTCGTTTCCAAAACTGTATGGCGCGATCTTGAAAAAGTGCTGACCGGGCGGGGGCTTTGCCTGTAACTTACAG
>JBIIYJ010000170.1:0-11268 GCA_044346855.1 Kiritimatiellia bacterium
GCGCCCGGAAAGCATCACCTCAAGGCGCCGGCTCCGGCAGCTGGGCCAGCACAAGGGGGGTGCGCTGGAAGCCCTTCTCGTCGTTGAATTCCTCGAATGCGCGGACCATCAGGACGCGCATGGCCCGCGGCTCGCGGCTCGGGGTCAGGGTGCTGCCGGTGAGCAGAAGGTGCCGTTCCCCCTGGACCTCGACTTCCCAGACCTGGCTCCACCCGGGCATCCGGCCGGCCGGGGCCTTGGATCCCGCGGCCATCAGCCCCTCCACGGCCATATAACGCTGGTACAACCCGATCCAGTCGTCCTTCGTCAGCTTTTTCTGCTGGTCGGCCGCCTCGGTGCCCCGGCGGTAGTCGAGATACCAGTCGGAGAGGAACTGGCCCGTCTCCGCGTCCGGCGTGATCGGCCTGAGCAGGCACACGTCGATCGTCACGATATTCTCGCCGTCCTGGCTGTCGGCCGATCCGGGCTGCTCCTGCACGAGCTTGCCGGGCCCATAGATGACGGGCGCTTCCTGCGGATTCTCGAGATTCTGGACGTAAATCCGGATAGGGCTGTTGACAAGGATGTAGCCGCCCGACTTGACCATCACGGGAATCACCCATTTCCCGGACTCGAGGATCTGCCTTTTCCGGTACTTTTCGGCGCCTTTGGCATTCGGCGAGGTGATGATCCGGAGTTGCTTGAGATCCACGAGCCCCGGAAGCAGGGCGTTCTCGATGGCCTCCAGCGTGTGGTCGGGATAGGCGCCCGCCTGGTCTTTGGTCTGCCAGTTCCGCTTCTCAAGGGAGATCAGGGAGATCGCATAGCGGCCGGACGGCTCCTGCTCGACGTCCTCCACGGCATATTTCAGCCCGCTGGGAAACGGAAGGAACAGGAAGCGGGTGGCGGAATCCGCGGGATCGGGTTTGGCCCGGCTCCACAGGTCCTGGAAGGCGCGGTCGCGCTGGACCTTCGTATAGGCCTCGCGGGAGACGATCCGCTCGACGTCGTTCGACGTGATCGCATACCGCTGGAGGAGCGCCGACTCGGCCACCTGCGCCCGGGCGCGGGCGAGCGCCCCCTTGACCGTGGCGTCCCTGAGGACCTGTTCGTCCCGCGCCGCCTGCGCGGCGGCCAGAACCCGGTCGGGCTGGTTGGTGGCGCCGCAGAGGGCCGCCGCACAGGCCAGACACACGCAAACAAGGGGCTGAAGATAGGCTTTCATCCTGAGCGTTAATCATAACGGGCCGCGGGGGATAGACAAGCTCATTCCGGGGGCCAGCCGCCTGAATGCCTTTTACCTTTAAATACCCCCGTCTTTCTTGTATAATCTTAAATTCAATATGATCCATCCCACAAACCAACCTGTTTCCCTCCCCAAGCCCGAGCTGCTGGCGCCCGCCGGCACCATCGCGGCCGGGCTGACCGCCTTCGACTGCGGGGCCGACGCCATTTACGCCGGCCTGCCCCGCTTCAACGCCCGCGAGCGCGGCGACAACTGCACGGCCGACGAAATGTCGCGCCTCATCGCCTACGCGCACAAGAACGGGCGCAAAGTCTACGTCACGCTCAACACCCTCCTCAAGGAGACCGAGCTGGCCGAGGCCGCCGATATCGCCGCCGCCCTGGCCGATATGGCCCCGGACGCGCTCATCGTCCAGGACCTGGGCCTGATCCGCATGATCCGCGAATGCTTCCCCTCCCTCGCCCTGCACGGCTCCACCCAGATGGGCCTCCACAACAGCGCCGGCGCGGCCTTCGCCAAAACCCTCGGGCTGAGCCGCATCATCCTGGAGCGGCAGACCACCTTCGAGGAACTACTGGCCATCCGGAAAAACACCGACATCGAGCTGGAAATCTTCGTCCACGGCGCGCTCTGCTGCGGCCGCTCGGGCAGCTGCCTCTTCTCCTCCTTCCTCGGCGGCTGGAGCGGCAACCGCGGCAAATGCAAACAGCCCTGCCGGCGGCGCTATTTCTCCGAGCGGGGCAACGGCTTCTTCTTCTCGCCGGGCGACCTCTGCCTGCTCGACTACGTCCCCTTCCTCAAGAAGGCCGGCCTGGCCAGCCTCAAGATCGAAGGCAGACTCCGCCGCGAGGATTATGTCCGCAGCGTCGTCTCCGCCTACCGCCTCATGCTCGACGCCGAGCCCGCCGAGGAGGTCAACGCCCTCAAGGAGGCCCGCTCCCTGCTGGCCACGACGACGGGCCGCAAGTGGACGCCCGGCTTCACCAAGGCCGAATCCTTCGAAACCGTGCTCCAGCACGATACGCTCGGCGCCTCGGGCCTGCTCTGCGGCCGGGTCAACGGCATCGAACAGGGCCGCTTCACCGTCGAGCTGTCCCGCCGCCTGCTGATCTACGAGCGGGTCCGGGTGCAGCCGGATACGGGCGACGAGGGCCCCGTCTTCACCGTCACCAAGATGGACGTGGCCGGCCAGTCGACCTACCGGGCCGAAAAGGGCCAGATCTGCACGATCTACTGCGACAAGGCCGTGGCGCCCAACGCGCTCGTCTACAAAGTCGGCGTCTCCACGCCCGACCTCTCCCCGCGCGTCGCCAAGCTGCCGCCCGCCCGGGTGGCCGTGGCGCTGGATGTGGCCGCCGACGCCGAGGGCCTGACCGTGACGCTGCCCGGCGGCGTCCTCCCCCCGTGGCGCTACCCAGTGTCCATCAGCGAAGCCCAGAAGCACGCGCTTGCCCCCGAAACACTGGAAAAGGAATTCGCCAGCACCCGCTCCGAAACCATGGCCGCGGGCCGCATAACGGCCAAGGTCACCGGCCGCCTCTTCCTGCCCGCCAATACGCTGAAGGAGGCGCGCCGCTCCTTCTGGGAATGGCTCGAGAGCCAGCCGGAACGGGAGCGCCTCCGCCCCGGCCGAATGGGGCTGGAACGCTTCGAGGCCATGATGGAAGCCCTCTCCTTCCCCGCCTCCGAAGGCGTCACGCGCACGGTCCAGCCCCCGCCGGGGCGGCCCAACAACCTCAAGGCCGGCGCCCGGGTCGCGCGCACCCTGGTCGAAGCCGACGCCGGCATCGCCGCCGACGAGATCATCCTCCCCGACTTCTGCTCGGAAACCGACCTTCCCAAGGTCCGCGAAATGGTTCGCAAGCAGCTGTCCCGCGGCGCCAGGCGCTTCCGCGTCACCTCGGTCTACGGCTTCACGCTGCTGGCCCGGACCATGGGCGTGAAAATCACCACCGCCTTCTCCCTCCCCGCCTGCAACAGCCTGGCCGTGCGCGAGCTGATCGACCGGGGCGCCGACCGGGTGCAATCCTGGATCGAACTGGATTCCGTCGCCTTGGAAGCGCTGATGGCCCGGGCTCGGGGCGTCCTCGAGGTCTTCACCTTCGGCCGCCCGCCCATGCTGACCACGCGGGCCGTTCCCGCCATGATGGGCGAGGTGACCGACGGGCGCGGCCTGAACTTCGAAATCGTTCGCGAGGAGGGCGTGGTGCGGCTCTATGCCCAGCAGGCCTACCGCATTCCCGAACCCGAGGGAGTCGACATCTTCATGGACTGCGCCCGGGCCCGCCCCGACGAAAGCGCCGCGTCCTCCTTCAATTATGAGCAGGACTGGAAATAACCGCTCCCCGGAAGCAGATGCCTGGATCAAGGCCCTGCTGACCTGGTTCTCCCTCAACAGCCGCGCCATGCCCTGGCGGTCCAATCCCGAACCGTACCGGGTCTGGATCAGCGAAATCATGCTGCAGCAGACCCAGGTGATCAGCGTCATTCCTTATTTCAACCGCTTCATCAGCCGCTTCCCTGACACGGCCGCCCTGGCCGCCGCCCCGCTGCAGGAGGTGCTGAAAGCCTGGGAAGGCCTGGGTTATTACACGCGCGCCCGCAACCTGCACCGGGCCGCTATACACGTGATCGAACAACGGAGTGGGCGGATTCCCGAAACGTTTGACGATCTGCTGACCCTGCCCGGGATCGGCCGGTATACGGCGGCGGCCATTGCCAGCATCGCCTTCGGCGAACCGGTGCCGGTGGTGGACGGCAACGTGCTGCGGGTCTTTACCCGGTTTCTCAACTGGGACGACAATATTTCGCTTCCCGCCACTCGCGATCGGGTATTCGATTTCCTGAAAACCCCGATCGCACTCAGCGGCAACCCTTCGCACTTCAACCAGGGAATCATGGAACTGGGAGCGCTGGTCTGCACGCCAGCGAACCCGAAGTGTCCGGACTGCCCGCTGCATCCCTCGTGCGGAGCCCGCCTGAAAGGGCGCACCGCCGAACTGCCCGTAAAAACTAAAAAGGCCCCGGTCCGGCATGAGGTCATCGGGGTCGGCCTTGTTTTCGATTCCAGGGGCCGACTCCTGATCGCCCGGCGCAAGGCGGACGGCCTGCTGGGCGGGCTGTGGGAGTTTCCGGGGGGCAAGCGGCAGGGGCGGGAATCCCTGCGGGCGACAACCGTCCGGGAAGTGCGGGAGGAAACCGGCCTGCTGGTTGAGGCGGGGCGGGCGCTTCCGCCCGTCAACCACGCCTACAGCCATTTCACGGTCACGCTCCATCCATTCATCTGCAAGCGGCTGGCCGGGCGCGCGCGGGCCATCGGATCGGATGAAATCCGATGGGTGACGCCCGCTCAACTCCAGGATTACCCGTTTCCGGCTGCCAACCGGAAAATCGAAACAGTTCTGCGCAGCCTATAGCGTTGCCACAGCACCCATGATCCTGCTACGATGACGCCATGAATCCGAGTCAGGACAAGCCAATCCGGAAAAGCGTGGGGACGGCAAAGCCAGAACGCCCCCTCGTCCGGCTTGACCGCCTGAACCGTTTCATGCGCAAGCTGAAAGTCGGACGCAGCCATGAACCCGGACTATACCCCGTTCGAAAAACTGTTGGTCGCCCTCGTTCGAGCTGATGTCGCCTTTATGACCGTGGGCGGAGTGGCCTGCTCGCTCAGCGGGTTCATCAGGACGACGGAGGACGTGGATATCCTGGTAGCCCGCAACACGGTCAATTTAAACCGCTTGCTGGAGACCCTTGGAAAAATCGGAGAAGGCGCGGCGCGCGAATTGACCGCGGATGATTTTCCCGACGAGGAAGGCGCCGTTCGCGTGGTGGAAGATTTTCCCATCGACCTTTTCGTGCGCATGGGAGGACATCGGTACGAGGATCTTATTTCTTTTGTCCGGCACGTCGAACTCGACGGCAAACAAGTTCCCTATCTCGGTCCCCAGGGCCTGATCCTGTTAAAAAAGGACAGCCTTCGCGAAAAGGACCAAATCGACGTCCTTGCCCTGCGCCGGTTAACCGGCGCCCAATAACCCTCCATCCCACCCTCAGCCGACGTCGCCCCGGAAAATCGAAGCTGCCCTTTTTATTTCATGTTGATTCTCCCGCCGTTTATCCCCAGAATCCGCTTCATGAAACTTATCCTCTCGCTCTGCCTTGCCTCCCTCGTCTCCTCCCTCGCGTTCGGCCAGGCCACACGCACGTGGATCTCGGGCGTCGGAGACGACGCCAACCCCTGCAGCCGGACGGCACCCGGTAAAACATTCGCGGGCGCCATTTCAAAAACAGCCGCCGGCGGCATCATCAGCATCCTCGATCCGGGCGGCTTCGGCGCCTTCACGATCACCAAGGCCATTACGGTCGGCGGAGAAGGCGTCGAAGGTGGCATTTTGAACGCCGGCGTAAATGGCGTCATCGTCCAGGCCGGACCCAACGATACCGTTGTGCTTAAGAATCTCGCCATCGAAGGGGCGGGCACGGGCCGCTCGGGCATTTTGATCAACTCGGCCAAGGCCGTGCACATCATCGATTGCCGGATCGGCGGCTGCACCAACTACGGCATCCAGCTTGCCGCCACCGCCTCCAATGTCCAGGTATTCGTGAAGGACACCGACATCCGCAACTGCAAGCAAGGCGGCATCTGGCTCTCCCCGCTCGTATCCTCGTCCGTGCTGATCGAAAAAACGACCGTGAACGGGTGCGGCACGGGCCTCACGATCGGCTCCAAGATCAAGGCGGCGGTCGTGGATTTCACATCCTGCGGAAACACAGGGGCCGGCATCCTGGTCAACGCGGGCGGCAAGATGGCGCTCACGCGAGGAACCCTCTCGGATAACCTTCTCGGTGTTCATGTTTTAGGAACGGCAAACATCGGCGAATCGACCATCGCCTACAATGAGGCCGATGGCGTCAAGACCATCGCCCCCGGAAAAACCCGCTCCTTCGGCAACAATTTCGTGGGCGGCAACTCGCCGAACGGCACCAATTATTCGCTGCTCTTGCCCTGGTAAGAACAGAACATCTGCCGGAACAAGATCCAGGGGTCGAGCCAGTATTCGCCCCCCTGCTCGATCACCTTGAACATGAAATGGGTGTGCGGGTGCCGCCCCACGGCCGTGCCCGCCGTGGTGGCATAGGGCTCGCCCGCCTTCAACGACGTCCCCTCCGGAGCCAGCATGGCGATCAGGTGATGGGCCTGCAGCTGCCACTCCGCCCCGTCGGCCCAGCGCCGGACGCCCCGCCAGCGATTGTTCCCGAAACCACCCGAAACCGTGTTGAACAGCCCGTGGCTGTCGAACCCGATCGGCGCCGTCAGCACCGTCCCCGCCGGCATGTTGATGTCCAGCCCGCAATGCGCCGCCGCGCCGCCATAGGGGCCCATCCAGCAGTCCTCGCCGTTGTAGCACTGCCGGATGTCCAGCCGTCCCTCCGCATTCGGATACCAGGAGTGCACTGGCTCGGGACAGATTGACCGCGAGGTCTCCTGAACGGCGAAACGCGCGGCCTGCGGCGGTTTGCAGACATACCCCCACCGGATATCCTTCTCCGCCATGAACCCGCCCGCCGCTTTAAAGGCGCCCGCCGCCGCATCGAACCAGATGGTCACGCCGTCCGCGCACACGGGCTCATAGAAGGATTGTTGCGTCCCCACTTCGCGTTTGATTTCCAATTCCCGGCCGTTGACCCTGACCACGCAGGAAAACCCGTACGCGGAAATATCGCCCTGCTCGTGGCCCTTGTCCGAACAGCCGTACGCCGCATAGTCGCGCGCCAGTACGTCGGCCGCGGTGCTCACCAGCGTCATCTCCCACGTCACGCCCCCGCTCGTCCGGAACCGCAGCGTGTCGCCGATGTTGAGGCCGGCCGGGGTCAGGGTTGATTTGACGGTGCGTTCGAGCAGCATTGTCCCGTCCTGTCGTAGTCGTGATCCCGATCGTGATCGTGATCCTGATCGTTATCGTAATCGTAATCGAAGCGTCACCTAAAGCGTGTGATCGATTACGATTACGATCACGATTGCGATCACGAAATGTTTAATGCCGGAACACCATGACCTGCGTGTCAACACCCTCGATGGCCTTCAGCTTTGCCTGTAGCTCCTCGGCCTTTTGCGGCACGTCCAGCATCTCGAGCAGAATCAGCCCGTTCGGCGAGCAGAAGTTGTCCGAGGCCTCGTGCAGGCCCAGCCGCGTCTTGATGAAGCAGCCGTATTCCGCGAACAGCTCCTGGATCCGCGGGGTCTTCTTCACCCGATCAGTCACGTGCACGCCCAGAATGATGTGATTGTCCTGTTTCATAAACGTCTCCTTTCGCCGACAGCATATATTGCCCGCACGGAACGGTCAAATCAATCGTCGTATCGGCTGATTGCAAGGTTCCATACCGGCTGGTTGAAACCTTCAGTTTGTCATCTCGCTGGGGTTCGGTGTCTTCAGGATCAGGAACGATGCGTTTTCCGTTGACGCATTTCGAATGCTCATGAGGGTCTTGAATGCTATCGGAATGAGCGCGCCCTTTGCCGCGACCAGGTCTTGACCGGCCAATGTGACCGTAATTTGGCCTTCCACCACCAGCACGTGGACATTCGAATTGGCTCTGTGTTCCGGCACCTGCTGAGCCGGTTTGAGGGCAACCTGCATGACCAGCAGATGTTTCTCGTCAACGAGCTGACGCTTCCCCGCCTGACCTTCCGTGTACGGAATATCTTTGAATACGTTCTTCATCTCCTGTTCTGCTGAAGCGCTGGTTGTCATGATCAACGCAGCCCACAACGCTGCCAAAAGAAATCGTGTCGTGCTCTGTTTCATCGTCGTTTCTTCCTTTCGTTGTTCGGCCAACATAATGGTTTGATCATTCCGGAACAAAGAGATGAAATCGTAGTCGTGATCGCGATCGTAATCGAGGCGCCAAAGCACGCGCTTTGTCGATCACGACTACGATCACGAAAAGACATTACGCCAACAAGCTTCCACCGCAGAGAGACTAGGGTAAAGATTACGGTAAAGACGCTCGATCTGATTACCGATCACCGATCACTGCTCCGCTATTCGCTATCAGCTATAAGCTATCAGCTATACTTATCCCTAGGGCTTGGGAAGGAACTGCGCGCTCACGCTGTACAGATTGAGCGATCGAAACAGTGTCGCGGTTCCTGTCACATGGATCAGGACCGCCAGTCCCTTTTCGTAACCCCAGTTGCCGCCCGGCCTGATGGACCTGGTCTGCTTGGCGCCGTACCAATCGACGTTGGATATGCCCGCATACTGAATGGGCCCGTCGAAAAATTCCACCCGGGTGATCTTTGCCCCGTTGTCCGAGGCAAAGAGGATCTTTACCTTGGCCAAGTACAGGTTCATGTTCGCCGGACTTGGCACGGGAACGATGACCTTCACCGTGCTGTTCTGGTTCGGGATGATTTTGCTACCCGTCGAATAATCGTCGATGTCTTCATTGAGGAACGAGTAGCACGTTCCCGCAAACGTGTCCGGATTAATTTTTTGAGCCGCCGTGCCATGAACGACAACCCACTCGGCCCGGACGGGACCCGCCACGAACACAAGGGCCGCCAACACCACTCCACCGATCAAGCGCTTCATCATCGTGCCTCCCTTTGTTTTTACAGGACCGTCTACAAGCTTTTACGGCCTCGCCATAACCGAGCGGAAGCCCGCATCATCGGCGCGCAGGGCGGGATTTTCCGGCTGGCTTTGGGACACACGGCACCCGGCGGCGTCCGAGGACCAGGCCCCGCCCCGCATTAGCCGGTTCGTTCCCGTCGCGGCATCCTGGTCCCAGCACCATTCCGCCACATTGCCCGCCATGTTGTGCAACCCGCTCTTGTACCCGAAAGCGCTGAACGAGCCCGCGGGCAGGGTGTAGGGTGCGATCCCGTCGTTGGCGTCAGGATGGAAACCGGCGGTCAGGCCCGCATCATACGCATACGTGGGGTCGCAGACATAATTCGCGAACAAATGGTCGATCGAATCCCCCCAGGGGAAGCGCTGACCGACCGACCCGCCACGCGCTGCATATTCCCATTCCCCGCCGGTCGGCAGCCGGTACCCGGCCCAGACGTCCACACAGTCCGCCTCCAGGTCGATGAGACCGTTCGTATAGACCTCATCCTTTGCCGGAGTGGTGTAATAGGCAGGCTGCAGTCCCTGCATCTGGCTGCGGGCGTTGCACCACTTGACGCAGTCATACCAGCTAACCATCTGCACCGGGTGGTCCGGGGCCTTGCCGGAGCCTTCCGCAAGATCCGTGTACCCGTGGGTCAGACCCCACGCGCGGACCTCATCCCATAATTGCTTCGACACCTCGGTGCCGTCCACGAACAGTTTCGCCTTGTTCGTCACCGAATACGGCCCGGTATCGGGATCGACTCCGGTATTCACGCCCGCGGGAATGACCAGCATGCCGACCGGCGCCGAGGGAAGCACCGTGATGCCGCTGAAGAATGCTTCCGACCCGTTCAGCCCGATGCCGCGGATCTGCAGCCCGTTCCCGTCGCTAACGACGACCTTGAAGAGGGGCTTGAAAGCCCGAAATTTCATCCCGGTCATCATCAACACATCCAGGTATGGCAGCACCGTCCGGCCTTCGATCTTGACCTTGAACAAGCGGTCCCCGATGCGGTCCTTTTCCAATTCCGCAAAGGCGAGCCGCACATAATACGAGCCGTTCGGCAGTTCGGGAAAACTGTAGGTCAGATTGCTCGCAACGCGGCAATCCTGGTAGACCGCCATCGGGAAATCTTTCGTTGGCATTTCAATCGCCGCCTTCGTCGCGACTGAAACTCCGCCGGAATAACCGCGATCACGCAACCAGCCGTCCTTTTTCTTACCGCCACAATTTATGCGAAGGGCTCCAAGTGGAGCCGGCATCACCTCCAGGCGGAAAGCGGTGGAAACGCTGTAGCCGCTGCCCGCCTGCATGGCTGTCACCTGGATAATGGCCTCGCCCTGCCCCGGTCCGATCGTCAGCGTCAACGTATTGCCCGACACCAGGGGCGACCCGATTCCGGGCTCGCTGCTCGACGCGGAAAAGTCAAGACCTGCTCCGGCAAAGACGGTGGAAAGATCATACGTCCGGGTTTCGCCCGCGGTCGCAAGGACGTCGGCGATCGTTTCGCGAACCCACGGCTGTTCCGCGCCGGAGGGAACGGCGAACGGAGCGCAGAATGGCCCATACCCTTCGGCAAAACGGGCCCGCAGGCGCAGATAGTTGGTTCCCGGCACAAGACCCAGAACGTCCATCCGCGTCGCGCCGGCAGGCGCATTCGTGCCCTCGAGGCCAGGCAGGCAGGCCGCGAAGTCCGCCCCGTCTGAAACCTGCAATTGGAACGATTCGGCGCCGGCAAGCGGTTCCCAGCGGGCCACCAGGCTGTCGGCCGTGATGTCCGTGGGAGGCAACAGGACGGGAGCGGGCGCCTCGAGGAAGGTGAAGGCGTTGCTCAGCACGAGATCCCCGCCGGTCGGCGATGAAACCCGCACATCGCCCAACCCGGCAGCCGGGGCGATCGGAGCCATCACGCGGACCCAGTCCTCCCCCTGATCCAGAATGGTTGCCTCCACGCCGCAGAGCGAAACAACCGCGATGTTCGAGGCGTAGCCAAGCCCCTGCCCTTCAATGAGCACCTCCACGCCCCCGCCGACATTGCAGGAGGCCGGCGTGACCGAAAGCAGATAGCCCGGAGTAAAGAAGAGCCGCCAGTCCGTCCAGCCGCCGGCGCCCTGGGAGTTGACCGCCCGGACGCGCCAGCGGTAACCCGTGCCGTCGCTCAAACCGGTGGCCACCAGCGACGTCGATGCTCCGGACAGGGATTCGGAGAGGACGTTCTCCGCGAGGCGCGTTTCCATCTCAAGATCGTAGCGGGTGACCGGCATGACATCGCCGGGCTGCCAGGAAAGCGTGACGGAACCGCCCGCCACTTCCGATTCGGCCAGGTCCCGGGGTTCGGCTGGGATGGCAATATACTCGTAGGCGCCCAGATCGACCGTTTCGATCATGCGCGGATCGTCCTTCAAGTCAGTTTCCGT
>JBIIYJ010000018.1:0-33682 GCA_044346855.1 Kiritimatiellia bacterium
GCTGGGTAAGATCACTCATGCGGTTATTCTAACCGATGGCCGCTCCTTTTCATCTGGAAAATTAGGCAGCGGTCAGTTTAAAATCCCCCCACAAACCCGGAAGCGCCAAAGCGGTGTTTCTGCTCAACGTGCAGTTCTGCAAGGTCCCGCCTCGGTCGAAATAGACTCCGGAACCGCGTAACGAGGCGTAATTATTGACTAGCACGCAGGTCTGCAACGTCCCGCTTGAGACGCAATAGACCCCTGCGCCATATTTCGCGGAGTTGCCGGATAGCGTGCAGTTCTGCAAGGTTCCGCCCCAGTAGCAAATAGCCCCGCCGCCTCGTTCCAGAGCGTCATTACCGCTGAACACGCAGTTGGACAGGATTCCGCCGTTATCCAAAAAGGCTCCGCCGCCTGACCTTTCCTTGGATAGGTCACCGGAGGCATGCGTATAGCCGTTTGTCAGGGTAAAGCCGGCCAAAATGGCACCATCCCTTATATAGACGCAGCGAATGGCGTTCGGCCCGTAACTTCCGTTGTGCGAGGCGCCCACGATGAACGTCGCGCCCGGCCCATTGATGCTGCGCACCGTCGCAGCCTGGGTTAGCGCAACTCGGGTGCTTACACCATACATGGTTTCGCCGCCGGTGGAATAGGCTCCATCGCCCACCCACACCGTCCCGCTAATCGCCACGGCATTCACCGCCTCCTGGATGTTCGAGGCGGCCATGGCCCAGTTTGAGTAAGGGAACTGATGTGAGCCATTGGTAGCCACATAAGTTGTTTTGGAAAGCGGTAGCTCGTAAACGCCCATATCCACTGTGCCGTGGATGACGCGCGGCCTGCCATCCAGATCGGTCGTGCCCGTCATCCAGTTCTGATTCATACCCGCGTCGATGCAGGGGGATGGCGGCAGGAGCCGGAAATCACCGGTCGAGGCACTGACAAAATGCGGATCGTTGGTGATATTGCCGGCGCCGGGCGAAGGCAACGGATAGGCGCAACAGTTCGTGTAACTTGCGTCTGATCCAGTATTATACCAGTTTGGATCGCTCGGCGCGTTGTTGAAATAGAGGATGGTGTTGATCAGCGTGCCGCCCGAGCAATAGATCCCGCCACCATAGGAGGATGATCCATTGCCGCTCAACGTGCAATTTGCAACGATTCCGCCCTGACTGCAATAAGCGCCGCCGCCGGAGTCCGCGCTATTCGCGCTCAGAATGCAGTTCGTCATGCTCCCGCCCTGACTGCAATAAGCGCCGCCCCCGGAGACCGCGCTGTTGGCGCTCAGAATGCAGTTCGCCATGCTCCCACCCTGACTGCAATAAGCGCCGCCCCCGGAGTCCGCGCTGTTCGCGCTCAGCGTGCTGTTCAACAGGGTTCCACCATACGAGAAATATATCCCGCCGCCGGAGGAGGAGGCGCCGTTGCCGCTGAACACGCAGTTCGTCACGATCCCGCCATGATCCAGCCAGGCTCCGCCGCCGGACTGCGCCATGGATACGTCACCCGATGCAAGCGTATGACCGTTGGTCAGCGTAAAGCCCGCCAGCACGGCGCCGTTGGTCATATAGACGCAGCGAATGGCGCTCGGGCCATTGGTCCCGTCGTGCGAGGCGCCAACAATGATCGTCGCGCCAGGTCCGTTGACGCTGCGCAACGTCACCGCCTGGGTGAGCGCCACCCGGTTGCTCATGCCATACACCAACGCCCCGCCGGTGTCATACACGCCGTCGCCCACCCACACCGTCCCGCTGACGGCCACGGCTCCCAAAGCCGCCTGGATATTGGAGGCGGCTGTGGCCCAGCTCGCATAGGGGAAGGTATGCGAACCGTTGGTAGCCGCGTAGGCTGTTGTCCCCAATAATTCGTAGGCCCCCATATCCACGATGCCGTTCCCGGCTACCCGGGGAGTGCCGTCCAGGTCCGTGGCGCCCGCCATCCAGTTCTGGTTCACACCCGCATCGATGCAGGGGGATGTCCGCTTGAGCCGGTAGTTCCCCGCAGCCGCATTTACGAATAGGGGGTTATTGGTGATGTTGCCGGTGCCGGAGGAAGGCATAGGGTACGAGCAGCAGTTTGTGTAACTTGAGCCGGAGCCTGAATTAGCCCAGTTTGCATAGTCGCGCGCGACGTTAAGATAGATAATCGTGTTGATAAACGTGCCGCGGTAACAACATGTCCCGCCGCCGATGGAAGAGCTGTTGCTGCTGATGACGCTGTTTACCACGGTTCCACCCAGATAACACGCCACCCCGCCACCCTTGGAGAAGGAGTTGTTGCCGCTGATGACGCTGTTCTCCACGGTTCCGCCCTGATCGCAATACGCTCCGCCGCCTTCGGAGGAGGCGTTATTGCCGCTGACCATGCTCTTTAATACGGTCCCGCCTCGCCAGAAACCCGCCCCGGCGCCATAGGAAGAGCTGTTGCCGCGAATCGCGCTGTTCACAACCGTTCCACCTTTGAAACAAAACACCCCGCCACCGGCATAGGCGGCGCCATTGCCGGTCAACACGCAGTTGGATAGTGTTCCGCCTTGATCCAACCAGGCTCCGCCGCCGCAGCGCCAGTTAATAACATCACTACCCGTAGTGAGCGTATACCCGTTGGTCAGCGTGAACCCCTTCAATACGGCTCCGTTTGTCAGATACGCGCAGCGGATGGCGGTCGGTCCATTGGTTCCATAGTGGGATGAGCCCACGATGAACGTTGCATCCGGCCCGTTGACGCTGCACACGTTGACGGCCTGTGTGAGCGCCACCCGGTTGCTCATGCTATACACGGTCGCGCCGCCGGAGTCATAAACGCCGTCACCCACCCACACCGTTCCGCTGACGGCCACGACATCCACCGCCGCCTGGATGTTCGAGGCGGCCGTGGCCCAGTTCGTAAAGGGGGACGTGTGCGTACCGTTCGTGGCCACATAGGCGGTCGGAACCCTCTGGCCAAACCCTTCCTCAACGGTCAGCCCCATGACGAACGCCATGAGCAGCCCTAAGCCTGATCGTGATAATGGACGGAATGCGAACGGAACAAATAGCTTGGAAGAAGCGTAAGACATGTCCCACCCGCTGTTTTGTGGCGAACCCCTAATAGCATTAGGGGTTTGATAAAGTAAAGATCAGACGTCCCTCTTTTGTCAATATGTAATTATGGCGCTTCCGGGCATGTGGGGACGAACCCTGTTCTGCGGGATCGATCAGGACCGCGTTCGATAGCGATTGCGATAGCGATAGCTACCTCGATAATCGACGTATTTCGCATGGGAGCGGCCCGCTATTCGCTATCAGCCATTCTCTTGCTCCGCGTTCTCATCCGGATCGCAGACGCTATCCCTATCGGGGTCGAAATCGCGATCGGGTTCGGGATCGCGCTCCCGCTATCAGCTATCCGCTATTCTTCCATGGCCACTCATCCATCCCCCTCATCCCTCCCACTCATCGTCTTGCATAGGATGCGCCTTCCTTGCGAAGCAATCACACCGCTGCGAGCCCGTGATGCAAAGAATGGCGCGTTCGCCCGGTGAGGGCACCGGGCCTACAACTCTGTCTCCGCGTTCTCGTCCGGATCGGGGGTACGGGGCTTCCCCGTATATCCTCCTCAAAGTTCTCTGCGTTGGAAGTTGATCCGGACAGGCGCATGAAAGAGAGATTACCCGGGGCCGATAAGTATTTTCTGGCTAAGAGGCGGAATGGGGTTAAACTGCCAGAGTGTGGACCGATTGAGCCCACGGCAACGTGAAGGGCAACCAATCATGGAAGACAACGCGAACAGGCAGGAGGAAGGGGCGCCCGTTCGACACCGAAAACCGGCCAGGGCCGGCGGACGGATGTCGGAAGGATCCTCCTCATCACGAATGTTCAGGGACGTTCTGGAGTCCATCCCGGTCAGGGTGTTCTGGAAGGACCTCGATGGCCGGTTCCTGGGATGCAACCGCCTTTTCGCCGCCGATGCCGGTCGCCCCGGTCCCGAAAGCATAATCGGGGAAGACGATTACGCCATGGGATGGGCCGCGCAAGCGCCGCTGTACCGGGCCGACGACCGCCGGGTGATTGAGAGCGGCATACCCAAGTTGAATTACGAGGAACCACAGACGGCGCCCGACGGCCGGATGGTCTGGTTGAGAACGTCGAAGATCCCCCTGAGAAACGGACACGGTCGCATCTATGGAATCCTCGGGGTTTACGAGGACATCACGGAGCGTAAACGCGCGGAGATCGAACTGCGCGAAAGCGAGAAACGGTTCGACCAGATCGCCCGTCAAAGCCGCACGTATGTCTGGGAAGTGGATGCCGACGGGCTTTACACGTTCGTTAGCTCCGTGGTGGAGGATCTGCTGGGCTACAGGCCGGACGAGATCGTCGGAAAAATGCACTTCTATGATTTTCATCCCCCGGAAGGGCGCGCGGCGTTCAAGGAAAACACGTTGGCTGTCATCCGGCAGCTGGGATCGTTCAAGGATTTCGAGAACATCACCCTATCCCGGGATGGGCGGCCGGTGTGGGTCTCCACCAACGGGTTTCCCGTTCTCAACCCGGACGGGACGCTGCGGGCATACCGGGGAAGCGACCTGGACATTACCCTGCGCAAAAAGGAACACGCCGAACACCTGCAGAGCCAGATGCAGGCCGAGGAGCGGCTGCGCGAGGCGAACAGCCGGCTGAAGGCCGCCGCCGAGGAGCTGGCCCGGTCCAACCGGGACCTCGAGCAAATGGCGTTCGTCGCGGCGCATGACCTGAAGGAGCCGCTCCGGATGGTGACCAGCTTCATGGATCTGCTGCAGAGCACCTGCGGGAAGGCTCTCGACGAGAGGGGGCGCGAGTGCGTCGCCTACGCCATGGAAGGCGGCACGCGCATGCAGAACCTGGTCGAGGACCTGCTGCGGTTCGCGCAGGTCGGCCGAAACACGGTGTTCAAACCCACTGACCTGGAGAACGTGCTAAACACCGTGTGCCTCAACCTGAAGCGGAGCCTGGAGGAAGCGGACGCAACCGTCACGCACGATCCGCTGCCCGAGATCCAGGGCAACCCGGAGGAGATGTCGCAGCTCCTGCAGAACCTCATCGGCAATGCCGTCAAATTCCGCGGGGATCGCAAGCCCGAAATCCACATCGGGGCCCAGCTCCGGGAGGGACACTGGCTCCTGAGCGTCCGGGACAACGGCATGGGGTTCGACCCGCACTATGCGGAACACATTTTCGTCATTTTCCAGCGCCTGCACACACGGGAGCAGTATGCCGGGACGGGGATCGGCCTGGCGATCTGCAAGAAAATCGTGGAGCGGCATGGGGGAACCATCTGGACTGAATCCGTCCCCGGCCAGGGCTCGACGTTCTTCTTTTCCCTGCCTCCCGCAGCGACGCCTGTCCAGTCCTGATTACAATTTGACACTTTTATTGTCGTAGTCGCGATCGTGATCGTAATCGTAATCGTCGCGGCAACTAAAATGCGAGGTCGATTACGATCACGATTACGATTACTGATTACTGATCACCGATCACTGATTACTGATTACTGATTACCGGACGAGGAGCAGGGTCCCTCCCTTTTTCCGCATGGGAGCCCCTAGATACGTGACGCCGTCCTGCTGGAAAATCCGCACCGGCCCGATGAGGGCGGGATCATTCAGGTCGTTGGTCGACCAGGCCAGCTTGCCGGCGGAGCGAAGGGTTTCCAGCTCGTTGGTGTGGTCGCCAGCCCACCGCAGCCCCCAGTAGACGGGGGTGAAGGCGGAAGGATTGAGGAACAAGTTGCTGATGATGCCGTAGTGGACGGTCAGGGTGGCGTCGGCGGCCAGGCTGAGCCCCGCCGGGGCCCCCGCCACGGTGGTGAAGAGGCGCCCCCGGTTGGCCACGGTGGGCCCGGCGAGGAGGACGCTGTTGGTGACGGTGAAGACCGTCCCGGTCATGATCAGAGTGCCCCGCGTGGCGGTGTAAGAGTCGTTGGACGAGCCGACCTGAAGGACCCCGGCCACGGCCGGAATGGCCGGCAGGCGCAGCTCCCCGTAATTGTGGCCGATGCCCAGCCGGACCGACCCGTCTACATCCAGCAGGCCGTTTGTCACCCCGTTCAGGTCCAGGATCCCCCCGTTAACCGGCGTCGCCGACGAGGCGGTGTTGGATCCGATCAGGAGGGTTCTCAGATGCGCCGTGAAGACGCCCCCGGCGGAAAAGAGGCACTGCCCCGCGCGATCGGAGTCGGAGACGCCAATATACGCCCGATTGGCCGGGGTTCCGACTCTCGTAACGAACGCGGGTCCCAGGTTCAGGACGGAACCTTTGGTATTGTTCCGGCCCCGGCCGACGACGATCTGGCCGCTGACGTCCAGCAACCCGGTTGAGACGTTCCCCGCGTTCAACTGGCAATCGCAGCCTGTATTCCCACTCCGATTTCCAATGAACAGATTGGTCAGGCAGGCGCTGAATGAACCGGATCCCAGGGTCATGATGGAGGGGATGGCCGAGGAGCCATCCTGGCCGAGTTGCACGGTTCCACGGGGGCCATTCGTGGAGCCCAGCACGACATCGACCTTGTCTCCGATCAGCATGGTTCCTCCGCCACTGATGCCGATGTTCAGCTTCCCGGCGATATCGAGGATCCCGCCGCCAGCCTGCCCTGCATAAAAGGCGTGAGGCCCTGTACAGGCATTCCGGCTTAACGTGAAATCGGACAAGTAGGCGTTAATCTTCCCCTTGGCCACCCACACCCCGCAGGTGAAAGAGGCGTCGTTATCGCGCTTGCCTATGTCGACATAGGCCCGCCTGCCAGGGGAGCCGAGGGTCAAGTCCAGGGAGTCAGAAAGCTTCAGCGCCCCTCCGTAGCTCCGGTTTTCATAACCGATCACCAGGGAGTCGGAGATATCGATAAGGCCAGGCTGGGTGACGTTGGAAAGATCGACAACGGCCTTGGAGTCGCCAGAGGTATAGCCGACGCGGACGCTGATAGCCAGGGAACTCAGGTAGGCATTAAAGGGGCCGGCCGACTTCAGGAAAGACAAATTGAAGGGCGTGTTTCCCGTGTAATGGTAGCCGACGCGCAGAAGCGCCCGGCTGTTGGTGGAGAGACCGATCTGGAGGCCGGCGTTGGGCGCGGAGGTCAGGCTCGAATAGGCGTTGTCGCCCACGCCAATGTCGCACCGGCCAGTGACAACCAAATACCCGTTCGTCAGCCACAGGATGGAATTGGTGATGGCGCCTAACGCCCCGAACCCCTGCACCTCCAGCACCTGGCACGTCAGGGTGTTGTTTCCCAGATCCACCACATTGGTTCCCCGGATCATGACGCACGAACTGACCTGCAGCCCGGGGATGTCGTTGGTCGTGACGGCGCCGGGCACGAGGGCGTTGAACCGGACGATGTCATCGGCGCTGTCAGGCGCCTCGCTCGGCGTCCAGCTGGAGGGAACGCTCCAGGCGCCCCCGTCCGGGGAGTTCCAAAGCAAGTTGGCCGCGCGGACCCCGAGCGACAACGACATCCAGACGAACAGGCAAAAGGAGACTTTCGAGATATTCATTCCCAATCCTTTCGGCAAAGGAGTGTTTTGGTAATGTTGATCATCCGCAATGACCAAGTCAAGGCGGAAACAGGGCAAGCGCCTCGATGCAGGCCAGCGTCTTTATATTATCTCACAGCGCCGACAAGCCCGATGTCCGCTCAGGGCGCCAGCCGCTTCTCCAGCGCCTCCAGGCGGGCTTCCAGGGCGGCATTTTTCTGCTGCTCGGCCTTCAACTGCTCATGCAGGGCCTGCAGGGCCGCCATCGAGACGCCATGCAGGTCGGCCGAATCGATCATCGTCGCCTCCGACCCCGGAAGCGGAAACTGACCGTGGAAATCCTGCGCCATCACCCCGATGTGGACCCGCTCCGACCCCTTGAAGCGCCACCGGGCCACCGGAATTTCCGACAGCCGGCTCAACACCTCCTGCTTGTCCACCGGCTCGATCCCCTCCTTCAGATTCCGGTCCGACGAGAACGTCCAGGTCGCATCCCCCGGCTTCCACTGCACCCGGTGATTGCTCAACCCCGCCGTCGCACTCTGGAACCGCACGCCCCCGCTCGCCATGAACGTCACCGTGTTCGTCCCCCATGATCCCGTCCCGCCTCCAGAAGAGTCCGCCCAAACAAAGGATCCTTCGTTTGTGGCCCGGGCTTGGAGACCGGAAGCGAAAGAGTAGGACTTTGTAAGCAGATTCAGCTTACCTCCTATGATAGCCGAATACTTTGCACCTGAAGTTATAGTGTTATTTTCTCCACCAGCAACGACCGAAAAATCAGAATCACCGTAAATGGTGTTAATCCATCCACCTAACACGGCTGATTTACCGGCTGAAGCAACAGCATTATCACCGAGAGCAATTGCCCCTTCTTCAGAAGCAACAGGTTTAATAGCAATTCCACCGTCAGCATATCCAGCAACGATTGAAGCTGGCATCCAAACACTTCCATTAAACACTATAGCCTGACCAATCAAAGCACTGGCGGCATCAAGATGCGACAGCAAAACCTGGCCGGCGGCAATCTTGTTGCTGGTAACGGCGCCGGTGGCAAGCTTGTCGGAGGTGACGGCTTCGGACGCCAGCTTCGCTGCTGTGACGGCATAGCCGGCCAGTTTAGCCGATCCGACCGACTCACCCGCTAGATGGCGGCTTTCCACCACGCCGTCGGCCAGCTTGTTGCTGGCGATGCCGTCATCGGCGATCCTGCCGCCGTAGACCGCGTCATCGGCCAGTTTGGCAGCCGTGACCGCATCATCGGCCAGTTTGGCGGAGGTAACCGCGCCGCCCGCGAGATGGCGTGTTTCCACCACGCCGTCGGCAAGCTTGTTGCTGGCAATGCCGTCGTCGGCGATCCTGCCGCCATAGACCGCGTCATCGGCCAGCTTGGCGGCCGTGACCGCATCATCGGCCAGTTTGGCGGAGGTGACCGCGCCGCCCGCGAGATGGCGTGTTTCCACAACGCCATCGGCCAGCTTGTTGCTGGCGATGCCGTCGTCGGCGATCCTGCCGCCGTAGACCGCGTCATCGGCCAGCTTGTCGTAGGTCACGGCGTGGGTGTCGATCTTTTCCGTCGTGACGGAAAGCGCCACGATCTGGGTTGCGGTGACGCCGCCGGAGCTGATCACGATGGTGCGGTTGGACTCGACCTTGTCGATGAAAATGCCGGAGCCGGCTTCCAGGGTGATCTCGGCGCCGTCGCCGGTCAGCCCGTTGAGCACGGAAATCGCGGGCGTGAAGACGCGGCGGAATTTCACGCGCGGAGACCACTGGCCATATTCGGCCCCGTCGTAGCCGATGACGCGCGCCTCGAACACTCCCTCGGGCAGGTCGAACTTGGGCTCCCACTGGGTCTTGCGGGACCACTTGTCCAGGTAGGGGCTTCCGTTGCGGGTGATGCGCAGAAGGTACTGCGTGGCGTCGTCCGCGGCGGACCAGCGGAAGACCGGCCTGCGGTCGCGGGTGTCCCCGGGCACGGGCGACTCCACGAACGTCCGCCCCGGCGCCCCCAAAACCGCCGCCGCCCCCGATACCAACACCACCGCCGCCAACAGCCCCTCCAACCTTTTCATACGCCCCCCTGTTTTCAAATATAGGTACACTCCGGCCGTTATGCTGCGTCAAACTCCTGAATGCATATAAGCAATACCGGTACAGCTGTCAAGCAGGAACAGTCGCTCACGGCGGGGGACCGCCGAGTCCACGCTGGATTAGCTATCAGCTATCAGCTATTCCCATTGAACAACAACCGAAAGCGCCCTAGACTGACGTTTTCAAAGGAGACCCCATGCACCGTCAACTCGCCGCGCTACTGTCCCTGCTCCCGGTTCTCGCCCTTGCCGCCGACCCCGCCCCGCCCGCCGCCGAGTCGGGGCGCGCGCCGGTGCGGATCGCCATCCTGGCGAACGTGTGGAACGACAAGTGCCACGCCCACGCCATCGCATCCAAGTACTTCACCGGCTTCCCCACTGACGGCGGCCTGCTACCGCCCGAAGTCCGGGTGGCCTCGATCTACATCGACCAGGCCTCGTCCAACGACGTCGGGCGCAAGCTGGCCGCCTCCAACGGCATCCCGGTCTTCGCCACCGTGGCGGAGGCGCTCCGCCTCGGCGGAACCAACCTGGCCGTGGACGGCGTTCTCTACATCGGCGAGCATGGCGACTACCCCCGCAGCCGGATGGGCGTCAAGATGTATCCCCGGCTGCGCATCCTGGAGCAGGTCTTCCAGGTGTTCGACGCCGCGGGCCGCTCCGTGCCCGTGTTCAACGACAAGCACCTGGCCTACAGCTGGCTCGACTCCAAATGGATCTACGACCGCGCGCGCGAGCTGAACGTCCCCTTGATGGCCGGCTCGGTGATCCCGCTCACCTGGCGCCGACCCGCGCTGGAGCATCCGGCCGGCGCCCGCATCACGGAAGCGGTGGCGGTGGGCTACGGCCCGCTCGACGCCTACGGCTTCCACCCGCTGGAGGGGCTGCAGGCCATGGTGGAACGGCGCGCCGGCGGGGAAACCGGAGTGCAGTCGGTCCAATGCCTCACGGGGGCGCTCGCCTTCGCGGCCATCGACGCCGGGGCTGTGTCGGCCGACCTGATCGAGGCGGCCTCGGCCGCGGCGAAAAAGCGCAAGCCCGTGCTCCGGGAGGGCGACCCCTCCCCCATCCTGGTGCTGATCGCGTACAAGGACGGCACGAGGGGCGCGCTGCTGATGACCAAGAACAACGGCGAATACTGGGGCTACGCCGCGCGGGTGGACGGCCAGGTCAAGGCCTGCGAATTCCGCCACGCCCCCAAGCCGGCTTACGCCTATTTCAGCTATCTCGGGCTCAACGCGCAGAGAATGTTCATCACCGGGAAGGCGGTCTGGCCGGCCGAGCGCACCCTGCTGACCAGCGGCGTGCTCGACATGGCGTTCCGCTCGATGGCGGCGGGCGGCGCCGTGGTCGACACGCCGTTCCTCGACATCCGCTACGCGGCCCCTGCGGAAGCCCCGCTCCGCCCCGCGGGCGAGGAGCCAACGGGCGCCAGCATCGAACCCTGGCCGCAGAAGGGGTTTGAATACCTGGCGCCGTGAAGTAGTGATCGGTATCGGGAATCGTCCAAACGGAGGGGCGAGCTCCGCGAGCCCTCATGCGCCAGACATGCGCCTGAGGCGTCGTGGAACTCCGCCCTCCGTATGACTATCGGGAAACAGCCAAACGGAGCAACGAATGACGCATTGCCCGCGGTCGGCGCCCGCGGCTACAGCAGAGGCAGTCAATGTTCCGCTATTCGCTATTCGCTATTCTGCCCTGCAAATACGCCCGGCGCAGGGCTGACACGCGATGGGGAAATTCCATCCAGTCTCCCACGGCCTTCTCGAACAGCAAATCCACATCGGCCGCCGACATCTCCGGCGCGACCTTCTTCGCGTACTCGTCCAGCGACTCCACCAGCGGCTTCAGGCTCGCGGCGTAAAACACCGGATCGCCCAGCACCTCATCCTTCCAGAACACCGCCAGATCGCCCTTCGCCTTCTGGTAATTCGAAAGAGCCTTCAGCACGATCGGCCGCCGGATCGCGTTCACCCGCGCCGGCGTCATCCCCTCCCACGTCACGCGCCCGAAGTCGGTGATGTTGTGAACCTTGCCGCCCCAGGTGACGCCCCCGCTCCGCGCCCACCGGATGATCGTGAACGGCCAGGCGTCCCCCTCGGACGGCAGCTTGTCGTAAACCGCCTCCCAGGGAATGAACACGCTGACGCCGTAGCCGCCGTCCATGATCGACGAATCGGTCCGCAGGTAGTCCTCCAGCGGCCGGTAACCCGAATGCCGCGAATCCCACGCAACGGCCCGGACATCGGACTTGGGGAAGGAGGCGAACCACTGATAATAGCAATTACCGATTCCAGGTACAAGAAACAGCTCCAGCTGCCCAGCCCCCAGCAGCCCGGCCTGCACCCGCTCCGCCTCGGGGTCCTTGCACGCCACGAACAGGTGGATCCCCGCCTCGTCCCAGGCCATGTAAAAGCCCGTCTCCGCCCCCGGGCCGTCCGCCTGGGCCACCGCGCGCTCCACGTTCACGTCGTTCACCAGCAGCTCGGCGGCCTTCCGGTTGTAGGGCGCGAAGCGCGACTCCCGGTTCTTCGGCTCCTTGAGAAAAGGCGACGCCAGCCAGCCCTCGGCCGTCACCGGCGCCTTGGGCAGGTAGCGGCAGTGGTAGGTATTGCGCTCCTCCTTCAGGCGGAGGCCATCCGCCGCGCCGAGGAATGCCCGAACCGTGTCATAGCGCCGCATCTTCATGAACAGCTTGCCGGCCTCGTGCAGCCCGGCCAGCCGGACCTCGGCGGCCAGCGGCCCGTTGGTCACCGCAGCGGCCAGTGCGCCCGCCGCCTTCGCCAGCCGCTCCGCGGACACCTCCGCCTCCAGCCCGGCGGCCATCATCCCGGCCGTGAACCGGTCCGCCGGCGCCAGCCGCGAGTCGGCCGCCACGGCCGCGGCGTCGGCCCGGGCCTCCTCCTGCCGGCCTTCCAACGCGGTCAGCTCGATCAGCCTGAACGAGGCGGCCCTGTAATCCTTGTTCGTCACTTTGGGCCGGGTCAGGACCGCGCGGATGCTCTCCACCGTTTCGGGGACAGCGGAGGTCGCGACGGCAACCGCGGCCGGCAGGGGCGGCGCCTTCACGGACGCCGGCTTCGTCTCCGCCGGGGGATACGCGGCGTGGGCGCGCAGCGCCAGGATCCGGTCGATCATCTCCAGGCGCACGGCGTCCAGGTCGGCGCTCGTCTCGTCCATCCGCTCCAGCCACTGCAGAGCGCGCCGCCCCTCGTAGACGGCTCCGGTCTTCCCCGTCGCCACGGCGCGCGCGGCCATGATCTTCAGCAGGGTGGCGTAGCGGACGTCGTCCAGCGCCTCGCGGGTCCCTTCCCACGCCAGGGTGTCGATGACGCCGTCGCGGGTCGGATACGTCATGTTGAACAGGCGGAAGTTGTAGCTTTCGCCGATGAAATCGTTCCACCCCCGGCAGGACAAGATGTAATTGCCCAGCCCGTCATAGTTGGCCTTGTACAGCTTGAGCCCGTGGACGCGGCGGATGAAATCCGGATTTTCCGGGCCCGTGTGCGGGGAGGCGTAGTTCATGATGCGCTGCCCCATCGCATGCCACGCCGCCGCCCGCTCGCGGGTGATGCCGCCGGGCACGTTGACGAAATCCTCGTTGTACCCGCTATAGGAAAGATGCGAGTCCGTGGCCGTGCTGTAGACCTTCAGGCCCTTGTCGTGGAGGTACGTCCACGGCTTGCGCTCGGCCACCACGAGCCGGCGGGAGGGCTCGTCCCAGCCGAAACAGTAGACGTTGGAATGGCCCAGCAGCTTCTTCACGATGTCGTACGACTCGTCCACCCGGGATACCAGTTCGGCGGGCAGGGTCTGGTTGGAAACCGCCACGTCGACCATCGACGTCATCCACCCGTACGGGGGAATGCCCGGAATGGCGCCGAAGATCGGATCGGTCGAAAGCCCGGCCTCCCGCATCAGCTCGAAGGTGCGGATGAAGGCGTCGCGCGCGGGGGCCCGGTAATCGTCGATGCGGGGATGCAGGACGTTGTGGTCGCGCATGTTTTTGAACAGCGCCAGCATCTTGCGGTCGGCATGCGCCCAATCGTTCCCGTTTTTCTTAAGGATGTCGGCATACCCCGGATCGTTGTAGAGCATGGAGTAGAATTCGCGGCCAGCGTCGTAGTAGGTGGCCGGGGCCGGCAGGTCGAACGGCAGGACCCGCACCGCCAGGGGAATGGCCAGGGCCGGCCCGGCGCCGGACAGGGTCAGCGAGCCGCGATACAGGCCCGGGGCGGCCGTTTCCGGGATCTTCACGGTCACCCAGAACTGCTTGAACGCCCCGGCCTCGAGCCGGAAGGGCTGTAGCGATTTCCCGTCGGCCACGGGGGCGACCTCCTCGTTGAGCGGCGCCTCAACCGCGGCGGGATTGCTGACCCAGACGTAGTTGGTTCCGGCCGGTTCGTCCACCCGCAGGTAGTTATCCTTGGTCCGCTCGTCGATCCGGACCAGGGACTCGTCGTTCAGCAGCAGCTCGGGCGTCAGCTGCCGGCCGTTCACGTCGGCGAAATAGCTGTACCACGCGGTGCCGGCCTGGTACCAGCATTTCACCACTTTCACGTCCACGCAGGAGGCGGGGATGACCCCGTCCGCGGACGCGAGGTCGGCGGCCTTCAGCTCCGCCCGCGAAGAAGTCTGAAACGGAAACAAAAGGAATGAGGCCGGCTCGAACTCGCCGCGGCAGGCGGCCACCTGGAGGGCGCCCCCCGGCACGCCATCGGCGGGAAAGGCGTCGGGCAGCCGCTTGACCGGGCTGAGCGCCGGCACGGCATACCAGGCGACCGCCGCACCGGGGGGCAGACCGGGGCGGGCCGCCAGCTGCGCCTTCACCCGCGCCGTCAAGTCGCCCTCCGCCTGCCCGTGTGACATCGTTGCGCCCTGCATGAGGGCGCCCGCAACCAAACCGATCGTCAGGACTGTGCCATTCATTTTCACTCCGTTACCACTCGACATGCCATGCTCGGTTCCATAAGCCGCAAATCGGCCATCTCCGCTTGCCGGGTTCTTAGAAGGGGTCTTGGTAGGCCGGGCGCTATGAGCCCGGCACGGCTACGCGACAATTTATTCAAGGAAATGAGCCGGAAAGCGTGCGACGCCGGGCTCGTAGCGCCCGGCCTACATCCAGCCAAAATATAGAGTCGCGATTTTTTCACAACTTCTTTGCGCGTCAGGTCGCCAGATACTCCCGCAAGGCCGCCGCCACGTCGCGCCCCAGCAGGCGGGCGCTCGCGGCGTTGACCTCGACGCCGTTCGCGTTTGCGTACGGAATTTCGATGCTGGAGCCGACCCGGATGCCGGGCAGCCCGGACGTCCAACGGCTGCACGGCATTCCGGCGGACTGGTTCGCCGCGACGTTCCAGTCAACGCCGAACGGCAGGTTGTCCTTCGGATCGTAAACAAGCGGCCCGGTCTGCACGCGGGCCAGGGCGCCGCAGAACGCGAGCACGCGCTCCCAGACAGCCATGTTCTCGCCCCCGACGAAATAGATCGACTCGTTGCGACCGCCGCGGATCCAGGGGCAGTGCAGGTCCAGCGCGAAGCGGAGTTTCCCGGCGGACCAGGCCGGAATCAGCTCACGGATCGCGCGGGTCGTCGCATGGACGCTCTCGCCGATGTAATCGCGGTTGTGGTCGCGCGGCGCGCGGTTCTTCCCCTGGTCCCCCTGCTCAACGCCGTCCTTGTCCACGAAGGGCACGATCCCGAATTCCACGTTCTCGCGCAGCCAGGCGCCGGGGCCGGAGCCGGCCAGCACCGTGTCCAGAAGGCCTTCCAGGGCATAGCTGGCCATCATCTCGCAGCAGTGATGCCGGGCGGTGATGAACACTTTCTGCTCCGCCCGCCCGTCGAGGCGGCCGGCCCGGAGCCATTCCACCTTCCGCCCCTTGGGCGTGGCGCACAGGACCCCGGCCTCCAGGTTCGGATGATTCCGATAACCGGCGAGAAAAGCGTCCAGGTTGGCTTGCAGGTACGGCATGCCGAACGAAAAGCGCACGTCGCCCGTGCCGGCGGGAACCGCATATCGGAACGTCTGCCCCTCCACCGCCGCCATACCGAGCCAGCGCCAGGTCAGGCCGCCGTCCAGGCTGACCGCAGGGCCGCGCGCGCCGATCACGTTGCTGGCGGTGAACCGCACCGTCAGCGAGCGCCCCGCCGCGCCGCGCACCCGGAAGCACCAGTAGAACCAGTCGGTCGTCGTGTCCCGCAGGTCCTGGCGCACGTTCAGCGTGTCGCCGTCGATGGAGTCCACGATAACATTGCCGCCTGGAAAATCCGCGTCGACGCGTATGGCGGATGAGGATGAATGGTTCATGTGATTAGCCTGTCTCTCTCAGGTAGGGCGGCCAGTCCCTTGGCCGCCGCCGCTCGACAACAGGCGCATGACGGCGGCCAAGGGACTGGCCGCCCTACCTGCCAATTCCGTTAAAGCGCCTCCGCTGGAACCAGCAAAGACTCGGGCCTTAAGCTGAACCAGGGCGGCACTCCCGTCAAGGTGAAAACCGCGGTTCCGTTGATTTCGCCCGGCCCTTCCACGCTCCAGGCGGCGCCGGCCGCCCCTTCGGCCACCTCCACCAGGTGCGAGCCCGGTACCTTGTCGTTCGCGGCCTCGAGCACCGGCCTGCCTTGCCCATCGCGCACCTTAAGCGCCAGCGTGCCGCGCGCGCCCTTGACCGTCAGCACGAACCGCCGGGTCTCCTTCGGCACCCAGAAATAGAGCGTGCCGGTCTTCAGGGGGCCGCCCTGTTGCAGCACCGCGGGCTGGCCGGAGGCGGGAACGCCATCCGTCCGGATCTTGAAATACCCCTCCCCCGGCGCGGCCAGGACCGCCGCGTTGTTGGTCTTCCACTGCACCTCGACGGGCCGGCCCGCCGTTTCGAGCCACTCGTTTTCGAATTCGGCGCGCGGAATGAAAACCGCCGACACGGTCATGTTGGACGAGCCGGACTCCAGCCAAAGCGGCCGGTTGGTCGACGCCGGGGCCAGCCAGGTCAACCCCCGGGCGGCCTCCAGCCGCCCCCGGGCCGCGAGCTGCGCCGAGGAACCGAAGCCGGCCAGCCGGCGGCTGTAAAGCGTGTCGGCCACCTCCTTCGACCGGTCGGGCTTCAGTTCGGCCAGGTCGGCGGCGAAGACCCGCTCAACCTCCTCGGCGGTCGGAATGGGGCCCGGTTTCATCCAGGCCTTCGTGTCGCAGCCGAGCGCGTCGCCGCGCCTGATCAGGTACCGGTTGAAGGCCCAGCCGTGGATCATGTGGGTGTCGATGAGCCGGCTGGCCCAGTCGCCCAGCGCCTGCACCCGCGCCTTCGCCCCGGCCTCGCCAAACCGCTCCTTCAGCCGCTTGACGTCCTCGGCCTCGTTGGCGCCCTCCTTGGGCTGGAGGTATAGCTTCAAAAAGTGGGCATACATCCGGAGCTCGTCCACGCGCCGGCTGATAGCGGGTCGGGACGGCACCTCCCGGGCCTGATCCGCCGCCTCCTTCAGGTCCAGGAAGGCCAGGCCCAGCGTCCGGTCGTCGAGCCGCTGCCCGCTCTCCCAGCGGCGGTAGAAGCGGCGGACCGGTCCGGCGGCAGGCCCGAAGGCCCGGCTGTAGAAATCGTGCTCGACATCCCGGACGTCGGCGGACGGATCCCACAACAGCCGCAGGATCAGGTAGTAGCCGATGCCGTTGGGGGCGAAATTGTTCGACATCTCGCCCGACAGGCTGGTGATCTTGTCCCTTTTATAGTAACGCAGCGTCTCGCCCAGGTAGGTCAGGTCCATGGCGCGGGCGGCGCCGGGCTGGTCCCAGCTCCACTGCTCCACGTCGTAGTACTCGTAGATGCCGAGGCTGGAGGCGATCGCCGCAAAGGCGGCGAGCTGCGCCTCCTGGCTCAGGGGCGTGCGGCGGTAACCGCGGGTGATTTCCACATACAGGTTGGGCTCAAGCCGGAAGCTCGGGGGATGCGCATAGGAGCTGTAGGCCAGGCAGCCGACCAGCTTGCCCGGGTGCGCCTCCGCCACGGCCTTCGCCACGGCGTTGGCGTAGCGGAAGATCGTCTCCGACACCACGCACACCTCCAGCCCGTCGGCCCGCGTCCCGAAATACGTGCCGTTCGACGCCACGCACGACGTCACGCCCGAGGCCTTCAGGCACAGGTCGCAGGCGCAGTACCCGATGCCGTCCGGCGCGCTGACCGAGATCATGTCGGCCTTCGGGTTGGCGGTGAAATACGCGACCGCCTTGCGGACCCCCGCCCGCACCACCTCGGGATGGGAGTAGCAGGGCTTGCCGGGAGAGCGCTTCCCGTTGACCAGCGCAAACCAGTCGGGGTTGTTGGTGAAGGCGGATTCCGGAACCGGCCAGCTGTGCGAGCAGGCCACGGCCACCGGGGAGCCGGCGCGGTTGCGGCGCATCCAGTCCGCGTAGTCCTTCTGGATCTTTGGCGAATGCATGCCGTGCCCGATCCAGATCCGCCGCTGGATGTCGAAGGCGGGCCGGCTGCGCAGGTCGACGGAAACCGATAAGCCGGGCGTGCCCGCCGGCACGACTTCCCAGGTTTCGCCGGGATAGAACCACCGGCAGCCCAGGAGCTCGAGGAATTCATAGACCGCGTGCGACACCCCCCAGTCGTTGCCGCCCGCGAGGATCAGGCGGCCGCCCTCAAACGTCCGGATGAAGGTTTCCTGCGGCTTCAGGTCGGCCGGCACCTCGAGCCCGCACGCCCGCAGATCGTCCGCCCGCCCGATGAACACGCCCGGCCCCGACAAACGCTCGGGCTTGTCAAACCGCTTTTGCAGGAAGGGCTCGGTTGCCATTTGAGACAGGATCCGCGCCAGGTCCGCCACGGCGGGCGCCGCGACGGCCAGGCGGTTGGTGTCGCCGATCACCTCAAGGGTCAGCGCCGGTTTACCCTCGCGGAGAAGCTCGACCGAGGGCCCTTGGGCCCATGCGATGAAAGGGACTAAAAGGGCCAAAGGGACTAAACGGACAAGACACTTTCGCATGACAACTCCTAGATGAGACCGGAGACGGCCAGGTAGCGCCAGGCGACGTGGGTGTAGGCGGAATCCGTGGAGGGTTGTTCCTCGAATTCGGGGACAGAGGCGAGCCGGCCGGCGGCCAGGTCCTCCAGCCGGCGGTCCAGCTCGCGGAACCGTTCCAGCTGCCCGCCGAACCGGATCTGGATGGTTTCGAGGCCGAAGGGCTTGTTGCGCCGGTGCCACTGGCGGCGGAACGACTCCATCAGCTTTTCCAGGGCGCGGCGGGCCGCCTTCGCCCGGGCGCGGGCGGCGGCCAGCTCCTTCGGCTTGCGGGAGGCATAGGCGGCGTCAACGACCTGGTTGAGCCGGATCTTGGAGCGGGCAAACTCCAGGAGCCGGCAGGCGTGGGCCAGGTCGACGGGCTCCTCCTCGTTCTCCACGGGGGCCAGGCGGCGCAGCAGGACGGCGAAATGGGAGTCCATCGTGGTCCAGGCGTCGGCCTTCTTGAGCCCCTCGTTGCGCCAGGCCACGCGCAGCAGCGGATCGTCCCACACCAGCACCATGGGGTGGATGCCGTCGTTCATGGCCGCCGCGGTCATGACGGCGTCGTAGTCGCTCCCGCAGATGGCCTTGAACCGCTCCGCCAACCCCTTTTCGGGAGGGAGGTCGGCCACGCCGTAAGCTGCCTCGGCGGCCTGGGCCAGACCGGCCAGGGCGGAGTCGAACTCGCAATAGGCGCCGTCGTCGCCCCACAGGCAGACGACCAGCTCGCGCAGCCCGGCCTCACGGCAGGCTGAGAGGCAGGCGTTGACGGCCGGCTCCGAGCGCATGAGCCAGGGGCGCTGGACGGTGGCGACGGCGGTGGCCATGACGGGCTCGGAGCCCAGTTCGCGATGGCGGCGGATCCATTCCGTGTAGAAGGCGGGGTCGGTGTGGTCGTAATCCCAGTAGACCAGCTGCACCTGCTTGGGGATGGCGGCCTTGACGTCGGCGGGGATTTCGCACCTCGGATCGTAATAATCGTGGGTGGCGCTTCCCATGCGGAAATACATGTCGGACCAGATCATGGGCCGGATCCCATGCTGGCCGCACAGTCCCGAAACGCGGGCGAGGTGCTCGTTGAAGAGGTCGTAGCCGCGCTTGTAGCCGTGGAGGTTCATGTAGCGGCCGCGGCCGAGGTCGAACGTCTCGTCCATGCCGATGTGGAGGCGGCGGCTGCGGAAGGCCGTTTTCCAGAAGGCGATCATCTTCGCGATGAGGGCGTAGGTATGCTCCTCCCCCACGAGGAGGACGGAGGCGGTGTCGCGGACGGCGCCGTATTCGGGCCAGCGGAGAAGCTGTTCGAGATGGCCCAGCACCTGGATGCAGCCGATCATTTCGATGCCGAGGTCGGCGGCGCAGCGGTCGATGTCCTGCAGTTCCTCGAGCGTGTAGCGGCCGCGGCGGTAGCCGAAGTAGTCCTCGCCGGGAAGCGCGTAGGTGTTTTCGGTGTAGAGCATGGCCATGTTGTAGCCCATGAGGGCCAGGCGGCGAAGCCAGCGCTTGACGTGGTCGGGCGTCATGACGGCGTTGCGGGAACAGTCCAGCATGATGCCGAAGGTTTCGAAGGGGGTCGACTCTTCCTGCGTCCCGTTGGGGGGAAGCAAACCGCTCAGAACGGAGCCCAGGCCGCGCAGCGCCTGGGCGGTGGTCCCGTAGCCGATGCGCACCTTGCGGCCTTTGCGGACGATTTCCAGGCGGCCTTTTTCCGGGAGGGCCTGGAAGCGGATCGTCACCTCGTCCGACCCGGCGGCCGGAGCCGTCTTGACGAACGGAAACTCC
This sequence comes from Kiritimatiellia bacterium, assembly GCA_044346855.1. Lineage (GTDB taxonomy): Bacteria > Verrucomicrobiota > Kiritimatiellia > CAIKKV01 > CAIKKV01 > CAIKKV01. The sequence continues at coordinate 20,341 of JBIIYJ010000018.1, forward strand.
ACGGCCAGCTGATCGACGGCGGCCGCCAGCGGGGCGGTCATTCCGGTTGCGTCCAGGTAAAGCTTCATGGCCCCAGTAAATCACGCCGGCGCGAGGTGAAGCAAGAGCGAACAGTGAGCGAACAGTGATCGGTGATCAGTGGTCAGCAATCAGTGATCGGTCAGATCGGTCGGATCGGTCGGATCGGTCAGATCGGTCGGATCGGTCGGATCGGCCCTGAACCCTCTCCCCTGAACCCCGACCCCTCTCTTCCCACCGAATTTGCCTGTACAGAAAAGCGTTCCTCATGGCAGAATAGCCTTTTCACAACGTTCCGAATTGGAGTTGAACATGGCCAAGATCACCTTCCTGGGCGCGGGCAGCACGATGTTCGCGAAGCGGCTGCTGGGCGACTGCATGCTGACTCCGGCGCTGCGGGACAGCCACCTGGCGCTTTACGACATCGACGCCGCGCGCCTCCGGCAGTCCAAGGCGGTGGTGGACGTGATGAACCGCAAGCTCAACCGCAGCCGGGCCACGGTGACGGCGCACCTGGGCGTGAAGAACCGCCGGGCTGCCCTGCGCGGCGCGAACTACGTCATCAACGCCGTCCAGGTGGGCGGCGCGGAGGGAACCCGCCTCGACTTCGAGATCCCGCACAAATACGGCCTGCGGCAGACGGTGGGCGACACGCTTGGCGTCGGCGGCATCTTCCGCGGCCTGCGCACCATTCCCGTCATGCTCGACTTCGCGGCCGACATGCAGGCGGTCTGCCCCGGCGCCTGGATGCTCAACTACACCAATCCCATGGCCATCCTGAGCGGCGCCATGCTCCGCGGAACCGGGATCAAGTACGTGGGCCTCTGCCACTCCGTGCAGGGTTGCGTGCGCGGCCTCATGCTCCGGCTGGGCATGCTCAAGCACGTGCACGAGGAGGTGCCGATCACCCACATCGCCACGGCCGACCCGGGCCACCGCCTCCAGTGGACCATCGCCGGCATCAACCACCAGGCCTGGCTGCTGAAGGTCACGGACAACGGCAAGGACTTGTACCCCGAACTCAAACAGCGCGCGTTCGCGATGAACCGCGAGGCGCTCAAGCCGGGCGGGAAGAAGCACGACAACATGGTCCGCCACGAGATCATGAAGCATTTCGGGTATTACGTCACCGAATCCTCCCACCACAGCGCCGAGTACATGCCCTACTGGATCAAGACCGGGCATCCCGGGCTGGTGGCGGACCTGAACATCCCGATCGACACGTACCTGAAACGGATGCAGGGGTCGAACGAGGCCTGGAAGGCGCAGGTCAAGCAGGCGCTGGCCGGCAAGGACCTGCCGAAGTTCCGGAGCCATGAATACGGCTCCTTCATCATGGAGGCCATGGAGACCGACGTGGCCATCCGCGTGCACGGCAACGTGCTGAACACGGGGCTGATCACGAACCTGCCGCCCAAGGCCGCGGTGGAGGTGGCCTGCCTGGTGGACCGCAACAACGGCGTGCAGGGAACCTATGTGGGCGACCTGCCCGAGGTGTGCGCCTCCATCAACCGGACCAACATCAACGTCCAGCTACTCACCGTCGAGGCGGCCCTGACCCTCAAGCGCGAGGCCATCTACCACGCCGCCATGCTCGACCCGCACACCGCGTCGGAACTGACCCTGGACCAGATCCGCAAAATGTGCGACGAGCTGATCAAGGCGCACGGGAAGGCACTGCCGAAGTACCGGTGATCGGTGATCAGTAATCAGTGATCGGTGATCAGTGATCGGTGATCAGTGATCGGTGATCAGTGATCGGTAGATCCGCTATCAGCTATCTGTCCGCTATCAGCTATCAGCTATCCGCTATTCTCATCCTCTCGCGCCAGGGCCAGGGCCAGGATGAACACAAGCGGAATGCCGATGCCGCGCACCAGCAGCGGCGACCAGATGCTGTTGACGGCAAAGGCCGCGACGCTGCCCGCGACCCCCAGGAACAGCCCGTTGCTTCGGGTGTCCGCCGCCAGGACCGCCTTGCGCGCCGCCGCCGCGCCCGCACCCAGAAGCAGCCCTAAAAATGCCACGAGCCCGGGAAGGCCGATCGACGCCGCCAGCACCAGGTACAGGTTCTGCGTATCCGCCTGCGCCGCCGACCCCGGCACGATCGGGATGGTCCCGTAGAAGGTGCCGATCTTCTCCTGGTAGCACCCGGACCCCACGCCCAGCAGCGGATGCTCGCGGATCATCTCCACGGCCGCCTGCCACTCGGGATAGCGCCGGCCCATGTCCCCGTCGGCATTGAACAACTCCACCGACTCCTTCTGCACCTCCAGATTGCCCCGCGGCAGATGGGGCAGGACCAGGAACGCCAGCAGGAACAGGAGGACGGCATACGCGAGAAATGGCTTCCAGCCCCGCCCCAGGGCCACGCAGCCGAACGCCAGGGCCAGCCCCAGGAAGGAGCCGCCGGAGAGCACCGCCGTCGCGCCCGCCAGGATGACCACCAGGAGCCAGGCCCGCCGCCGCCAGTCCGTCTCGCCCAGGAACAGGCCGAACATCAGCGGCAGCGCAAGCGAGAGGAACCCGCCGAACACGTTGCTGTTCAGGAAGGTGGAACGGACCTTGAACGGCTCCACCGACGGCATCCAGTACTGCGCGAACCCGATCAGCACGACGACAGAAGCCACGCCCAGGAAGACGTTCAGCAGCTTGCGGAAGCCCTTCGGCTCGGACAGCGCGGTGATGAAAAGAAGGTAGGCGGCGATAAAATATTCCGCCTGCTGAAGGATCTTGTTGGCCGACTTCACCAGGTTGGGCGTCTTGACCAGGGAGAGAGCCGTGAGTACCACGAGCAGGACCGGCAGGATGAGCTTATCCGCTTTCCAGGCGCGCCAGGCGCCGGTGTAAAGCTGCCCCGCCAGCCAGAGCGCGAAGGTCAGCCACACCACGGGATCAACGAGGGACAGGTGCGCCACCGTGACATGCGAGTGCTCGCCGGTTCCGAGGCTGAGGGCTAATCCGCCGGCTTGGTTCCGGATCAGCTCCAGCGAGATCTGGGTTGGCGCCAGCACCAGGATGGCCATCAGCCCGGCCATGACCCATTTGGACAGCGCGCCCTGCTCCCTCACGGCGCGGCCGGGGCCGGGGCCGCCGCCTTCACGGTCACGGTTTCCACGTCAACCGGCACGAACTGCTTGTCGTTCGTCAGGAGAATCTGGTTCAGCTTCACGCCGTCCTCCCGGTTCCGGACGGTCAGGGTGTGCGGCCCTTTGGTCAGCGTGAGCTGCTTGAGCCGCGCGGGGGCCTTGACCCAGTGCCACGACTTGAAGGTGGAATCCTCGCCGAGGGTGAAGGGCTTGGCCTCGTCGAGGTTGATGAAAAACGAATTGCCGCACTCGTCGCTCCACCAGGCCCGGCACCAGAGGATGTAGTCGCCGTCCTCCGGAATGTCGATCGTGAAAACGGCTTTTCCGGTCGCCACATCCGGCGGGTTGCCCTTGCCCTGGGCGATTTCGAGGTAGCGGCCGCCCGAGGCGCCCTTGGCGAGCTTGTCGCGAAGGTCCAGCGGCGCGTTGGTGGCGGAGGCAATTTCCATGGGCGCTTCAAGGGAAGAGGCGGAGACGGCGTCGAGACAGACCGTTTGCTCGGCAAAAACAACCGGCGCCGCGGCGAGCATCAGGCTCAAGAATAACCCGTATTTCATGTCAAACCCCTCTTCATTTACTGCTCAAAGCAATCCGAAGTCATCTTTTTTCTTCAAGAATCGAATATCCTGCTCATCCTGGGGACGCGCTGTTGCCTGTTTGGCCTTCAAAAGATCGCGGCCCGAAAGACAACGCACCTGAACGCCCGTCTCTGTCTGATGAAAAACAGAACGCTCAAAACATTCACCAAAGGGAGGGAGTCCGGCTCCACCCAGATGGAATTGCAAAATGCCCCAGCGTGTCTGATAGGTCTGCACGAAATTCTCGCCCTTGCTTCCAAGAGGAAGCACCGGCGAATCGAGTTCATCCTCTAAAGCAGAGTTGATGCGATCTATATTTTCAAGATCTCGGGGCGGAATATACAAGTCCCAATCCATCGAAAAACGAGGCATGCCTTCCAACCGGACGGCCTGTCCGCCAATCAGAAGGTATTGAATATGAGCATCGTTGAACCGTTGGATTATTTCGTCCATTTGACACCACCCGCGGCGGCAATTTCTTCAAGGTATTGGCGCTTCCATGCATTGAATTCCTCATACGACCTGAATTTTCGGGACTTGAAGGCAGGAAGATTGATCATTTTGGGAAGGGGATAAACACGCGATTCCCTAGCCCATAATGCAATTTTAGCGTCATAATCATCGGAAATTTTCACACATATAGGTTACGGAAATCAGGTTCGGTGTTCAAGCTTTGAAACAGATCCGGCCAAGCTTGTGCGCATTGAGTCCTCCCATGAGCTTGCCGGGTGGCGTCGCTTTGAACTGCTACTCCGACTCGGCCGTTGGAAATTCGTGCGTAATCCCTGACTAATCCCAACGGAGGGACGAGCTCCCGCGAGTCCTAATGCGCCATGCTTGCGCCTCCAATGCGCCTTGAGGCCTCGCAGGAGCTCGGCCCTCCGTTGGAAATTCGTGCAGGATCCCGTTGGAGGGATGAAGAAGTGATCGCCTCCGCTATCAGCTATCAGCTATCAGCTATTCTATCGCGCCCGCGGCTACAGCAGACGCGTACAACTCCGCCACCCTGGCAACCATGTCCTCCAGCCGGTAGCGTGCGCGCGCCCGCTCCCGCGCGGCCTCGCCCAGGGCCTGCCGCTCCGCCGGCGCCTGCAGCAGCCCCGCCAGGGCCTCCGCCATGGCCCCGGGATCCCCGGGCGGGACCAGCCGGCCCGCCCGCCCCTCGTCCAGGGCCTCCGGCATGCCCCCAACCCGCGTCGCCGCGATGGCCTTTCCCGCCGCCATGGCCTCCAGCAGGGAATATGGCAGACTCTCCCAGCGCGACGGCAGCGCCATCACATCGAACGCGACATAGTAGGCCGTCGCGTCTTCCACGATCCCCGGAAGCAGGAAAACGCCCTCCAGCCCCAGATTGCCGATCAGCCGCTTCACCTCCGGCACCAGCGTCCCCTCCCCCAGCAGCACGAACCGCACGCCCGGCACCCGCTGCGCCACCCGAGCCGCCGCCAGAACCAGGTCCCGGTGACCCTTCTGCGGCTCGAACCGCCCCGCCATGCCCACCACGGGCGCCTCCGCCGCCAGCCCCAGCTCCCGCCGCCGCGCGGCGCGGTCCCCCCCGCCCTCGAACGCCTCCGCCGGCACGCCGTTCTCGATCACCACGCACCGCTCCGCGGCCGCCACCCCCGCCGCCTCCGCCGCCTCCCGCTCGCTCCGGCTGACGCAGACAAACCGGTCCGTGACGCGTGAGGCCGTGCGTTCCAATAATCGGTACAACAGCCGGAGGGGCGGGGCCACCCCCATCTGGAAGGCGAAGGTGTGCGGGGTGTGCAGGACGACCGGCACCCCGGCCGCCGCGGCCGCCCAGCGCCCCAGAAACCCGGCCTTGGAGCTGTGCGTGTGCACGATGTCGTAGCCGTTCCGGCGGAGGTGACGCCACAGGCGGAAAAAGGCGGCCGCGTCCCGGAGCGGGGAAATGGCGCGCCGCATCGGACTGACCGTCACGCCGACCCCCCGCTCGCGCATCCGCGCGATATCGCGGGCGAAGTCCGGATCCCGCTCCAGCGAGCAGTAGACCGACAGCTCGAACCGGTCGGGGGGAAGATGGCAGACCAGATCGGTGACATGCCGGCGGGTGCCGCCCGCCGTGGCTTCCACCACTTCCAGCACCCGGATCCGTTTCATGGCGACGGGCGCCGTTTTTTCAGGAACGTCCACAGCAGCGCCGTCTCTTCCATCTTCAGGACGAACGCCACAGTCACGAAGGCCAGCGCACCGGCCGCACCCGCCCCGCCGATCGTCAGCCCCAGGCGGACCAGGCGGGTCAACCCGCCTCCCTCCCCGGCCTCCATCGCCGGGAACGCCCTCAGGACCATCGTCATGGCGAGGGCCATCCCCCCCGCGGCCAAGGTCATTTTCAGCAGGAACAGGCCGTTCTTGCGCCCCTGCAGGCTGGGCAGCAGGAAGCCCAGCCACGCGAGCATCACCGCCACCTTGACCCCCTTTGAAATCGTGGCGGCCAGCGCCATGCTGCTGTTCTGCATCGCATGACGCGTGAGCAGGATCACGCCCAGGTGGACAAAGACGCAGGCCGCGCCGATGACCGCCGGCACCAGCGTGTTCTTCACGGAGAAATAGAAGCGCATCAGGATGATCTCCAGGGCGAAAATCGTCAGCCCGAGCGTGTAGAAAGTGAAGGGCGCCACAGTCAAGGCCACGGAGGCCTCCGTGAACTTCCCTCGCTGAAACAGCAGCTGCACGATCGGCAGCCCGAGCAGGATCAGCGCCAGCGTGACCGGAACAAAGATGAACACCATCAGCCGCAGCCACCGCATCAGCATGTCACCCAGCGCCTCCCGGTTCCCGGCCCATTCCGAGAAGTACGGGTAGATCGCCGCACCCAGCGCCGTGGGCCCCAGCAGGATCAGGGTGTCCACCAGCCCGCGGGCGAAGAAGATGCCGGACGTGCTCCCTTCGGCCATGCCCGAGGCGAACTTATAGTCGATGACCGTCCGCACCTGGGCGATGACGAACGGCAGCAGCAGCGGCAGCATCAGAAGGAACAGGTGCTTCAACGCGGGATCCCGCCAGTGCACCCCGAACCGGATCTGGCGGATCTTGTCCCTCAACCCGATGACCTGCGCCACCAGTCCCGCAGCCGAGCCCGCCACGACCCCGATGGCCAGGCTGAAAATGCCGAACCGGCCGAACAACGCGACAAGGCAGCCGATCAGAACGATCTTGTTAATCGTGTCGCCCAGCGGCGAAGGAGCAAATCGCTTGTACGACTGGAGGATCAGCGTCAGAAAAGCAAAGAGCCCCATAAACAGGACGGCCGGCATCATGACGAACACGAGACGGCCGGCCAGCAGGGTTCCCTTGGGATCCTTGAACGAGGAGGTCGCTTCCGCCAGCTTCGGGGCCAGCGCCATCCCCAAGACCGTCACCACCAGCAGGACGGCGATCAGGATGGTGCAGACGGAACCGGCTAACCGCCACGCGGCCGCCTCCCCCTCCTTCTCCCGCTTCTCCATGAAAAGGGGAAGCAGCGGCTGCAGCAACTGCTGGGGAAACATGCCGATGATGAAGACAACGCTGCTGAAAGCCAGCGTGTAGGCGTCGAGCTCAAGGCCGGTGCCGAAGCGGGGGCTGATCACCAGCTTCTGGCCAAACCCCAGCACCTTGCCCAGCAGCGCGAACGCGCTGATGATGGCGGCGCCCCTGAGAATCCCTTTGCCTACCGATACGGCCATGCCAACTCCCGGCGCCCTGGGCGCGCCTTAATGCTTCCCGAACAACCCGGCCAGAACCTCCGCGTTCCGGACCGCATCGAAATCGCGGCCGACCGTCTCGCGGCCTCGCTCGCCCATCCGCCGGCGCGTCTCCGCCTCCGCCAGCAGCCAGGCCAGCGCCCCGGCCAGCGCCTCCGCATCGCCCGGCGGAACCAGCAGCCCCTGCACCCCGTCCGCCACCGCTTCCGGAATGGCGCCGGCCGCGGAGGCGACCACCGGGATCCGCATGGCCATAGCCTCGAGAATCACGTTCGGCACGCCGTCCCGGTCGCCCTCCGCGGTCACCACCGAGGGAACCGCCATCACCATAGCAGTTCCATACCATTCCAGCAACTGCTCCTGCGTCTGCGGCCCGGCCAGGCGGACGCGGTCGTCCAGCCCCGCCTCGCGGATCCGGCGCGCCAGATCGAACCGCAGCGACCCCTCCCCGGCAATCACGCAATCGAAAACCGTCCCCCGCTCCTTCAGCAGCCGGCAGGCTTCCACCAGAAAACAAAAACCCTTCTTTTCCTCCAGCCGGCCCACGGCAAGGATCCGCGGTGAAGGGGCGGTTGTCCCCTCATAGCGCTCGGGAAAGACGCCATGCCGGACCAGGACCAGGCGGTCGTCCGGAAAATCGGGAGCGGCCTCCCGGATGCGCGCGCGCCCCTGCCCCGTGCAGACCGCAACGAAATCCGCGCCCGCCACCCGGGCCGCCAGGGCCCGGGGGGGCTGGGCATAAAGATCCCACGCGTGAGCCGATACACTGAACGGAACCCCCAGCAACCGCGCCATGCCACGGCCGACCTCCGCCGTGACCCAGGCGAAATGGGCGTGCACCCGGTCCACCCGGCAGCCCCTCACCCGGCGGGCGGCCTCCGCCGCCAGCCCCGCCCGGTAGAGGGCCTTCGCGCGGGAGCCCATGGCCGGATCGCCCCGAAGCACCGCCTCCAGCAAAAGCCCGAAAAGACGGCGTGGCGCCGTCATGCCGTAGAAGCCCAGAGCGGCCGCAATTCCCGACCGGGACGGGTATCGCGCCCGACCCAGGAAGGCGGCCGCGTCGGCATGGACGGGCCCCGGCGCCGGCCGCCGCAGTGCCACCGGAACTATCCGCAGCCCCAGCCCCTCCAGCGCCCGCATCTCCCGCAGGATGAACGTCTCGCTCAGGGACGGGAACTCCGCCGTCACCATGGCCACGACCGGCCTCGCGGGAAGCAGCCCCGCGTAAAGCGTCTCGATTTCAGAAACATGACTTGCCGGGGAGTAGAGGGTGTCGACCCGGGCGCGGCCGGCCCGCCCCAGGGCGGCCGCCCCCGCGGGATCGCGACGCAGGCCGAGGACGGCGTCGGCCAGGGCGCCTGCATGGCCGGGCGGTACGAGAAGACCGGCGCCCCCCGCCAGGATCTCGGCCGGCCCCGCCCCCTCGACCGCTACGACCGGCTTGCCCAGGGCCAGGGCTTCAAGGATCACCCGCCCCAGCGGCTCGCGGTCCGCAGGATGCACCAGCACGTCCAGGGCCGCCAGAACGGCCGGCATGTCGGACCGATGCCCGGTAAATACCACCTTGCCACCCAGCCCCAATTCGCCGGCCAGGGCCCGGATCCGGGCTTCATAGGCGGTATCGGTTCCGAACAGGTTGCCGCCCGCGACCAGGAACCGGGCGTCCGGAAGGTCCGCTGCCAGCCGGGCGGCCATGCGAAGAAAGAGGTCGTGCTTTTTCCAAGGAACCATCTGACCCGCCATGCCCACCACGAAGTGGCCGGGCTCCAGCCCCAACTCGGAACGGACGGCCGACCCCCTCGCCGCCTGCTCGAACCGCCCGGCGTCGATGGCGTTGGGAATAACCGTGACCTTCAGCGACGCGTCCTTCCGCTGGAGATGGCGGAACACGGTCCCGGAAATGGCGATCACGGCGGACGCCTTTTTCACCAGCCAGGGCTCCAGCCGGCCCAGGTCCGCCAGATCGCGGCAATGCCAGAGGCAGGGGATTCCCGCCCAGCCCGCCGCCAGCCCCCCGTAGAGGTGGGCGGTCGCGCTGTTAGCGTGGATCAGTTCGATCCGCTCATGGCGGACCAGCCGGGCGAGCCGGACGGCCACGGACAGGATGTTCACGGCCGCGGCCAGCAGCGAAAGAGGGTTCCGGGTCTTCCTGAAACGGCGCAGGGGAAGTGAGAAAACGGGGACAGACTCGCTCGCAAGGCGGGCCGCGAGCGGGCCGGGCCCCGGCAGGACGGCCAGCGGCTCGAAGCGGGCCCGGTCGAGGGCCCGGAGCGTTTCGAGCAGGCTTTCCTCCGCGCCGCCAAGGGCGGAGACATGGTTCACGTAGAGAATGCGGCGGGGCCGGGCTGCCCGGACGGCGCTCATGGGCGGGACGGCCGATCCGGGGCGGCCTGCGCGACAAGCCAGCGTTCGGTCAGATCCATCACCTCGCGCTCCCAGGCGATGGAATAAAAGCTGTGATTGGCACCGGCGATCTCGTGGCACTCGTGGCGGATGCCGTGCTTCCTGCAAAAGACCGTGTAGGCCTGGGCCGCAAAGCGGGTGTCGGGGTCGTTGCTTCCGAAAACAAACTGGACGGGCCCCTTGTACGACCGGAACTTGTCCAGCAGAACCGTTTCCTCGACCACCTCGGCGTCGCGCGGTTTTTCGTCCGTGGCGATGGCCTTGCGCACCATGCGGGTGTTGACGCGGAGCGTCAGGATCTTCTTCCAGGTCTCCCACGACATAAGCTTGTTCAGATAGGTGCGGAGCGCCTTGGCCGACTTGTTGGCGCGGGCGGCGCGGGAGCGGAGGTTGCCGATGGCCTCGGCCGACCAGAGGGCCAGCCCCTGGATGCGGTCGTCCTGCGCGGAGGCGCCCACAGCCACCTTGCCGCCCGAGCAGATGCCCAGGAGGTGGAGGCGGACCGGGCCGAGCCGCTCCAGCATAAAATCAACGGCGCGGGAGACGTCGGAGATCATCCCTTTGATCGAGGCGCCTTCGGTGGAGCCCTCGCTGTCGCCCCGGCCGCGGAAATCGATGCGCAGACAGCTGAACCCCAGGTCCGAAAGGCGGCGGGCGAAGGTCACGAACATCCGGTGCGGGCCGATGCGGTTGCCCGGCCAGCCGTGCAGGAAAATAACAGCGACCCCGTTAGGCTTCTCCGGCTGGTGAAGCACGCCGTAGATCGTTTCGCCTTCATTTTGAAAGTGGATCACCGATTCCATGGGGGAAGAATGACCCATTTGGCCGTGCTTTCGCAAGCAAATCCAAAGAGGGAGGAAGAAGGGGTTCAGGGTTCGGGGTTCAGGGCGAAGCCGGGCACCGTGACCTGCCGCGCTTCGAGGCAGGTCTCTGGTGCCCGGTTCAGGGGTTGGTGTCACCTCCTGATTTGGATTTGACACTTTTTATTGTCGTAGTCGCGATCGTGATCGTAATCGTAATCGTCGCGGCAACATAAATGCGCGGTCGTTTACGATTACGATCACGATCACGGACGGGACACCGATCACCGATCCGCAAGAAGCCAGGAAAGCGTTTCGCGGATCAGGGCGGGACATGAGACGAGGCCGACCAGGTTCCAGAACGGCTGTTCGCGCAGGGCGCTGACCTGGACCTCCATGCCGGCCTGGCGAAGGCGCTCACCGGCCTGGACCAGGGCGGCCGACGGTTTCTCGGCGCTGCCGATGGCCAGCAGCAGGCCCGTGCGCGGCAGCGGGGCCTGGACCAGGTCAAGCCCGAGCCCGCCCAGGTCGCGGTGCAGCGCGGGGGTCACGGGATGGCCGTCGAAGTCGATGGTCTTTCCGGCGTTCAGTTCCTGAATCAGGAAATCGCGCGACACCTGGCTCCGGCCGAAGGTCATCATCTCCTTCATCAGCTTCCGGCGAAGCTCCTGCTCCAGGTAATCCCGCCCCTTGAAGACCGGTTCCCACAGCAGGCCGAAATCGAACAGGGGCTTTCCCGAGGCCGCCTTCAGCGCCAGCGTGGCGCCGAGGCGAAGGCCGAGGAATCCGGTCGGGACGGCGCCGGTCCGGGCCTTCAGGAAGTCGGCGGCCGCCTCGATGTCGGCCAGCCAGTCGGGCACGGAAAAGGCCTCGAACGCGCCCCCGCTGTCGCCGCAGCCGCGGTAATCGAAGCGGAGCACGGCAAACCCGGCCCCGCACAGGGCCCGCGCGGTCTCCACCAGGATGCGCTGGGCGGGCTTGCGCTCCTCGAAAAGGGGGTTGCAGAACACGAGCGCGCCGCGGGGCGGGCCGGCCGGGCTGTAGACCATGCCGCACAGCCAGCCGCCGCCGCTGTCGATTCTGCAGGCTTCCTCGTTCATGCGGGGCTCAGGCGCCGGCTTCCAGCTTGGATCGGACGAACTTGGCCAGGGCGGCGACCGACAGGAAATGCTTGATGTCGAACTCGTCGTCGCCGATCCGGATGCCGAACTCCTCCTCGATGCCCACCACGAGTTCGAACAGGCTTACGGAGTCGACCCCGTAATCCTTGACCAGCGACTTGTCGTCCTCGATCGCCTCGGGCGCGATTTTCATGAACAGGCGCTCGACGATCATCCGCTTGAGGCGGGTTTCAACCGTTTCTTCTGCCATCGGGTAGTCTCCTCACTTCGGTCCATAATAGAAGGTGCCGCCCCATCTGTCCAGCCTTGCGGAAAAAACCAAAAAAAGAGGGTCAGCCGAAGCCGACCCTCTTTTGTTTTTAAAGGGGGAAAGGCCCAATCGGAAAGTATTTCCTTTCGGGTCTTTCCCCAACACTGGTTACATCTTGGTCGCGGTCGGAGCGGTTTCCCGCTTCCAGTCATCCTTGTCCTGCAGCCACTGATAGCGTTCGACGCCGTCCACCTTGTGGATGTAAGCGTCAGAAACCTTGATCTCATTTCCGATCAGCGCGGGCTTCAGGATGAAGTCGACATCGTACGACTTCCCATCGCTTCCCTTGAATACGCCGTGGATGAAATACTTGTTCTCAGCCATGACCGCCGCATTCTCCTTATGGATCCTGTCCAGCGTCAGGTTCACCTGCTGGCCGGACACGTCGTCCTTCAGCATGAATGCGCCCTTGTCCTTCCTGATCTCGGCGACGTAGTTATCAACCGCCTTCGACAGCGCATCCGAGCTTACGACCGCATCCGTCTTCGTCGAGGAAAGCGGAGTTCCCGGCCGTTCCGCAGCCCACAGGGTGCTCGCGCAGATCAACACAGCCATCAATCCCAGTAATCCCTTTTTCATTCTGTTTCTCCTTCTCTGTTTTTTGGTCTGACAAGAGACACGATAGGAGAAACAGCGTCTTCCCGCCATGCCCACAATTGCTGATATCCGGTCTCTGCTTTTCTCAGTGGGCCTGAGGGCTGGCCGGCAATCTTCGGGCAAGCCCGGCGCTTTGACGTTCGAACGGTCCGGGTAGGCCGGGTGCTACGAAGGCGAGAAATAATCGCGACTATTCATTTTGCCTTGATGTAGGCCGGGCGCTACGAGCCCGGCGTCGCACGCTTTCTGGCGCTTTTCCTGCATAAACTGTCGCGTAGCCGTGCCGGGCTCATAGCGCCCGGCCTACATCGAGCCCTTGCCCGTTAAATTCCGATCAGGGCCGCCCCGATCACGCCGGCCGAATCGCCGATGGCGTGCTTCACGATCGGCGTCTCGAGGCTGTCGCTGAAGATGCAGCGGCGCACCTCGGCCACGCCGGCCGTGTAAAGCTCCGGGATGTTCGACACGCCGCCGCCCAGGACCACGACATCCGGGTCGAGGATGTTGATCAGGTTCGCCAGGGCCCGCCCGAAATGGGCGAAAAACGCCTTCATGAATTCCGCGCAGGCGGCGTCCCCGGCGCGAAAGCCCTGCACGATCTCCTGGAGCGGCTTCGCGGCGCCGTGCTGTTCGAGCCAGCGCTTCTCCAGTCCCCCGCCGCTGATCAGCGTCTCCACGCAGCCGCGCGCGCCGCAGTAGCAGGCCGGACCCGCCGGATC
>JBIIYJ010000019.1:0-33668 GCA_044346855.1 Kiritimatiellia bacterium
AGCGCTGTGCTTGTATCTCCATGAGACATCGGTTTCCTCTCTGCTTGATATTGCCTAGTAACAACATCAAAACAGATTCGGACTCCGATGTCTCATTCAATCACCCACAACTATGCGGAAAGAGCCTAAAAATGAAAAGAATGATAACGATTTGCTTGTTGCTAATTGCTTCATCCGCTATGGCTGGGCCCATTACAAACCGAATTCATGTTGTAGGGACAAATCTCGTAACAAGGGTCGGATTTTTATCAGATTTTGTCATGCAACATCCTGTCCTTTCGGGTCCCTCGATCGAGGACGAAGACTCTTCGCGTCAGTTTTATTTTGATCTCGGCGAGAAACCTAATTCAATGAATCAGATCATCGTCGTTCATCCAACAAAGATGAGCGTTCCGACAGATAAAAAAATGAAGATAGAACTGAAAGGAACTTCAGATCAGATTTCATTTTCAGGAGGAAAAGTGGGAGAGTCCACTTACCGAAACGAGGTGTTCCAATTGCATTCGTGGAAATACTTGGAAGATAAAACCTCCCAACAATCCAGCGCACCCTAGCTCGCAGGGTGACTGGTAACGTTCGGCAAACAAAAAGATTTATCAACACAGAGAACACAGAGAGATCCGGATCAAGAAAAGCAACACACAATGCAACAGTCCTCTGTGTACTCTATGGTGAAATCTTTCAGGCCCGCAAATGGAAATTAAACCGAACCGGGCAACCTTGCGTATCGCCGCTGGCGCGGCTCACGGCGAGCAATGCGTTACCTGGCGTCGACACACTCTCCAGTGGGCAGGGGGGGGCGTGATCGTAGTCGTGATCGCGATCGTGATTGACCACGCGCCTGGGTTGCCGATTCGATCTTGATATGGAAGAATAGCTGATAGCTGATAGCTGATAGCGGAAAAGAGTGGGAGAGATGAGCGGGAGGGATGAGTGGCCATTCGCGCAAGCCCCCCCTCATCGTTCCCTCTAATCGTTCCCCCTCATCGGGCTTCCATGCGCCTGCCTGGATCAGCTTCCAACGCAGAGAGCGCGGAGGGGGATAGACGGGGAGGCCCCGTACCCCCGGTCCAGACGAGAACGCGGAGGACAGAGAATAGCTGATAGCTGATAGCGGATCGCAAGACGATGAGTGGGAGGGATGAGGGGGAGAGATGAGTGGTTATTTGCCACAGGGGGCCTGATCGATCGCGCTAGCGATACCGATCGCGATATCGATTACTGATCACCGATTACTGATCACCGATTACTTCTTCCTGAACCGGGCACCAGAGACCGGCCTCGAAGCGCGGCAGGTCACGGTGCCCGGCTTCGCCCTGAACCCTGCACCCTGAACCCCGAATTCTGAACCCTTGAACCGCTGAACCCTTGAACCCCTGCACCCTGAACCCCGAACCCCGAACCCTTTCCTTCTCTTCGGCCGCTCAAAAACGCTTGCTTTCGGGAGGCAGCTCCGCTATGTTTTACGGTCTGATTAGTCCCGGGAAGCCTGACCGCGAGGTCAACGTCGATCCCAAGGGGACGGAAGCGAGTGCCTCTTCGCGCCATCGGAGAGGCCAAAGCGGATTGCGGCGAAACGCCGCCAAGAAGGAGATGGCCATGGAAGATCAGACCCCTGTTGTGCCTGCCGCCGTTGCCGATGAGGCCGCCGCCGCAGCCGAAGCCGCCCAGGCGGCCGAGCCCATCACCCTGACCGAGACCGTCGGCATCCGCGACCTGCTCGACGCCGGCCTCCACTTCGGTCACCAGACCAAGCGCTGGAACCCGAAGATGCGCCCCTACATCTTCGACAAGCGCAACGGCATCCACGTCATCGACCTGACGCAGAGCCTCTCCCAGCTCCAGAAGGCCCAGGAGTTCCTGGCCAACATGGTGGCCAGCGGCCGCGGCGTCCTGTTCGTCGGCACCAAGAAGCAGGCCCAGACGACCGTCCGCGAAGTCGCCAAGATGTGCGGCCAGTTCTCCGTCACCAGCCGCTGGCTGGGCGGCACGCTGACCAACAACCGCACCGTGCGCAACAGCATCAAGCGCATGCGGACCCTCGAGAAGATGGAGAAGGAAGGCGAATTCGACAAGCTTCCCAAGAAGGAAGTCGCCGTCCTCCGCCACGAGCTCGCCAAGCTGCAGAAGAACCTGACGGGCATCGCCGACATGGAGCAGCTCCCCGGCGCCATGGTCATCGTGGACATCAACCGCGAGGCCAACGCCGTCAAGGAAGCCCAGACGCTGCACATCCCCGTGGTCGCCATCGTCGACACCTGCTGCAACCCGGATCCCATCAGCTACCCCATCCCGGGCAACGATGACGCCATCCGCGCCATCCGCATCGTGATCACCGCCCTGGGCGCCTCCATCACCCGCGCCTACGGCGAGTGGGAGAAGCGCGCCGGCGAGATCCGCCGCCAGCGCGACGCGGACAACGCCGCCAATCCCCAGCCTTCGCGGCCGTCCGGCGATTCCAAGGACCGCCCCCGCCGCCGCACCGACCGGCCGTCCGGCGACCGGCCTTCCGGCGGCGCCCGTGGCGGCGCCCGCGCCCCCCGGCGCGACAAGAAGGAGCAGGCTCCGGCCCCGGCCGCCGCCGCTCCCGCCCCCGAGGCCGCCCCGGCGCCCGAAGGCGATGCCAAGGCCTAACCCGCAAACCGAATCACCCGTTTCCGAAGGAGTTTTTCCATGGCCGAGATCACAGCCAAGATGGTCAGCGAATTGAGAGAAGCCACCGGCGTCAGCATGATGGAGTGCAAGAAGGCGCTCGTCGAGGCCGGCGGCGACAAGGACAAGGCCGTCCGCCTGCTCCGCGAACGCGGCATGGCGACCGCCCAGAAGCGCGCCGGGCGCGCCACCAACCAGGGCCTCGTCGCCACCGCGGCGTCGGCCGATGGCAAGACCGTCTCCCTGGTCGAGCTGAACTGCGAGACCGACTTCGTGGCCCGCAACGACGAGTTCAAGGCGTTTGCCGCCTCGCTCGCCGGGAAGGCGCTGCTCACCGACGCCGTGCTGGCCGAGACGGAGAAGGACGTCGTCACGGCCCTGATCCAGAAGACCGGCGAGAACATGCAGATCCGCCGCAACGTGCGCCTCTCCCTCCAGGGCGAAGGCCGCATCGTCTCCTACATCCACCTGGGCGCCAAGGAAGGCGTGCTCGTGGAGCTGGGCTGCGCCAAGGCCGCCACCGTCAACGCCCCCGCATTCGTGGAGCTGGGCCGCGACCTGGCCATGCACGTCTCCGCCGTCGCGCCCCGCTACCTGGTCCGCACCGAGGTTCCGGCCGACGTCGTCGAAGCCGAGCGGGCGATCTTCGCCAAGCAGGTCCTCGACAAGCCGGCGAACATCGTGGACAAGATCGTGGACGGCAAGATCAACAAGTTCTACGGCGAGGTCTGCCTGATCGACCAGCCGTTCGTCAAGGAACAGAAGATGTCGGTCAAGCAGCTGCTCGAGGCCAAGGGCAAGGAGCTGGGCGACACCCTGACGATCCGCCGGTTCGTCCGCTGGATCCTGGGCGAGTAACACCGCCCTCACAAGGAAGCAACGAAAAGCCGCGGACCGTTCCGCGGCTTTTTTCCGATTATGGCAAAACGAACGGGCATGTCGCTTTCCGAGCTGTGCGCCTCCCTGCGCCGGGGGCCGCACTACATCCGGAACCTGCAGGTGGGGCTGGGGCTGCCCCTCATACCCAGCCACGAGGGCTACCCCCGGGTCTACCGCGCCTTTCTCGACCGCGTCATCTTCCTGCGGGTCTTCGGCGTGCCGCTCGACGACATCGCCTCGCTCTTCGCCATCGAAAAGAAGCTGCTCCAGCTCCTCAAGGTCGACACGGCCGCCTCCTCGCCCCTCTGGTACCTGGAGTGGTCGGAGATCGAGGACCCCGCGCCCGGCCGCCTCCTGCTGACCAACTTCGACGCGGCCCCCTGGATCCGGGAGGAGGGCGCCATCCAGATCTCGCTTGATTTCGGCGCCCACAGCCCGGAGCTCTTCAAGAGCGCCGAGATGGGGGAGGACATCCGCCACGTCTTTTCGCTCTACCGCGAGCAGCTGGGCGCGGTTTCCCGCCGCCTGCGCGACGAGCGCAACGTGGTGCGCGACGCCCTGGCCTGGGTGACGGCCGACGCGCTGCGGAAGGCTTGATTAAGAGGGGTCGGGGTTCGGAGTTCAGCACGAAAAGATTGAACGCAGGCTTGTTTGTGAATACAATGATCAGTCTATGAAAATACTGGTCATCGGCGGCGGCGGCCGCGAGCACGCCCTTCTCTGGGCGCTCGCGCGGGATCCCCGGAAACCCACCCTCTTCTGCGCCCCCGGCAACGCCGGAACCCCGGCGCTGGCCGAGTCTGTTCCCATTTCCGCCGAGGACGTGGAGGGCCTTTGCGCCTGGGCAGCCGCGCAGCGCCCCGACTTCACCGTGGTCGGGCCCGAGGCGCCGCTGTGCGCCGGCCTGGTGGACCGCTTCCAGGCGCTCGGGCTGCGCGTGTTCGGCCCCTGCCGCGAGGCGGCGCGCCTGGAGGGCAGCAAGAGCTTCGCCAAGGAGGTCATGGCCGCGGCCGGGGTTCCCACCGCGGCCGCCGAGTCGTTCACCGGCTCCGCCGCCGCCCTGGCCTACGTGCGCGCGCAGAACGGGCCGCTCGTGGTCAAGGCCGACGGCCTGGCCGCGGGCAAGGGCGTGGACGTCTGCGCCACGCCGGCCGAGGCCGAGGCCGCCGTCAAGCGCGCGCTCGTGGACCGCGCGCACGGGGAGGCGGGGGCCCGGGTCCTGATCGAGGAATGCCTCGTGGGCGAAGAGGTGTCCATGCTGGCCCTCGTGGACGGCGAGCGGGCCGTGCTCCTGGATTCCGCCCAGGACCACAAGCGGATTTTCGACAACGACGAGGGGCCCAACACGGGCGGCATGGGCGCCTATTCGCCCGCGCCGGCCATGACGGCGGACTGGAAGCCCGTGATCCAGGAGCAGGTTTTCGACCGCGTGCTGGCCGAGCTGAAGAAGCGCGGCATCGTCTTCAAGGGCGTGCTCTACGCCGGGCTCATGATGACGGCCAAGGGGCCGCGCGTGCTGGAGTTCAACGTCCGGTTCGGCGACCCCGAGACGCAGGCGCTGCTGCCCCGCCTTGCCACCGACCTGCTGCCCGCGCTGGAAGCCTGTGTGGACGGGACGCTCCGGGAATCGCACGTGGCCTGGAAGCCGGCCGCCTGCGTCTCCGTGGTCGCGGCCTCGCCCGGCTATCCCGGCTCCTATCCCAAGGGGGCGGTGATCCGCGGCCTGGCGGCCGCCGCCGCGCTGGACGATACGATCGTTTTCCATGCCGGCACGGCGCTCAAGGACGGCCGGGCCGTGACCGCGGGCGGCCGCGTGCTGGGGATCACGGCGCTGGGTTCCACGATGTCGGCCGCCGTGAAGCGGGCCTATGAGGCGGTGGACCGCATCACGTTCGACGGCATGCAGGTCCGGCGCGACATCGCGGCCCGGGCGCTCAAGCGGGGTTTGTGAGTGAATAAAAGGGGAGATTCCATGGACAAGGCGAAAATGATCGAGGTGGGCGTGGTCATGGGAAGCGATTCCGACTGGCCCCTTCTCAAGCAGACGGCCTCGACGCTCGACTCGTTCGGCGTGGGTTACGAGGTGCGGGTGATTTCGGCCCACCGGTCGCCCGCCGTGGCGGCGGCCTATTCCTCCGAGGCGGCCGGGCGCGGCCTCAAGGTGATCATCGCGGCCGCGGGCGGCGCGGCCCACCTGGCGGGGGTGCTGGCGGCCCACACCACGCTGCCCATCATCGGCCTTCCCGTCAAGGGCGGGGCCATGGACGGGCTCGACGCGCTTCTGGCGACCGTGCAGATGCCGGCCGGCATTCCGGTCGGGACGGTGGCGCTCGGCAGCGCGGGCTCGGTCAACGCCGCGATCCTGGCGGTGCAGATGCTGGCGCTTTCCAATCCCGCGCTCGCGCAGCGGCTGGTCCTGCACAAGAAGAGCCTGGCCGACAAGGTGGCCGCGGCCAACGACAAGATCCAGGCGGAACTTAACGCGGCCCGCCCCGCATGATGGCCGTCCTGCTAGCCGTCCTGTGCCAGGCCGCGCCCGTCGAGCCGGTTGCCGACGTCTACGCCCAGCTGCGGGCGCGGGGCGTTTCGGTGGAGCCCGCGGCAGCGGCGCGCGCCTCCGCGGAGGCCGTGGTGCGCCTGGCCGACCCGGGCGCCCGGTTCTTCGACGAGGCCGGGGCGGCGGCGTTCGAGGCCTGCCGGGGGGGCGACACCACCAACGCCCCCGCGCTGCGGGACCTGGGCGAGGGGATCGTGCTTCTCGAGGCCGGCTGCCTCGGGCCTCCGGCGGCCGCCCTCGCCGTCACCGGGCTGGCCTCGGCCGCCGCCGCGGGCGGGGGGTTCATCCTCGACTGCCGCGGCGCGGGCGGGACCAACCTGGCCGCCGTGGACGCGCTGGCCGCGCCTTTCGTGCGGCCCGACACGTTTCTTTATTCGGTGCAGAACGGCCTGGGTGAGGATCTCGAGCTCCACGCGGCGCCCGAGGCGGAGCCGGCGGCGGCGCCGGTGATCATGCTGGTCGACCGGCGGACGACCGGGGCGGCGGAGCTGCTGGCGGCCGTGCTGGCCCGCAACCGGGGCGTGCTGCTGGTGGGTCAGCCGACCAAGGGCGATCCGGCCCGCCGCGAGCTGGTGCCGCTGGCGGGGGGCGGGGCGGCCTTCATGGCCACGGGCCGGTATGTGCTGCCCGACGACACGACGTGGGCGGGGACCGGGGTCGCGCCGCACGTGCGGATCGCGCCCGCCGGCAAGGCGCCGATCGACGTGCGGACCAACCTGCTGTCGCGCGCGGGCAAGCCCTTTGACGAGTCGGCCCGCCGCCACATCGAGCTGTTTGCCGCGGTCCGCACGGACCCGGGGTTGGCCCGGGCGGTCGACCTGCTGTTGGGCCTGAAGGCGCTGGCCATTCTTCCGGAGAAAACCTATGCCCCCGTCGCGGCCGCCGATCCCCGTTGACCCGCGGCGCCCGGACCCCGGCGTCATTGACCAGGCTGTCCGCGCCCTGGAGGCGGGGGAGCTGATCCTTGTTCCCACCGAAACGGTTTACGGCCTGGCCGGCGATCCCCGCGCGGCCGGCGTCGAGCGCCGGATCTACGAGCTGAAGGGGCGTGACGAGGGCAAGCCGCTGCCCCTGATGGCCTCCGGCGCCGACCAGGTGCTGGCGTTCGGCGCCGTCATGGGAGCCCGGGCGCGCCGGCTGGCCGCCCGCTACTGGCCCGGCCCGTTGACCCTGGTGCTGGAGACTCCCCGGGGGGAGGAAGGCTTCCGCGTGCCCGATCATGCCGTCATGCGGGCCATCCTTGAAAAGATCGGGGTCCCGCTTCGCGTCACGAGCGCCAACCGGAGCGGCGAGCCGCCGGCGGTGACGGCGGCCGAGGCGGTGAAGGCGCTGGGCCGCGGGGTGGCGCTGGCGCTGGATGCGGGGCGCTGCCGGATCGGGAAGGCCTCCAGCGTGGTCCGGCTGGTCGGGGGCGACTGCCAGGTGCTGCGAGAGGGGGCCATCCCCGAAGGCGCGCTGTGCCAGCCGCCCTCCGTGCTGTTCGTCTGCACCGGCAACACCTGCCGCAGCATGATGGCGGAATACGCCTTCCGCGCGCGGCTCAAGGAGGCCGGCATGGGCTGGCGGACGGCCTCCGCGGGGGTCGATACGGAGGACGGCTATCCGGCCTCGTCGCTGGGCGTGCGCCTGCTTCGGGAGCGGGGAATCGACGGGTCCGCCCACCGGAGCCGGCGGCTGACACGGGAACTGATTGACGAAGCCGGACTGATTGTGGTAATGACCCAATTTCACCTCAGGACCGTTCTGAAGCGTTTTCCGGATGCCGCCCCCCGGGTCAGGCTCCTCAAGGCGTTTGACAGCCGGGACC
Organism: Kiritimatiellia bacterium; assembly: GCA_044346855.1. Lineage (GTDB taxonomy): Bacteria > Verrucomicrobiota > Kiritimatiellia > CAIKKV01 > CAIKKV01 > CAIKKV01. Next base: position 7,896 of record JBIIYJ010000019.1, read on the forward strand.
GGAACGGCGACGTGGACGACCCGATCGGCGGGACTGCCTGGGAGTACGATCGGATCCTGAACGAAATCGAAGCGGCGTTCCCGGAAATGCTGCTGGCGTTGCACGAGCTCGAGCGAACCGGCCGGACGGCCGGAGAGGAACAGCCATGAAATGGGCGTTGGGCGCCGATCACGGCGGCTTCAAGTTGAAGGAACATCTGAAGGGCATGCTCCGCGCGCGCGGCATCGAAGTCGAGGACTTCGGCTGCACGGGCACGGAGTCGTGCGACTACACCGATTTCGCCAACCAGGTGTCCGCCGCGGTGACCGCGGGGCGCGTGGCGCAGGGTCTGCTGGTGTGCACGACCGGGCAGGGCATGGTCATGGCCGCCAACAAGTACCCGCGCGTGCGGGCGGCGCTGTGCATGACGCCCGAGATGGCGGCCATGACGCGCTCGCACAACGACGCCAACGTCCTGGTGCTGGCCGAGAAATACACCCCCCAGGCGCAGGCGGACGCCATCCTGGATGCGTGGCTCAAGGCCATTCCCGACACGGCCGAGCGCCATCGCCGCCGGCTGTTCAAGATGGGCGGCTCGGGGGTGACGGATCCGCTGGAGATCGCGGCGGCCGATCCCGAGCTGTATGCCGCGATGGACCAGGAGCGGACCCGGCAGGCGGAGACGATCGACCTGATCGCCTCCGAGAATTACAGCAGCCGGGCCGTGCGCGAGGCGCAGGGGTCCCTGCTGACCAACAAGTACGCCGAGGGGTATCCGGGCAAGCGCTGGTACAACGGGTGCCGCTGGGTTGACGAGGTGGAGAAGCTGGCGATCGACCGGGCCAAGGCCCTCTTCGGCGCCGAGCATGCCAACGTGCAGCCCCACAGCGGGAGCGGCGCCAACATGGCGGTCTATTTCGCCCTGCTCCAGCCGGGCGATGCGATTCTCGCCATGCGCCTCGACCAGGGCGGGCACCTGACCCACGGGAGCGCCGTCAATTTTTCGGGCCGGCTCTTCCGAGTCAGCCACTATGGGGTCGGCCAGAAGACTGAGCTGATCGACTATGACGAGGTCGAGCGGCTGGCGAAGGAGAAGAAGCCGCGGCTGATCGTGGCCGGCGCCAGCGCCTATCCGCGCATACTCGATTTCCCCCGCCTGCGCGCCATCGCCGATTCGGTCGGCGCGCTTCTGATGGTGGACATGGCCCACATCGCCGGGTTGGTGGCCGGGGGCGCCCATCCCAATCCCGTGCCGTACTGCGACGTGGTGACCACCACGACGCACAAGACCCTGCGGGGGCCCCGCAGCGGCCTGATCCTGTGCAAGGAGAAGTACGGGGCGGAGATCGACAAGCAGGTGTTCCCCGGCATCCAGGGCGGTCCGCTCATGCACGTGGTGGCGGCCAAGGCCGTCTGCTTCCACGAGGCGGCGCAGCCGGAGTTCAAGGAGTACATCCGGCAGGTGGTGGTCAACACGGGTGTTCTGGCTTCGCGGCTTGCCGCCGTCGGGCTCCGGATCATCTCCGGCGGCACGGACAACCACCTGCTGCTGGTGGATCTGACCAGCACCGGGCTTTCCGGCAAGGATGCGGCGAACGCCCTTGAAAAGGCGGGCGTCACCTGCAACAAGAATTCGATTCCGTTCGACACGAAGAGTCCGTTCCTGACCTCCGGCATCCGCCTGGGCACGGCGGCGGTGACCACCCGCGGCATGAAGGAGGCGGAGATGGAGGTTATCGCGCGGCTGATCGTGGAGGGACTGCACAAGGCCCACGATGACCGGGCCCTGGCCGCCCTGAAGGTGGAAGCCCTGGCTTTGACGGCCCGTTTTCCGATTGATTGATTCCTAACAAACAAGGAGATAGGTAGATGAAGAAGACAGTGATGATCATGGCGGCGGCGATGGTGGCGGCGGCGTTCACGGTTCAGGCCCAGGTTGCGGCTCCGGCCCCGGCTCCGGCGGCTCCGGCTGCCCCTGCTCCCGCGGCCCCGGCCCCGGAAAAGGTGAAGAAGGAACTGCCCCCGGTCCAGGATCTGGAGCTGGTCGGCAAGGTGATCCAGCAGGACAAGGTCCGCAAGAACAAGGACGGCGTCGAGACCAAGAACACCATCATCGCGCTGGACATCGCGGCGGATGGCATCCAGGTGACCCTGCCCCCGGCCAAGAAGAACGGCGTTGATCCGGCCGCTTTCGTCGGCAAGGACGTCAAGGTGTTCGGCAAGGGCACGACCGCGGTGGATAAGAAGGGCAAGAAGACGATCCGCCTGATGAAGATCGACAAGATCGAGCCGGTGGCTTGAAGAAGGCTTTAGGCTTTAGGCTGGAGGCTATAGGCTTTAGGCTGAAGGCTGAAGGCTGTAGGATATAATGAAAAGGCGGGGAAGTTGACACTTCCCCGCCTTTTTTTTGTTGGGGCTCCTTACTGCAGCGCCTGCAGGAGCTGGCGCTTCAGGTCTTCCACCAGATTCTTCCGGGCGGCCAGTTCGTGCTGGTAGTTGGAGTCCAGTTCGTCGCAGAGGGACCGGAGCAGGGATTCCACGTCGGCCCGCTTCAGTGTCCCGGCCGGCGCTTCCTGATCCTTGAGCTTCGCGTTCAGGTCGCGGATCTGCGCCTCGAGGTCTCGGATTTTGCGGAAGGCGGTCATCTCGCTGTTGAACTTATCGAGATTCGTCTTCTGGAGCATCTCCTCGGCGGACGAGGCGCGTTCCTCGGCCTCGGCCAGGGCCCGCTTGAGGCGGTTGATGGCCTCTGTCGAATCCGCGGATTCCGCGATAATCGTCGGAGCCATGGTGCCCGTCCGGGCCTTGGGTGGGGGCGGGGGTTGAGGCATGGCGAGGGGCGGCGGGGGCGGAGGCGGGGGCGGGGGCGGAGGCGGAGGAGGAGGAGGAGGGGGCGGTGCGGCTTGGACAGGCGATTCGCCGACGGAGAAAACGACCGGGATGTCGTCCTCGATGGGCGGGGGCGGCGGGGGCGGGGCCGCTTCGTTGCCCGGCACGATGGGCGAATCGGACGCGACCTTGACGATGCGGGCGCAGCCTTTGCAGCGGATTTTCTTGCCCGCCAGCCCTTGCCGGACCGGGTAACTGGTCTGGCACTGGACGCAGGTGAAGACGATTTGCGCGCCGGCGGCGGGGGCGGGAGCGCCGGCTGGAGCGGATTCCGACGCGGGCTCCAGCGCGATGGCGGCCGTGATGGCGTCGGTGTCGTCGGCCGGGTACTCCGGCGCCGGGATGGGCTCCGCGGCCGGAGGTTCGGGCATGGCCGGGGCTTCCTCGGCCGGAGCTGGTTGTTCCTCGATCGCGGCCGGAGGCTCTTCGTCGACGGGGGCTTCCTGGGCGGGCTGGGGCTCTTCAGGCGCCTGGGGCGCGGCTTCCATCTCCAAGGCCGCAGGGGCGGCGGTATCCGTCTCAGGGGCAACGGGGGCCGAGCCTTCGGCCTCGGGCGTTTCGGCCGCCTCGGCCGGCGCCGGCTTGTAGGCTTCCACCTGCTCGCGGGTGACCGGTATGCGCACTTTGCACTTCAGGCACGGGACGCCGCCGGTGCTGAGAACAAATTTTTTCTTGGCTTTGATGCTTCGGCCGCACTTCGGGCATGATACCGTGATGAACATCGGATGCTCCTGAAAGAAAAACCATCCATATAAAAACGAAATTATACCACTAATATTCCAGCATAAGCAAGCGAACAATCGTAGCGATTGAATTTATTAAAATCGCTTAAACAAATCGATTGATTTATAAACAGAGTCGCTTTTCAACAACCCAAGAAAGGAAGGTCCAACATGAGCGACAAAGAAGTGACTGCGCCCACGACGAACGCCCCCTCCACGAACGCGCCGACGGCTACGCCTCCGGTCAAGTAAGTAGGGACGGTTCGCCGTAGCGGGGAAGCTGGAAACAGCTTCCCCGTTTTTTTTTTCCTGAATCCATGCTAGGATGCGGGCATGCAATCATATACCGGACTCATTGAACGAATCGCCTATGGCGGCGGGGGCGTCACGCGCCAGGAGGGCTGCGTCATCTTCGTGCCGGGCGTGCTGCCGGGCGAACGGATCCGCTACCGCATCCGGAGCGGCCACAAGACCTTCGCGCAGGGCGAGCTTCTGGAGGTGCTGGAAGCCTCGCCGGATCGCATCCAGCCTGAATGCCCCTTCATGTGGCATCCCCTCGGGATGGGCCCCCAGTCGCATCCCTGCTGCCCGGGCTGTGCCTACGGCCATGTGGACTACCGGCGCGAACTGGCCCTCAAGCAGGAGCAGTTCGGAGAGGTTCTGGAGCGTTTGGGCGGGCTGAAGGATCAGCCGTTCAAGAAGCCCATCGGGTCGCCCCAGTCCCTGTGGTACCGGAACAAGATCGTGCTGCACGCCCGGAAGGACGTGAACGAGACGCGTCTGGGTTATCTGGGCCCCGACAACCGGACGGTGCTGGACATCCCGGCCTGCCCCTTGGCGGCGCGGCCGATCAACGAACTTCTCAAGACCCTTCGGGCCAAGCCCGGCTTTTTCAACACGCTGCGCCACGGCATGGATGTGACCCTGCGGCACACCGAGCGGGACGGGGCTCTTTTCTGGCGCGGCGAGGCGGACAGCCGGGATTCCTGGTTGCAGGAAACGACCGCGGCCGGACCCCTCCTGGTGCCGCGCGGCAGCTTTTTCCAGGTCAATCCGGGCGCCTCGTCCCTCCTGGTCGAGGCCGTTCAGGCCGTCCTGCGGAAAGCGAAGCCCGCCCGGTTCGTGGACTTGTTCTGCGGGGCCGGCCTGTTTTCGCTGGCGGCTTCCGGCGCGGGCATACCGGAGGGGATCGGGCTTGATTCGGACCCGGCCGTGATCGCCGCCGCCGTCCAGAACGCCCTGCGCCTCAACCTGGCCGGCTACACGTTCCAGGCCGCCGCCGCCGAGGAGGGGCTGACGGCCGCGCTCCAGGCAGGCTCGCCCGCCTCGACGCTGCTGCTGGTCGATCCGCCGCGCACCGGGCTTGATCCGGCGGTGACCGCGGCCATGACGGCCTTCCGGCCGCGGGATATCGTCTATGTCAGCTGCGCGGCCGACACCCTGGCGCGCGACCTGGCGCGGCTGACGGCGGCGGGCTATGTCACCAGGAGTCTTCAGCTCGTTGACATGTTCCCCCGCACCTCGCATTTCGAATCGGTGGCCTGGCTGCGGGTTCCGGCTGCGCGCGCGGCGGCCAAGCCGAAAAAAAAGGCGAAGGCGGCATGAGTCTGGCGGTGCTTTATACGGGCGGGACGATCGGCGGGAGCCGGGTCGGGCGCGGCGCCGTGGCGCGGGCCCGTTCCGCCTTGGACTTCGGGCGGCTGGCCCGGGGCGGACTGCCCGCGGGGGCGCCGCCGTTCACTGTCCGGGGCGCGCTCGGGAAGTTGAGCGAGAACCTGGAGCCGGGCGACTGGGGCGTTCTGGCCCGCGAGGTCGATGTTCTTGTCCGCGGCGGGGCGACCGGGATCGTGCTGGCGCACGGCACGGACACGCTGATCTTTACGGCCTGCGCCCTGAGGTGGCTGCTGCCGGGCCTCCCCATTCCCGTTGCGGTGACGGGGTCGCGGCTGCCGCTCAGCGAGCCGGGAACGGATGCAGTGCGCAATCTTGAGCTGGCCCTGGTTGTGGCCGGACAAAGTCGGCGGCCCGGCGTGTGGGTGGTATTCAGCGGCTTGCCGGGCGCTGCCGGGCGGGTTCTGGATCCCCTGGACGCGCGCAAGGAGGCGGGGCGGTGGGATTGTTTTCAGCCGGTTTGGGGCCGGCCGGCCGGCCGTGTGGCCGCGGGGTCCAACCGCGTCACCTGGCAGCGGCCGGCGGCGAAGGCGGAAGCGTATGCCCCCCGGTTCGAGGTGGATCCACGGCCCGTCCTGTTCATGATGCATCCCGGCTTCCGGCCCGACTGGATCCGCCAGGCGGCGCGGCGGGGCGTCCGGGGAATCGTGCTGGCCGGCTACGGGTCGGGGACGGCCTGCGCCGAGGGGCCGTTCGATCTGCGGCCCGCCGTGAAGGAGTCGGTCGGCCGGGGCGTTCCGGTCTGGATGGTCTCCCAGCATGGCGGCCGGGTGGAAGCGGCTTACGGAAGCACGGTGGGGCTGGTCAAGGCCGGGCTCCGGCTGATGCCCGGATGGACGCCCGAGGCGGCGCTGACCGCGCTGATGTGCGGCGCGGCCGTCTGAGTCTCACGCGCTCTGGCCGTACTGGACCCTGAGGTTGGCGAGGAAGAGCTGCCGGGCGTCGATTTCGCTTTTCAGGTTGCATTCAATGGTGTCGAGCAAGGCCTGGAGTTTGGCCGTCTTGTTTTCCAGCGTCGCCAGCTGGTCTTCCTTTTCCTTCAGTTTCCCGTTCAGGGCCTCCAGGGCGGCGGCGTGTTCGGTTTCCTTCAGGGCCATGGCGTTCAGCCAGTCGTCCGTCTTCGTCTCGAGCCGGGTGGCCAGCTCCTGGGCCTGGGTTTCGTACGTTTTGAGGCCGGCTGCCAGCTCCGAGGCCCTGGCGTCGAGCTCCGTGTTCCTTTTTTCGACATCCTCGAGCCGGGCGTGAAGGCGGCGGAGCTCCTCCTCCCTGCCGGCCAGGCGGACGGCGTTCTCCTCGTCCCGGTGCTTCAGCGTGTCCGCCACGGCCCGGGCCTGCGCTTCGGCCTCGCGGGTGCGCCGGAGGAAGGCCATTTCGCTTTTGATCTTGTCCCGGCTGAACTGCTGGAGGATCTCCTCGGCCGCGGCGGCGCCGTCGCGCGCTTCGGCGAGTTCGCGGCGGAGGCGGGCCGTTTCGTCCGAGCCCGAGTCGAGAAGGGCGTTTTCGGAAATGGTTTTTTTCAGGGCGGGCGACGGGGCTGCGGGCTCCGGAGGGCGGGCGTGCTCGTGGTCGGACCAGACCTCGTTGTGGAAGGCGGAGCGGTCGAGGGTGTCGGCGGTTTCGACTTTCAGGGGGGAGTTCGAGCCCAGAAAGGCCGGGGAGTTGGGGTCGACCTTGACGATATGGGCGCAGGAGGGGCACCGGATCCGCTTTCCGGCGAGCTGGCGGCGCACGGGATGCTGGGCCTTGCAGGCCGGGCAGGTGAAAAAGACCTGGGAGCCCGAGGCTGGCTCTGTTTCGGAAACAGCCTCGTCGTCCTCCAGGAGGGCGGGGACGATGTCCGTTTCGCCCTTCCCGCTGAAGGCCTGCTCGAGGCCCCGCTCAACGGGCGAGAGCGGCGGGGGCGGGGCCGGGGGCGCGGCGGCCCGGGGGGACTCCTCTTCCGCGCCCGTTTCGGGACAGGACTCGATCTGCTGCCGGGTCATCGCAATGCGGATCCGGCATTTGACGCAGGGCACGCTTCCCTGGCTGAGCGCGACTTTTTTGCGGATTTTGATGTCTCGACCGCAACGGGGGCATACGACGGATATAGTCATAAGATTAATCCTTACATACGGTCTTTAGCATACCGAAAAAACGGGAAAAAATCAATCAATTTTTAAAATATGAGAAGCGACTTGACGTCAGGCTGGCAGGGGGTTATAGAGAGGACGAACAGCTGAGGAGAGTGCGGCATGAAAGAACTGGAAGAAGGCGGCAAGCTTGAGTTGGATTTTGGGAAAATAGCCAAGATCGCGGCGAATTCCAAGGGTGTGATTCCGGTGGCCGTTCAGCATGCCGACACCCGGGAAGTAATCCTGGTGGCGTATACGAATGAGTTGGCCTTCCGGAAGTCGCTCGAGACCCGGTCGCTGGTGCTGTGGAGCACCTCGCGGAACGAGTTGTGGGAAAAAGGAAAGACATCGGGAGAGACGTTCGACCTGGTGGATGCCTATGTGAATTGCGAGCAGAACTCCCTCCTGTATACGGTCCGTCCGCGCCGGGGCGGCATTTGTCATACCAAAAACAAGGCGGGGCAGCCACGGAACTGCTATTACCGCAAGATTCATTTTGTGACGCAGGAGCTGATCAACCAGGATCCCTGAGGGGGTCAGGTGAATTTCAGTTGCTGGCGGAGGCTGGCCAGAAGGGTCTGGTGGGCGTCGATATCCTTCTTGAGGGAATTCTCGATCGTATCGCACAGGGATTTGAGCAGGCTTTCCTTGGTGGACAGGGTCTGGAGCCGTTCTTCCCGGGTTTTCAGCAGCAGGGCCAGTTCAAATCCGCGGGTTTCCTGGGCTGTCAGGCGGGCCTGGAGATCCTTCAGTTCGGTCTCCTGTTTCGTCACAAGGGCTTCGAGTTCGCCGATCCGGCCGGTGAGGGTGGTTATTTCGGCGTTTTTGGTGGTGGTCAGGTTTTTCCACTCTTCCAGGCGTTCGGTTTCCTGGGCGACCCGGTTGCGGCTTTGCTGGAGGAAAATCGCCTGGGCAGCCTCGGTCATGCCGGCGGCCTCGGCCAGGGCGTCGCGCAGTTGGCGGATGGCATCGGCCGGGGCCTGGGCGGGGATGGTGAGCCGTTCGGGGTCTACGGTGACGATCTGCCCGCAGGCCTTGCAGTGGACGGTCTTCCCCGCCAGCGTCCAGTTCAGGGGGTAACGGGCTGCGCAGGCCGTGCAGGTATAAATGACAGGACCTTCAGTGGTGTTTTCCATGGTATAACCTTCCTTGCTGGAAGTCATTTTATCGAATTTGAGGGAAGTCGGCAAGACGGGAATGTCGATCCCTGTAAAAAATATATTCTTCCGCTCTTGCCGGCCAGGAAAAGGTGGTCTAAATCTGGAAATCAGGAAAAAGAAAAATAATTCCTGTCGTCGCGCGGCGGGCTTACGTATAGATCATTTTCCGCGTCATGCCGCCGTCGAGGACGACGTTCTGGCCGGTGATGAAGCCGTTGGCGGGATCGGCCAGGAAAAGAACCATGCGGGCGATGTCGTCGGGCTCGCCCACGCGGCCGCAGGGATGCTGGGCGTGGTCGGCCTTCGACAGTTCTGCCGGTTTCCGCTTTGATTTCTTGCGCCAGGGCGTGACATCGATCCACCCGGGGCTGATGCAGTTGACGCGGACGTCGGGTCCGAGGCTGATGGCCAGGGCGTGGGTGAGGGCCACCAGGCCGCCCTTGGAGGCGGAGTAGGCTTCGGTATCCTTTTCGGACATCAGCGCCCGCGTGGAGGCGATATTGACGATCGAGCCGCGCACGGCCTTCAGGGCGGGCGCGGCGTATTTGGCGGTGAGGAAGGCGGCGGTCAGGTTGACGGCGAGGACCCGGTTCCACTCCGCCAGGGTCAGCTTCGTCACCGGCCGGCCGATTCCGATGCCGGCGTTATTGACCACGAGGTCGAGCCGGCCTTTCCAGTCGACGGCTGTTTTGACGGCCTTTCGGATGGCGGCTTCGTTGCCGGCGTCCGTTTTGAGGAAGCGCGCCGCGCCGCCGGCGTCCGTCAGTTCGGCCTTGGTTTCGCGGCCGGCTTCGGAATCTGTTTCGGCCAGCAGGATGGCGTAGCCGTTTCGGGCGAGGAGGGCGGCCGTGGCTTTTCCAATGCCCTGGCCGGCTCCGGTGATAAGGGCGGTTTTCATGCTCAGGCCTCCAGGGACAGAAGGTCTTTCACTTCCTCCCAGGTCAGGGCCTGGAGGAGGGATTCCTCGGTGGAGAGGGTGGCGTCGATGACGGCCTGTTTGCGCTTCTGCATCTCGAGGACCTTTTCCTCGATGGTGCCGCGCGTGAGCAGCTTGATGCCGTAGACCGTTCGCTTCTGTCCGATGCGGTAGGCGCGGTCGGTCGCCTGCTGTTCCACGGCCGGGTTCCACCAGGGGTCGTAATGAATGACCATGTCGGCCCCGGTCAGGTTGAGGCCCGTGCCGCCGGCCTTGAGGCTGATGAGGAAGAGCGGGATCTGGCGGTCGGAGTTGAACTGGTGGACGATCTTCTGGCGCTCCTTGGTGGAGCCGTCCAGGTAGCAGTAGGGGATCTGCCGGTCGTTGAGCTGGTTGCGCAGGATGGTGAGCATGGAGACGAACTGGCTGAAGACGAGGATGCGGTGGCCGCCGTCGAGCGCTTCGTCGAGCAGCTCGAAGAAGAGGTCCATCTTGGCGGAGGGCTGGCCGTTGGGCAGGCCGGGCATCTTGAGCAGGTCCAGGTGGCAGCAGGCCTGCCGGAGCTGCGTCAGGGTCTTGAGGATTTCGATGGTGCACCGCTTGAAGCCCTGGGCGGCGACCATGTCCTCGAGTTTGCGGCGGGAGGCTTCCACCAGGGCGCGGTAGACCTGCTTCTGTTCGGGGCCCAGGGAGCACAGGGCGATGCGTTCGATCTTCGGCGGCAGGTCGCGCGCCACGTCGGCCTTGAGGCGGCGGAGCAGGAACGGCCCCAGCTTGCGCCGCAGCCGCGTCTGGGCCTCCTCGCCCTCGAAGCCGCCGGCCGCGATCGGCGCCTCGTAATGGCGGCGGAAGGATTCGTGGGTGCCCAGGTAGCCGGGCATGAGGAAGTCGAGGATCGACCAGAGGTCGGAGACGCTGTTCTCGATGGGCGTGCCGGTGAGCACGAGCCGCTGGCCGGCGCGCAGGCGCTTGGCCGTGATGGCGTTCTGCGTGGAGCGGTTCTTGATGTGCTGGGCCTCGTCCAGCACCATGACGGAAAATTCGAAATTCAGGTACTGGTCCACGTCCCGGCGCATCAGGGCGTAGGAGGTCACGACCAGGTCGGTCTCGTTGATCTTCCCCCACAGCGCGTGGCGGTCGTTGCCGGTCAGGCAGAGCACGCGCAGGGAGGGGACGAACTTGTGGACTTCCTCGGCCCAGTTTTCCACGAGGCTGGTGGGGCAGATGATGAGGGCGGGCTTGCCCTGGTAGGCCGGGTTGCGGCGGGCCAGGGTGAGCCAGGCCAGCGTCTGGATGGTTTTGCCCAGGCCCATCTCGTCGGCCAGGATGCCGCAGAAGCCGTTGATCTCGAGGAAGCGGAGCCAGGCGATGCCGTCGCGCTGGTAGGGGCGCAGGACGGCCTTGAGCGCGGGCACCTCCACCGGCTCGATGTTGACCTTGCCCGCCTGCTCGGTGGCGGCGTCGCGCCAGTCGGCCGGCATCTCCACGTCCACGCCGTCAAGGGCGTCGATGGAGGATTTGACGTAGGCCGAGTAGAGCTTGGGCAGGCGGAAGGTGCCGGGCCTGGCGCCCTCGGTGCTGGCGCAGTCGTGGAACACGCGGGTCATCGACTCGATGGCGTCGATGTCGATGAGCACGGTCTTCCCGTCGCGCTGGATGAATGATTCGCCCTTCAGCACGGCGCGCTGAACGTCGGCCATGGGGAGGGCCTGGCCGTCGTATTCGTACTCAAAGCCGATCTCGAACCAGTCGTGGCCCGGGGAGTCGGTGACGCGGATGACGGGCGTGACGGACTTGAGGTCCTCGTGATAGGGGGCCACGCGGCCCTCGAGCTCCACCTTCCAGCCGGCGCGGCGGAGGGTGGGCAGGCGGCTGCCGATGAAGTTTAGCACCTCGCGTTCGCCCACGATGTGGCTGAGCGAGTCGCCCGCCTCGCCGTGGAAGCCGAAGTGGCGGAGGTTTTCGAGCGCGCGCCGTTCGTTCTGGGGGCTGCGGACGAAATAGCGCAGGGGGTCGGAGGGATCGGGCAGGCAGAAGCGGGCGTTGGGGTCGGAGACCTTTCCGGCGACGAGGCTCTTCCCGTCGTACTCGGCGAACAGGGTGGCCGAGAGCGAGGCGGGGCTGCCTCGCACGACGAGGCGGAAGCGCGGGGCGGCCGGTTCGATGGTGAACCAGTCGTTCGACACCTCCGTCTCCACGGGGAGCACCTTGGCCATGGCGGCCATCTCGGTTTCCAGGAAACGGGGCACGGCGTGGCGGGGGATGCGCACCGTGCCGGCATAGAGGTCATGGAGCGGCTCGGGCAGGACGGTCTGCAGGGGCCAGAATTTCCCGCCGCAGAACACCCAGCCCTTGGAGCCGTGGGCAAGGTGGACGAGGGGCTGGGGCGGCTCGGGGGCGGCCTCGGGCGGGATGTCGCTGAGCAGGTTGAGAACGAGTTCGCCGCTCTCGGTATCGAGATCGATGTGGATCCGGGAGGGCAGGCGGTCGGTCATGACGCAGAGCGGCTCGGCGCGGCCCTCCTCATAGAAGGGGCGCCCCTCGTGCAGGTCCAGCAGGTTGAGGAAGTCGAACCGGGAGAGGGAGAGGGAGCCGCCGGGAGGGCCGCCCGCGATGTCCTCGAGCACGTAGAGCAGCGCCTCGTCGCGCCGCGGGAAGCAGAAGGGGACGCCGCGCGGAACGGTGTCGAGGGGATGGAAGGCGCCGTCGTATTCGGCCACGGCCTGGACCGGCACCAGGCCCTTGGCCCAGCCCTCGCGCCACTCGCGGCGCAGGGTGAGGCGGATGAGGGCGGTGACGGACTCCTCCGTCCCGGGCGGCACGCGGCGGATGTAGGCGCTTTCCTCGATGACGGCCAGGCGCTGGGCGTGGCGGATCTCGATCTCGCGCTGGGGCTCGCGGCGCTGGCGCTGGAGCAGGGCCAGGCCGAGGGCGATGACGTGGCTGCAGATGATGCCGCGCTCGGTGCTGTCCCGGCAGGGGCAGGCATTCTCGGCGCTCCCGTTGGGCAGGATCCGGGCGGCGGTGCGCATGGCCCGGCCGGCCCGCAGGATCGTCCCCTTGATATGCGGCGGATCGAACTCCGCCTCCTTCACCAGCCCGTTCTCGAACAGGATCTGCCCGTCCCGGAAGACGGATTGGCCCGCCCAGTCCACCAGCATCTTTTGCGTTACAGGTAAATTCATCGCCGCTCCCACCATCCGCTGGTCCAGCCCTCCAGGGAAAGCCTGAGGCGTTCCCGAAAGCCGAGTTGAGCGAACGCGTCCGCCACGCCGGCGTACTGCCGTTCCAGGATGCCCGCCAGGAGAAGCGCCGCACCCGGCCGCGACGAGCAGAGATGGCCGGAGAAGCGACCCGCCGCCTCCAGCAGGATCGGGGCCTCGATGTTGGCCGCGACGATGTCGAAGGGGGCAGGCGGCTCATAGTGAAACACATTGGCCTCGCACAGCGCAATGGAGTGATTCACCCCATTGCCCAGGACGTTCTCCTTCGCCTGCTCCACGGCCGACCCGTCCAGGTCGATGGCGGTGATGGGGCCGAAGCCCAGCTTGGCCGCCGCGATGGAGAGGATGCCGGAGCCGCAGCCCGCGTCCAGCAGCGTGCCCGTCCGCCCTTCGGAGGCCAGGGCGTCCAGGAAGCGGATGCAGGCCCGGGTCGTGCCGTGCTGCCCGGTGCCGAAGCACATGCCCGCGTCGATCACCACGTCGCAGTCGCCGGGCTTGAGGGGCAGGCTCTCCCAGGAGGGGCGCACGATCACGTGGTCCGAGACGCGCTCGGCGTGGAAGAAGCGCTTCCAGCTTTCGGCCCAGTCCTCGCGCGGGACGGAGGCGGTTTCGAGCCGCCAGGCCTCGCCGCGGCTGAGGTCGGCCGCCAGGGCGGCCAGGGCCGTCTCGGCCGCGGCGGCCTCTTCGGCCGTGGCGGCGAAGTGGTCGATGCGGGCCAGTGTCCCCTCGGCGTCGGTCCAGAGGGAAACCGGATAGCCGGCGGCCGGGAGGGCCTCTTCCAGCACCTCGGCCAGGGCCGGCACGGTGTGGATGGAAAGGCGGAAAAGGGGGCCGGTCATGACGGAGGGGCCTCCTTGGGGCGGCGGAAGGGGCGCCGGAAGGCGACGGCGGGCGGGGCCGCGCCATCGGGGCCCAGGTCGGCCCGGGAGTGGCCCGCGGCGGCGAGCACCTCGTCGGTGGTCTTGAAATGGCATTTGCACGCGTCGAGCAGGACGCCGGGGCCCTTGTCCTTGACGAGCTGGATCGCGGCGGCTTTGACGAACTCCGAGGCGCCCTTGGGGATCTTGACCCCGTAGCGCTCGCCCAGCTCCGACATGGCCAGCAGGAAGCGGTCGCGCGCGAGGATGGAGGCGGCGGCCACCGCCATGTCGGATTCCGCCTTGTGGCGCTGGTCGAGCTTGATGGCCTTGCCGCGCTGCATGAGCGCGCGCTCGATCAGCTTCTTGTCGCCGAACTGGTCGGAGAGCGCGCGGGGGCAGTCGGGCGCGAACTCCAGCACGTTCTCGATGGTGCGGGCGTGGCCCCAGGCGAGCAGGCGGTTGACGTTGCGGATCTTGTGGTAGAGCTCGTTGTATTTGCGCGGGCCGATGGCGATGACGGAGACCTTGTTGCCCACGCGCTCGCGGATGGCGCGGGCCAGCTCGCGCGCCTTGGCGTCGCTGGTGATGCGCTTGCTGTCCTTGATCCCGATCTCGCGGAAGACCTTGACGAGGGGCGTGGTGACGTAGACGGCGGCGATGACGAGCGGGCCGAAGAAGTCGCCCTTGCCGCTCTCGTCCACGCCGATGTGGGGCTGGGAGCCCTCGGGGTCCACCACGTCCTCATACCCCAGCTTGACCTCCTGGAGGACCATGGGCTCCATGGCGAAGGTGACGAAATCCGTGGCGCCGGAGCCCTGGATCAAACACTTGCCGCTCTTGTAGAGCGAGACGCGGAACCCGTTTCCCTCCACGGCGATCCGGGTATGCTCGACCTGGACGGGACGGTAGGGCCCCTCCTGCAGCAGGGCGATCAGCGCCAGTTGCTGGGTTTCGCTGAGCACGTAGGTGTATGAATTCTGGGTCGGCATAACGGAAAAGGTTATCAAGAAGCGCCTTGAAAGAATACAAAAAAAAGAGGCGCTTCCGGGTTTGTGTGAGGATTATTTGCAGACAATCATGCTTGGGAGGGAGTTGCGTGCCTTCCAGACGGGACGCGGCTGTTACTTGCGGCGTTTCGGCCGTGCCTGGCGGGCGCTTTGGCGCGCTGAGGGGCTCCGACTGGAGGAGTCGGGACACGAGTCCACGCCTCCTCGTCGTCGCCCCTCATCATCGCCAAATCGCTCCGCCATGCGCGGCTGATCGAAACGCCGCAAGCCCATCGCCTCGCGCGCCCTCTGGCCGCTTGCAAATAATGTCGAAGTGCTGGCACGGAACATTGCTGTACAAACGCGGCCTCGGGCTGGCGCGCGAAGGTTCCCGTGCGGATGCCCGCGGATAGTAGAGACTTTGTCTCATCGCCTTCCCGCTCAATTCGGAATCCCGACAGGAAGGCGATTCAAATCCCGTGATGAGCTAATGGAAATCCCCCCACAAACCCGGAAGCGCCCGGCGCGCAGATTCTGGACACGTGATGGAAATCACTCACGCGTGACTGAAGAGCCTGTCCGGACTGGAGTCGGCCGTCCCCGGCCGTGACACGGGCGATTAACCGAGGCGGATGATTTCCGGCTCGGTCCGCACCGGTTGGCCTGTTGAGACATCCCAGTCGACCATCATGATGGCCGGGGTTTCCGACCGGAAGGAAATGAGGCGGCCCCCGTCCCGGGCGACCACGCTGTCGGCCTGCGAAAAATCAAGGATCCGGTCCTTGGCCGTCCGGTTGCAGACCAGCAGGGGAAGCCCCGTCAGGCGGGAGCAGGTTTCCCAGACAGTTTCTGGGCCATGGAAACCCGGCGCCCAGGCCGCGGGGGAGACCAGCATTTTCGCGCCCTTGTCCTTGAGGCAGCCGGAGATGGTCGGGGTGTAGGCGTCGGCGCAGATCAGCAGGCCGACCGGGCCGACCGGCGGAACCATCACCGGCTCGGCCCGGTCGCCCGGGCTGGACCACGCTTCCGAGCCGATCTTGAGCGCATTGATCTTGCGGTGGCGGCCCAGGACGGCGCCCTCCGGCCCGATCACGAAAACCGAATTGTGAAACAGCCCGCTGGCGGCATCCCGCTCCGGGATCGCCAGGAAAAGCGTCACCTTCAGCCGGCCGACCAGGCCGCACAGCCCGGTCATCCAGGGGTCGGGCTGGGGGAGGATCCAGTTCGTCCCGATCCGGTCCGCGAAGGTGTAGCCGCAGACGCAGCATTCCGGCGTGAGGATCCAGCCGGCGCCCGCTTCCGCGGCCTTGAGGATGGCCTTCTCCAGCGCGCTTCGGTTGGCCGCGACGTCGCCGGGAATGGGGGCCAGGTGCAGGAAGGCGATTTTCAGGCCGGGCGCTGGCGGAACGGGAATCATCGTGCACCCATCCCGCTACGATTTCGTGAACGTCACGTTTTTGCGCTCTTCGAGGCGGTCGAGCTTGCCGTCGCGGATCCAGGCGATGCGGTCGGAGATGGCGAGCATCTTCACGTCATGGGTGGCGGTGATGATGGTGACGTTCTGCTCGCGCTGGAGGCGGGCCAGCAGGGCGATCACCTCTTCGCCGGTCTTGCTGTCCAGGTTGCCGGTCGGCTCGTCGGCCAGGATGACCGAGGGCCTGTTTACCAGCGCGCGGGCGATGGCCACGCGCTGCTGCTGGCCGCCGGACAGCTGGGACGGCAGGTGGTGCAGCCGGTGGCCCAGGCCGACCCCGTCGAGCACCTCGGCGGCCCGGGCGTCCGACTCCTTCTTCGTCGCGCCTTTCAGCACCATGGGCAGCGCCACGTTTTCGAGGGCGGTCATCACCATGACCAGGTTGTAGGTCTGGAAAATGTAGCCGATCTTGTTGCAGCGCACCCAGGCCTGCTTGTCCTCGGGGAGCGAAAAGAGGTCCTCGCCCATGAACTCGATGGAGCCCGAGGTGGGGATGTCGAGCGCGCCGATCATGTTGAAGAAGGTGGACTTGCCCGAGCCGGAGGGGCCCATGATCGAAAGGTACTCGCCTTCGTAGATATCCAGCGAAATGCCCTTGAGCGCCCAGACCACTTCCTTGCCCAGCATGTATTTGCGCTTCACGTCGAGGGCCCTGGCGATGACGGGTCTCATGATGCTTCCGCCTTTCCATCCGGCGTCGCGATAGCGTCGCCGTCCGGGATGAACTGCGCCTCGGGCGGGACTTTCAAAACGACGAGGTTCATGGTCATGAGGGTCCGGGTGAAGGCGATCACGTACCGCTGCATCTCCGCCGGCTCCACCTTCTTCAGTTCCGCCAGGGAGGCGACGATATCGCGCAGGCTGTGGGTTCCGTCGACGCGCTCGTAATAGCGCGTGCCGGCCTCGTCCAGTTCAACCCGGCGGTCGAAATCGAACTTCAGGCGGCGGTTGAGCCATTTGCGGACGCCGCGCAGTTCCGGGCGGATCCGCAGGTGGATGAACGAGCGGCTGTCGCGGCGCAGCTCCACGTTGTCGGGCTTGAGCGGGATGACGGCGAACGGGTCGGCGATGCGGACCTGGGGCTTTTTGGCGAAGAAGGCCGCCATCAGTGGACCTCCTCGATTTTCAGGTTCATCTCCTCGGGCGTGGAAATTTTCGAGATCCGGCCGTCCTCGATCCAGACGATGCGGTCCGAGCGTTTCAGCATCTTCAGGTCGTGGGTGGCGGTGATGATGGTGACGCCCAGTTCCGAGCGGAGCTTCCAGAAGAGCTCGATGATCTCCTCGCCCGTGACCAGGTCGAGGTTGGCGGTCGGCTCGTCGGCCAGGATGATGTCCGGCGAATTGGCGAGGGCGCGGGCGATGGCCACGCGCTGCTGCTGGCCGCCCGACATCTCCGCGGGCTTGTGCAGGGCGCGGTCGCCGAGGCCCACGCGCTCGAGGATTTCCATGGCCTTGTCGCGCGAGTCCTCGCCGCTCAGGCCGGCGAAGGCCATGGGGAGCATGACGTTCTCGATGCAGGACATGACCTGGATCAGGTTGAAGCTCTGGAAGACGTAGCCGACCTTGCGGCAGCGGAGCCAGGCCAGCTCGTAGGGGTCGAGCTGGGCGATATCGACCTGGTCGATGTAGACCTTGCCCGAGGAGGGGCGGTCGAGCCCGCCGATCATGTTGAAGAAGGTGGTCTTGCCCGAGCCGGAGGGGCCCATGATGGACAGGTATTCGGCGCGTTTGACATCGAGCGAGGCGCCGCGCAGGGCGTGGGTCTCCGTGTCGCCGTTGACGTAGACGCGCTTGACGTCCACGGCGCGGATCACGAAGTCGCTTTTGCCGGCGGTGGCGCCGTCGTCGAACAGTTGCTGGAGGTCCGGGTCCATCATATCAGACGTTGGTCCTGAGCGCCGAGGCGGGGAGCATGCGCGCGGCGAAGTTGGCGGGGTAGATGGCGGCCAGCATGGCGAGCAGGGTGCCGCCTGCCACGCAGGCCCCGGCGGCGGCGAGGAGCGCGCCGTAGCCGAGGGCCGAGGTGATGAGGCCGAACCCGAAGGTCAGCCCGTACCCGGTGAACGAGAGCAGCGCGCCGAGGAGCGTTCCCAGGACAGACCCTGCCAGGCCGATCATGGCGCTTTCGATGAGGAAGAGCTTCCGGATGAACGCCGAGAGGGCGCCGAGGCATTTCATGGTGCCGATTTCGCGGAAGCGCTCGGTCACCGACATGAGCAGGGCGTTGGCGATGCCGATGACGGTGACGAGGACGGAGATGATGGCGATCCAGGCGGTGCGGAAGGCGGCCTGTTCGGCCTGGAGCTTGAGCCGTTCGGCCTGCTCCTCCGACTCCCGGCCGAAGAACAGTTCGCGGCGCAGGGGGGCGGGGGCCGAGCTGTTTTCAGGATAGGACCTATCGGACTTATAGGACCTATTTTCCGGATAATTCCGCTCCGCCAATGAATCCAGGAGCACGGGCTGGGTCATGCCGGCGCAGAGCATTTCCGGGGGAACGGAGGCGGGGCCGTTGCCGAGCGCGAGAAGGAGCTGGGCGCCCCGGCCGAGCGTGTCCGGGGGGGCGGGGGTGAAGGCGGGGTCCTTGAGGCCGTGGGCGCGGAGGGCGAGCCCGGGGGTCGGCCGGAGGGCGTCGAGGAGCGCGCGCTCCGCATCGGAGAGTTCGCCGAAGGCGGCGACGGCCAGGGTTTTGCCGGCCGGGTCGCCGAGTTCGCCGCGGACGAGGGTGAGCATCAGGTTCACGGTCTGGCGCTGCTCGCGCTCGCGGGCGATGGCGGTGCGGATCAGCTGCGAGGTGATATTGCTCATGAAGAAGGCGACGCCGAGCACGACGCCGGTGACGGTGACCAGGGAGCGGCCGAAGCGGATGCGGATGCCCTGGACGGCAATCTGGAGGGCGCGTCCGAGCGGCAGCCTGACCTGTCTTCCGATCTGTTCCATGGCGGTCCTTTAAAAGGGGGTTCCCGAGACGGCGCTCACGATGAGGTTGATGGCCACGCCCATGAGGGCCACGAGCCCCACGCCCGTGCCGTAGCCGGCGAGGAGAACCGGCACCATCTGGAGAAAGCGTTTTTCGCCGAATTTCTTGCGGAAGACGAACTTGCCGAGCAGCGCGCCGACGATGATGAGCATGAAGGAATGGGGCATGTGGCCCACGCTCTGCACGAAGCCGTAGACCGCCATCACGGGCAGGCTGAAGGCCGAGAGGATGAAGTAGGTGATGACCGAGAACGAGAAGGCGCCGCCCATGACCGCGGGGTGGAGAGCCTGGAAGAAGAGCGGCTTCACGCCCTCGGTGGGCAGGGTGGACGAGTAGAGCAGCACCGTGTTCTTGGCGTTGAGCTCCCACATCTTCTGCGCGTAGGGGTAGAGGTCGGAGGGGATGGCGCCCGACTTCCAGATGAAGGCCCAGAAGAGGAAGCTGAGGATGAAGCCGAGCGGCATGGTGAGGGTGTAGGACTTGATGTTGGAGAAGAAGTTCGTGCCGGTCAGCTCGGTGGAGCGGAACCCGGCCACCTGGCCGGCGTACTGGCCCACCGGGATGGGGGCCAGCCAGATGTCGATGCCCTTGTAGCCCGAGAGGATGATGGCGGCCTCCTTGACGAGGGGGATGTCCACCGTCAGCCCGCAGATGCCCGAGAGGCGGGCGTCCACGTAGGACATGAGGGGCGTGTAGAGGAGCGTGAAGATGAACAGGAAGTAGAGCGGGAAGCGGGGCACGAGCAGGTGGGCCACCCCGATCACCAGCAGCGAACCGAACACGTAGAGCGCGACGGCCAGCCAGGGGGAGAAGTCGCCGCGGCCGGGGGGCGTGTCCCACAATTTTTCAACCTTGGCCGTGGTGCCCGCGGCGGCGATCCGCTCCTTCCGGAGGCGGGCCATGTTTTTGATGAAGTCGCGCACGGTCTGGTAGATGGAGATGACGGCGATGCCGAAGGTGACGCCGAGCGAGAAGCTCATCCAGAAGTCGAGGGAATTGTTGAACGTGGTGGAGACGGTGTCCATGCCCGGCTGCCAGCGGGTGAGGACGCCGAGCTTGTGGAGCAGGGGGTTCATGACGAGGGTCAGCAGGATGCCCGAGGCGGTGCCGAGCACGGCCGAAAAGGGGATGAGCATGCCGGTGAGCACGAGGCCCAGGTCGATGACCATGCCGAAGGGCGTGGCGGGGAGGACCGATTCCGTGAGCGTGGTCATGTCGTACCACGGCAGCGGGATCAGCATGACGGGTTTGGTCAGGAACGCGCCGGTGAGAAGCGGGATGCCGATCTGGACGAGGGCGAAGCCCAGCCCCATGAAGGCGCCGAGGGAGAACACCTTCCATTTCCAGGTGGCTTTTTTCTCGCCGGCCTCGGCCAGCGCCATGGCGCCCTGGGCGCCCACCGTGGCGAAGGGGAAGGGCAGGCGCTCGATGTCCGAGGTGACGCGGAAGAAGAAGTAGCCCAGCGTGAAGCTGCGCAGCGTGCCGATCACCGACAGGAAGATCATGAGCACGATGGGCATGAGCCAGTCGACATGGAACAGGTTGCGCGCCAGGAGCGCCTCGCTGCCCGGCTGGGGCGCGTACCACGAGGGGAATTGGCCGAGCAGCCCCATGTCGCGCACCGCGTCGGAGCGGATCAGGTACTGGCGCCAGATCAGGTCGGCCACGGGGCCGCCGGTGGACATGACCCCGGCGACGGAGAGCAGGACCACGAGCTCCTGGCGGCTGAGCGACTTCATGGCCCGGCGCGTGACCTCGGAGAAGATGATGAGGGTCACCCACGAGGCGGCGATGCCGCCGCCGGTGATGAGGCTGAGGTAGATGGTGCCGGGCATCATCAGCAGGCCGCAGAAGAAGGCGCCGGCCACGGTGACCCAGGTGAAGCCGTTCTTGAATTCGGTCGGTTCGTCGAGGAGGGACCGGTACAGCTCCAGCTCCTTGTCGCCGCTGACCCTGGTGCGGGCGTCGGTCATGCGGGGGTCTCCTTGATCGGGCGGTCTTTCAGCAGGGCCATGCCTTCCTGGTACATGTCGGCCCGCTCATCGAGGCGGGCGGCGCGCCAGGTCAGGAACTGCTTGCGCAGGACGGCCAGGAAGGGGGTGACGGCGCGGCTCCAGGCGGCGGAGGACCCGCTGAGGCGGACGAGGCGGATGGTGGCGATGAATTCCCCGGTGCGGGGGTCCACGGGCAGGGTGATCTCGAGGCGCTGCGAGACGCCCAGGTCGAAGGGCTTGAGCCAGACGGTGGTGGTGACGCCCGGCACCAGGCCGGCCGGGGAGCGTGAGAGCGTGGCTTCCGGGGGTGCGCAGAAGAAGGGCCCGGAGCCGCCTTCGCCGTTGGAGTCCAGCCAGCGGTTGAAGTAGGAGATGATGGCCACGCGGTCATGGGGCGTGAAGGTGAAGGGGAGGTTGAAGGCCATCACGTCGCCGTCGGCGGCGGGGATGTCCCACTCCGTCTTGCCGGAGGGGGATGCGAGGCGGGCGGCGCTGCGGGCGGGGATGAGGGTGGAGAGCATGACGGCCGCGACGATGGCGAGGGAGGCGTAGATGGTCTCGATGGAGCTGTAGCTCATGTTGAGGCCGCCGGTGAACTGCAGGGCGCTCAGGATGCGGCCGGTGGCCTGGCTGAGCAGGTAGCCCATCATGGCCCCGACCACGGCATAGACCGAGGCCTCGGCCATGAACATGAAGAAGACGTGGCTGGGGGCGATGCCGACGGCGTTGTAGACGTAGATCTCGTCCTTGCGCTCGTAGACCGAGCTGCGCATGGTGTTGAAGACGGTCAGCGAGGCGATCAGGATGGGGATCAGCAGCTCCAGCAGCCCGGCGAAGGTGCGGGCGCGCGTGCGGGAGCCGAAATAGGCGGTGCTGTCGATCGCGTAGCTGGCGCTCTGCCCCAGCCGTTCGAGGTAGTCCATCACCACCCGGCGCTGCTCGCGCACGCTCAGCGGCGGCAGGGGCGGCAACTGGGGATTCAGGACATAGGTCTCCCGCGGGAAGAGGATTCCGCAGGAAATCAGGATCTCGCCGTCCTGTTCGGTGCGCTGGGGTTGCGTGTTGACGATCATGACCTGCGCGCCCGGGAGGCGGGGCGTGTCCTCCGGCACGATGGCCCCGCCCGCGGCGTTGCGCCCCAGGGTCTGCACGGCATTCAGGTCGTACGGCAGCAGGCTCCGGCCGTCGATGTCCACGTGCGCCTGGAGGCGGGCGGAGTCGAGGATGCCGGCCACCTCGTAGAGGTCGCCGCGGATGGAGACCTGGACGCCGCCCGCGTCGACCTCCTCCGTCGTGAGTTCGAGCTCGCGCGCGGCGAGGTCGGGCAGGATGACCCGGCGCTTGTTCACGAGCCCTTTCTCGAAGGCCTCCCGGCGTTCGTCGCGCGTCGCGGGGGGCTTCGGGAACCACGCGCGGCGGGTGAGCAGGTAGCGGTCGATCCCGGAAAACTCGGGCTCGCGCCAGTCCATGCGGATGGCGGCGGCCAGGCGGGTGCGCTTGCGCAGGAGCTGGCCGTTCACGGTGTATTCGCGGTCCACGAGAATTTCCGCGTTCTGGAGGCGGGCGGCGCCCGGCAGGCCGGAGAACCAGGCGCGGGTGGTGACGGGGAAGCGGCGGCCGTAGATCTGCTGGATGGTGGAGATCTCGGACGGGTTGAGCGGGGTGAAATCGGTGTTCTGCAGCAGGATCCCGTTCCAGGGGGAGCGGCCGGTGACGTATTCCACGTTGACCAGGTCGGAGGAGACCGAGGTGAAGCAGATCATGACGAAGGTGATGAGGATGAGCGTGACGGAGGTGAGGCCGGTGCGGATCTTGCGGCGGCGCATGTTGTTGAGGCCCAGCATGAACGCGGTGCCGATGACGCCGCCGCGGTTGATGTCGGCCCCCTCGATGGCGCCCTCGCGGCGGCGCAGGTCGCGGATGTTCTGGCTGAATTTGCCGCCCACCATCAGGATGACCAGCAGGGTCAGCAGCAGGATCACGAAGCCGATCAGGATCATGAGGGAGGAGCGGACCATTTCGAAGGCGGGGTGGAAGAAGCGCAGCAGCCCGAAGACGGCCAGGAAGATGAGGCCGCCCGCCAGGAGCTGCTTGCGGACGTCGGTGAAGCCGAAGACCAGCTTCTCGAAGAAGAAGACGAAGGGAACCAGCAGCCCCAGGTACCAGAGGATGCCGATGATGGCGTGCGCGATGCGGCTGCGGATGACGGGGTGGTTGTTGATGGCGTAGGCCAGGCTCGTGTCGGCCGCCAGGACGGCCGAGAGCGGGTCCTTTTCGGCCAGCTTTTTCCGGGCGGTCTCCAGCCACTCCCGGCCGCGCGCGTGGAAGTCGAGCATCAGGGCGTCGGCCATGCCGTGCAGGCGCTGGAGCCGGAGCCGCTTGTCGTTGGAGCGGAGCATGGACTCGGCGGCATCGATGTGGGGGTTGACGATGAGGGGATGGTCGGCCGCGAGGAAGCCCCGGCCCAGGATCTCCGGCTCGTCCGCCGCCACCGGGGCGGCCGGGTCGGCGTTCAGCATGAAGGCGCGGTAGACCTGCACCTCCTTGTTTTCGGCCGCGCCCGCCATGAGCCCGATGTAGAAGGTGAAGTCGGGATCGAGGAACGCGGTGTAATGGTCGAACCGGTTGTTCGCCGGCTCGGTCAGGCCGAGCTTGGAGATGTAGTTCATCCGCTGGAACGACTTCATCGTCTGGGGGTTGCTCCAGTCGAACTGCTGGACCCGGCTGCAGCGGAAGAGGGCGATCTGGACGGGCTTGGGGATCTGCCCGCCCGAGCCCGCGATGTCGCTGATGGCGATCCCCTCGTTCTTGAACACGGACTGGCCGCCCTTGGAGGCGTTCTTGAAGAAGAGCAGGTTCCCCTGCGGGTCGAAGCGGGCGGCGTCGGCATTGAAGGCCGTTGACCAGCCCCAGTCCGAGACGAGCCCGAAGGTCAGCTTGCGCTCGTAGCGGCCGAAGGGGTTTGTCTTGAGCACGGGGGCGAGGTTGATGCCCCGCGTCTGCGTTTCGGGTGTATAGCCGGTGGCCGGGTAGAGCCGCACGAAGGTGTTGTCCCCCATGGGGTGGCTGGGGGTGAGGGTCTGGGCTCCGGCGCTGCCGAAGACGGCGCCGGCGAAGGTCATGATGCGGCGGCGGCGGTCGGAGGGGATGTCCTTGAACGGGACCTGGCCCTGGGCCAGGGCCAGGAAGGTTTTGCCGAGCACGGGCATCTGGGCGCAGAGGACGCGGTTCGAGAGCGTGGCGAAGTCGTCCTCCGGCGTCCCGACCTTGGGCGGCTTGAAGTCGCTGTTGAAGAGGCTGAAGGCGAGGCGGCCGCACAGGACCCAGGGCTCGGACTCGAAGAGGACCCGCTCCGAATTGTGCAGGTTGGGCTTCTCGCGGGAGCCCTGCGCATCGCGGGTGCCCCAGTGGAAGACGGTGAAGGCGGGCGCCCCGTTGGTCGCGGCCGGGATCCGGTCCGTGATCGCGTTGGCCAGCAGCGACACCTGCGGCTCGGCGTCGGAGCCGGCCGTGCCGATGCCCGTCATGAGGGACAGGTGGTGAAGATTGCGGGAGCCGCCGGAGTTGAGCTCGAAGTTGACGACCAGGGTCCGGCCGTAGCCTTCCAGCAGGCGGCGGAGGGCCAGGGTGTCGTCAAGCTCGCGGAGTTGCTGCCCGGCGTGCAGGGCGATCGCCTGCAGCTGGGCGCCGAGGCGGTCCGGGAATTTCCATTCGTTGAACTCCTTCTTCGCAAGCAGCTGGCCGAACGGGAGGCCCATGAGCCCGGCGGAGCGGTTTTCCTGCTGCTGCGCGTTGTAGAGCGCCTCGAAGAGCGGGTGCCGGTTGGCGGGGGACTTGCGCTCCTCGTCCGTTGCCAGCAGGGGCTCGAACCCGGCGCGGAACACGGGGTTGCCGGCGCGCAGGTAGTCGAGCCGGCGGAGCAGGGACTGCTCGCGGTGCTCCAGGTTGAGCTCGCCCGCCACGGCGGTGACGCGGGCCTCCAGCCAGTCGCGGAACGCCTTGTCCTGCGCCTCCCAGGCGGCGGGCAGGTCGTCCTGCCGCAGCAGGGCGAGGCCGCGCCCGGCCAGGTCCAGGGTATTGCTGAAATCGGAACGGGCGGCCTCGGGGGGGCGGTAGTCGCCGCGGCCGCGGGTGAAGGTCTCGACCGCCTCCATGAGGCGGGAGATGCCGGAGAGGGACTGGGCGTGGCCGGCGGTGACGGTGAAGAGGACGTCCCGGCTGAGCTCGCCGCGGTAGGGGGCCAGGAGGCGGAGGGTTTCCAGCAGCGCGGCCAGGGGGACCGCCTGCTCCGCCCCGGGGGCCAGCTCGGGAACCAGCGAGGCGCTGTCGTAATAGGCGTTGAGGATGAGCGCCTCGCGGTTGCCCGCGGCGCCCTTCAGCACGCCGACCAGGTTGCGGACCCGCTTCTCCTCCCAGCGGACGCGGCAGCTGAGGGTGAGGCGTTTCCCTTTGTGGGGCTCGAGGTCGCCGCGCACGAGGAAGCGGGGGAAGGTGATTTCGTCGCCGCTGACCAGGCTCTCCCACGCGGCGGGGACGTCGGGGTTGGAGCGCAGCCGCCGGGAGAGGTCGTCCTCCATCACCAGCAGGGCGCGGGTTCCGGCCGCGGCGAGGCCGGGCCAGCCGGCGGCGGATTCGGCGTAGGTGGCCACGATCGTCTCCTCCGGGCGGTGGCCGGTGAGGTGGAGCAGGTCGGTGTTGTCGGCGATGAGAAGGGTGCCGGACAGGCCTTCGGGCGGGAGGACCAGGGGGGTGAGGCCGGAGGGCTGGAAGGGGTAGAGGGTAACGCCGGGGAGCGGGGTTCCGGTCTC
>JBIIYJ010000020.1:0-33587 GCA_044346855.1 Kiritimatiellia bacterium
CGGGCGACAGCCTGGCCCGCGCCTACGACGGCCGCAGCCGTTTCCGGATTCATTACCGGACGGGGCCCGGCCTGGGGTCCTTCGGCATTTATTCGGGCGAGGGGGAGCTGGCCCGGATCGACACGGCTGCCGGCGAGCCGGGATACGGGCTCTCCGAGCCGTTCCAGGGCGACGGTTTCCGCATTGCGGGGATCCGGGGGTCCGTGGTCCTGCTGGGCTACGACGCCGTGCGCGCCCCGTTCCTGAAGGGAAAGCCCGTCCTGCGCGGCGGCGCGCTCGTGCACGCGCTGGGCCGCAGCTGGGGGCAGGCCGCCCACTTCAGCCGAATCGAGTCGAATGCCTTCGGGCGCTGCCTGGCCGCTCTCGAGCCCGACCTGATCACCATCCTGCTGGGAACGAACGACATGCACAACGAGGGGCAGCCCGACCGTTTCCGCACCAACCTCGAGACCCTTGTGCGGAAGTTACGGCAGGCCGCGCCGGGGGCCGGCATTCTCGTTGTCGCCTGCCCCGAGGCGCCGCAGACCCGGGAGGGGCTCGCCGTCCAGTACCGCGACATCGCGCGAGCCGTCGCGGCCGGGAACGGATGCGCGTTCTGGAGTTTGGCGGACCTGGTCGGCGAGCGGTCGCGCGACTGGACACGGGAAGGCTTTTTCGGGGACGGGCTGCATTACAACCGGCTGGGCGGCAGTCTGCTGGCCCGCCTGCTGCTGCGCCAGCTGCAATTTGACGTGAACGACCTGGCGCATTATCCCGCGCTGCGGCCGGCGGCGCCTCCTCCCGCGGAGAGGGCCGGGGCTTCCATCCCCCGCGTGCGCGGGGAGGACGGGCTGGCGGGCCGCGAGCCGTTCGTCATCTGGCGCCAGGACCGGCGGGCCGCGGAGCTCTGGCTCGGGCTGGCGGACGGGGCGCTGGCCGTGCGGGCCCGGGTCTACGGCGCCAACCCGGACGCTGGCCTCGACCTGTATGTTTCTAAAAGCGAGACAAACGCCATCCGCCAGGTCGTGATCCGGCGCGACCGTATTTCCCTGCACGAGAACGGGAAGGACATGCCGGCGCCCGCCGTGCAGGCCCGGGTCGAGCCGCTGGAGCCCCTTGGCTTCGAATGGCGGGGCTCGGTCCCCCTGGCCGCGCTGGGGCTGGACAGCGGGGCGGCGGACTTTCTGCTCGAGGCGGCGGCGGTCACGGCGCCCGTCGCGGGCGCGAAGCCCGAGTTCAACCGGCTGTTCGCCGGGAAGGCCGATCGTGGCGCGTTCCGGGACAGCAGCGGGTCGGCCCGGGTGACGGTGGCGGAATGAAGGACGGAGGCATGCGCATGAAACGGTTGATCATTCTGGGAATCCTGGCGCTGGCCGGGTTGTCCGCGGCCGAGACGCCCTGGCAGGAGATGCCGGCGACGGCCTGGAAGGGTCTGGTGAAGGCCGACGTGCCGGCGCTGAAGCGCGCCATGTCCGCGGTCCTGGCGCATCCCCTCAAGGAGGCGGCGCCGCTGGAGTGCGCGACCGCGGCCGCCGTGCCGGCGGGCCTGTACGAGGTGCGGCTCACGCTGCGCCCCTCCCACATCGCGGGCCACATCGCCTTCACCAGCGGCGTCCGGGTCCGCGCCGGCGGGAGCGATGTCGCGGACTTCACGGGCGCCTTTTTCGCCCGCGTCCACGAGCCGGAATTTCGCCGGTTCACCCTGGCCCAATCCAGGGAGGGCCCGCTTGCCTTCACCCTGGCCGGGTATGCGGACGGGGCGGCCGTGGAGGCTGCGCGGACAGCCGCCTTCCTAAAGAAGGGGGGGCCCAAGGTGGGCGGAGCGCTCGAGGGTGAAGACAAGGATGACGAGGAGGCCGGCCTCGACCTGGGCCTTGCGCCCGCGCTCACGCCCGAGTCCGCCGTGTATTATCTCGTGGACAAGGTCGAGTTCCGGCCCCTGACCCTCAGCGGCCATGTGCGCAAGGTGGAGCTCGACAAGATTCGCTACAAGCCCGGGGAGACGCTTAAAGGGACGGCTTTGCTGGCCGACCTTGGCGGTAAGGGCGGGGCGGGCGCCCTCGAGGTGAGCCTGGAGAATGGCACCCGGACCCGGACAAAGGTCAAGAGTCTGCCCGTGACGCTGGGGACGACGGCCCGGGCGGTGCCCTTCGAGATCGCGCTTCCGGCCGACGAGCTGGGCTATGCCCTGGTGGCGGAGTATGTGTCGGAGAACGGCGCGGACCGGAGCGGGTCGGCCGAGTATTTCAGCATCGCCTCCAACTTCCAGCGGGTGGCGATCTTCGGCGGCGGGCTGTCCACCCGCGACGTGGTGCTCGACGAGGAGACGATCCGAAGCGGCCTGGCCAAGGCGCGGGCCGACTATTTCAACGCCACGGAATATTTCGCCTGGGCCGAGGACGACCTGGTCGAGATGAGCCCGGACACCCTCTTCTGGACCTCCGGCCAGACCAACTACCGGCTGCACAAGCCCACCCTCCAGCGGCAGATCCGCCTGGCTCACGAGCAGGGGGTGGCCGTGGCGACCTACGGCAAGTATGTGATGTCGGGGCTCAAGGGGTGGGAGACGGCCTATGACTATCCCCTGGATCACCGCAGCCAGTACGCCTATCCCGTGGGCATGTGGAACGACGTCAACGTGATCCACTTCGACCGGCGGCGCGGCGGGAGCTTCCGCGTCTACAGCAAGGAGCCGAATGTGAAGGGGAACCGGTTCGACACCTGGTGGTCGTCGTTTCTCCCGGTGGGGCCCGACGCAACGCCCCGCATGGTCCGCATGGCGGCCGAGGAGTGCGTCCGGTCGATCGCGCTGTTCGGGTGGGACGCGATCCGCTGGGACGGTCACCCGCGGGGCGGGGGCCAGTGCGGGCGGAGCGGGAAGTACGAGGCCGCGGCGGCCCGGCAGACGCAGGCGCTGGTCCGGTACTTCAAGGAGATCGTGGCCGAGACCTATCCGGACTTCCGGCACGGCTACAACTACCTGCTGATCGAGCCGGACAAGAAACACGACTGGGCGGTCGAGGATTTCGAGCTGGACGAGCTTTGCCGAGGCGGCGGGCTTCTGATGAACGAGAGCATCGGCAACGCGTCGGGGCGCTGGACCTTTGACAGCGTGGCCCGCAACCTGCAGGTGGAAGGGGACCTCTGCCGCGAGCGCGGGGGGTATTACCTGGGGATCAGCTTCGCCGAGTCGCCGCGGGACGTGATCATCGAGAGCGCGCTGTGGGCCGCGGCGGGCTGCCGCCCCTACAACGCGGCCATGAGCCGGGAGATCCGCCGCTACTGCACGCGGTATTCGTGCTACACCTTCGACGAGAACCTGCGCCGCCTGGCGGCCCCCGAGAAGGTGCTGGCGCCGGCCGCGCCCACGCCGCTCTGGTGGCAGCCCTTCGTGTATGAAACGCCTCTCGTGAACGGCCGCCGCCAGCTGGTCGTCAACCTTCTCAACATTCCCCGCGACGCCAAACGGCCCGAGCGCGACGCCAAGGACGCCAAGCCCGAATGGGAGATGCCGCCCGGGTGCGGGCCCACCGAGTTCGCCCTGACCCTGCCGGCCGGCCTGCGCGCCTCGGGGGCGGTTCGGATCGACCCGTCGACCCTCGAGGTGACGGCGCTGCCGCTGGAGGGGAACCGCTTCACCGCGCCGCCCGTGGCGGTGTGGAGCGTGATCGTTGTCGACCTCGAGGCCGACCCGGCCGCGCCCTCCCTCGCCTCCCTGTACGGCCCTCCCAAAACGTTCGGCGTCCCCCGCGCGGGCGTTCCCGAAACGGACCGCCCGGCCGAGGTGGTGCTCGACCCGTCCGTGGCCGTCTGGGAGGTCAACAAGCGCATCTCCGGATTGGATCCAAAATGGAAACAAGACGGCGAAGCCGGGCAGCTTGCGCTGGAGGCCCTGTCCGGCGAGGCGAGGGACAAGGCCCTGCTGGCCCGGCGCCGGGCCCCCGAGGAGCTGATCAAGGACTGGTGGAAGGGCGGGTCGCTTCCCGCCGACCTGGCCCTGCGCGACAAGGCTTTCGAGTTCGGCCGCCTGGCTCCCCGCCGCGACGGCCGCTTCGACGTGTATTACGCCCGGGGCGCCCTGGACTACCGCCTCCGGATGCCCGAGGCGTTCGCCGGCCTGGGCCGGTTCCGGGTGCACCACGCCGAGCTGTGGGGCGCCGTGCGCCAGGGGCCCGGCATGGGCCTTGCCAACGGGATCCGCGGGAATCGGTATCCCGACTTCGACGCCCTCCTGTTCACCGGCGTTCCCCACGCGGCCATCGGCGCCGAGAACAGCTATGCCCTGGTCGAGTACGTCAAGGCCGGCGGCGGCGTGTTCTTCACGGGCGGGGAGTACGCCTTCGGCAAGGGCGGCTACATGCACACGGTCCTGGAGCGCGAGCTGCTGCCCTTCACGTGCGCGGGCATGCAGGACACCGTCACCGCCTCCGAGCCCCGGCCCTTCGAGCCGGGCCCGGACTTCGCGGAGCTGAAGACCGCCCTCGATTTCAGCGCCAGGCCCTCGTACTGGGTGCGCAACCAGGCCGTCCTCAGGCCGGAGGCCAAAGTGTTCCTGAAATCGGGAGACCGCCCGATCCTCGTGGGCTGGCAGCTGGGCCAGGGCCGCGTCGCCTGCCTGCTGGTCGATCACCGGGGCCGCTCGGACGGGGACGTCACCGCGTTCTTCGACTGGAAGGACTGGCCCCGGCTCGCCGCGGCGGTGCTTGCCTGGGTCGCCCCGGAGGCCGGCCGGTCCGATCCGCCGGCCGCGGCGGCGGGGGACGGGGCGGCGGCCGCCGCCGAGCTGCGCAAGTCCTCCCTCCAGAACGAAACCGAGGATCTCCTCGCCGGAGGCGGAAAGGACGACCAGATGGCGGGCTTTGGCGAGACAAGCGCACGCGGCCAGGAACTCAAGGGGGAGGATCTGACGAAGCGACGGGCGCTGATCGAGCGGGTGCTGGCCGCGGACGGTCCTGAAACGGCCGAGGCGCTGGCCGGCCAGCTGGCGGCGGTGAACAACCTGCCGGTCGATCTGCGGCTTGCGATCGTCGACCGCGTGAAGCGGGACCGGCCGGCCGCGGCCGCCGCCCTCGGACGGAAAGCCCTCGCCTCCGAGGACAGCGCGATACGGGGGGCCGGCTACCTCCTGCTGGCCGTCGCGGGCGACCCGGATTTCGCCGGCGACCTGAAGGCCCCCCGGTCGATCACGGGCGAACTGGACGCGGACGCGCTGGAGCGACAGCGCGACCTGGCTCTTGCCGTGGCGCTCTATCCCGGCCCGGACATGGTCGCGCAAGGCCGCCGCCTGGTCGACGCGTGGAACCGTAAGGAACAGGCGACGCGGGCCGAGTTCGCCAGAATCTGCGGGGACGACACGGCGATGCTCGAGACAGCCCCCTGCCTGGACGCCGAGGCGTTGTTCCAGCGGGCCGCCTGGCTGGCCTATTTGTCGCGCTACGACGCCCCGACCTACGCCGCCGCGTTTGCGCGGCAGTGGGTCATGCTGCTGGAATACCGGGATTATTGCGGCCGCTCGATCGACAACCTGTTCAGCGACAAGCAGCTTTCGGGGGCGGTCGCCTCCGCCCGGGCGGTCGGCTGGAAATCGCTGGCCGTCCGGTTGGGCTTCCTGCAGAACCTGACCCGGCCCGACATGGAAGCCGCCCTGGAGAAGGCGGGCCCCGAGGCCGCCTCCGGTTTGGCTGAAGCGCGGTTCGTTCCGGAACTGCAGTCCTGCGTCAACCTGCTGGGCAACCTGGAGCCCGCCCGGTCGCAAGCCGTGCTGATCCGGCTCGCGGCCGGCTCGCATCCCGACCTGGCCGCGTTCGCCAAGGCCCGCCTGGCCAGTCTGCCCGTCCCGCCTTCCAAGGAGAAATGACCGTGCGCCAAATTCTGTTCTATGCTATGACCGAGGCCGAGATTATCGCCCCCGGAATCACCTCCGCCTCGCTGACCGACATCAAGACCCGGGGGTTCGACGCCATTTACCTGGAGTTCCGCAACACCCGCGCCCCGTTCTGGTCCCCGCGGTTCCAGGCCGCGGTGAAGCACGTCTGCGGCGAGGCTCGCCGGCTCGGGCTGGCGGTCATTCTTGATGCCAGCCTCAACCATTGCGCGCCGGACATGCTCGCGCACCATCCCGAGATGTTCACGGACTCGCTTTCGCGGCGCCGGGTTCCGGTCCGCGGGGGGCGCTTCACGCTGGAGACGACGTGGGGGGATCCGTCCTGCAGGACGCTCGAGAACGCCTGGCTGGTCCGGCCGCTCGGCGCGGCCTCGCAGGTCGAGGCCTGCGGCGCCCGCTGCCGCCTCGTCTCGCAGGTCAGCGAGGGCGGCGGCTGCGCCATGACTCGGCAGCGCGGCGGGGCCGCCACGCTCCAGCAGTGGGCGCTCGACGGCGTGGACGAAGGGGAGCTGTTTGTGGTCGAGCGCCGCCGTTTCGCCTATGCCAACCGCGACCTGGGCCATCCCGCGCAGGACGGGTACCTGGACCGGATGTGTGACTTCGCCGCCGGGCACGCCGTCGAGGGCGTGGTCTGGGACGAGCCCCATTTCGGGTTCGACTTCATGGAGGACGCCTATCCCGTCAGCGACCGCCTCTATGCCGCGTTTTACGAGCGCTTTGACTATGACCTTCACGGCAGCCTGGTCGATCTGTGGCTCGACGTGGACGGCCGCGACTCCGGCCGGGTGCGGCTCGATTTCGCCGAGCTGCTGGAGTCGCAGCTCGCCCTCCTTGAAAACGGGTTC
The DNA here is from genome assembly GCA_044346855.1 of Kiritimatiellia bacterium. GTDB lineage: Bacteria > Verrucomicrobiota > Kiritimatiellia > CAIKKV01 > CAIKKV01 > CAIKKV01. The sequence goes on from JBIIYJ010000020.1 coordinate 6,709, forward strand.
AAGCGCCGCGCCCTCGCGCACCCCGGCCTCGGGGGGAGCAGGCCCGGCCTGGCGGTCGGCATTCACCGCACGATGCACGAGGAGCTGAGCGACGACTTCCGCATCGGCAGCGTCGATTATTTCCGCCACACGCAGGGGCTGACCGGGGGGTATACCGATTCGGTTTTCGAGCGCGAGGACAGCATGGTGACGATGACGCTGCTCGCCCGCGCCCTGGCGCCGCTCTCCGAAAGCGGGGAGGCGTGGAACAATTCGTGGGGCTTCCGGCCGACCGCCGCCCATCTCGACTATTACCTGCGGCTGATGGGCTGCCTCAACGTCCGCTGGATCGGGCATGTTTACCACGGAAGCCTGATGTTCGGCCCCGGCTACCCGCATCACCCCACCTGGGCGGGGCTTGGCGGACAGCTGGCGGTGCATCGCGAGCTGCTGGGCCGCCTCGACGGGGCTGTTCCCGAATGCGATACGGCCGTGCTTTACCACTGGCGCGGGCTGGCCGACTTTCCCGGCAACTATCTCCATCAGCACCGCCGCGACCTCATGATGGCCTGCCTCGAGCTGGGGCTCGGCCAGGCCGCGCTCACCCTGGTCGACCCCGCCACGCTCGCCGCCGGCCGCGCCGGGGCCGGCCGCTGGGAGACGGCGCTGGGCCGCTTCCGCCGCATTCTCGTGCTCTGGCCGGGCCGGCTCGAGCGCGAGGCCTGGACTGCGCTCGAGCAGGCGGCCGCCGCCGGCGTCGAGCTGCTGCTGGCCGGGCCGCCGGCCTGGTTCGATTCCACCGGGGGAGCCGCCGGCGCGCGCTGGGCGGCGCTGGCGGGCTGCGAGCCGGTCGCGCGCGAGGCGGCGCTGGAAATACCGTACGGCGCCTCGGTCGAGGTCGCGGGCCGGCAGTTCGCGTTCGACCCCGGCCTGGCTGTTCCCAATTGGCGCTCCAACCCGGAGAACACCTATCCCGACCACGCCAAGGCCTGGGCGCTCGCGGGCGGCGAACCGGTGGCGCGCTGGAACGGCCGGACGATCGGCGTACGCCGGGGGAACGTCACCACCGTCGCGACCGAGCTGCCGCAGATCCCCGGCGCCCTGGCGGCGCTGTGGCCGACGCCCCCCGTGGCGCCGGCCGGCCTGCTGGCGTTTCCTTATGCGAAGGGCGGGGAACGCCTGCTCGCCTTGTGTGCGCGCAAGGCTGAACCGGTCGACGGGGAGTTCATGTGGGAGGGGCGCCGCATCCGGTGCCGCGGCTGCCGCCATGGCGTCTTGCGGCGCACGGCGGACGGGCAGGTGACGGTTTTGGGCGAGGGGCTTGAGGTGGTGGGGTGAAGAAAAGAAGGGTTCAGGGTTCGGGGTTCAGGGTTGAAGAAGTTACCAGTGATCGGTGATCAGTTGGGAATGGAGTCGGCGGTCCCCCGCCGTAAGCGCGAGGGTGGGGGAAAGAGTGATCAGTGACCAGTGATCGGTGATCCGTTTGGGATTCAGGTTTAGGAGAGAGAATGAACAAGACGCTTCAACTGCATGTTTCCGCTTCGGCCACGGGTAAAGCCGATGGCACCGCCGCCCGTCCTTTCGCCACGCTGGAGGCCGCCCGCGATGCGCTGCGCAAGATCAGGCGCCGCGCCGGGCTGAAGTCGCCCGTCCGCGTGAGGGTGGCCCCGGGCGTATATCGGCTTTCCGCTCCCCTCGTCTTCACGCCGGAGGACGGCGGGACCGCGCGCTGTCCCGTCACCTGGTCGGGCGACGGCGGCCGTCCGCTCATCAGCGGGGCGCGCGCGATCGAGGGCTGGACGGAGGGCGTGATCAACGGCCGGCCGTGCTGGCAGACCGTCCTGCCGGACGTGAAGGCCGGCCGCTGGTGGTTCACCCAGTTGTTCGTCAACGGCCGCCGCCGGCTCCGCGCCCGGCTGCCCAAAAGCGGGTTCTACCGGTTCGCCGGCGTGCCCGAGGCCGAGGCGAAGCTCGACCCAGGCGGCCCGTTCCACGGCGCCATGAGCGCCTGCTTCAATCCTGGCGAGGTCCGCGCCTTCCGCAACCTGGCCGACATCGACGTGGTGGTGCCCGACCACTGGTACGAAAGCCATCTCCGCCTCGCCTCCGTCGACGAGGCCGCCCGCACGATGGTCTTCGCCACCAAGGGCTACAGCCGCTTCTCCTTCGACGAGACCGGACGCCGCACGCGCTTCCGCATGGACCACGTCGCGGAAGCTTGTACCGATCCTGGGGACTGGTATTTGGACCGCGCCTCCGGCACGCTTTCGTATATCCCCCTGCCGGGCGAGAACCGGGCCACCGTCCGCAGCGAAGCCCCGGCGCTGGACCTGCTGCTGTCCGTCCGCGGCGACCTGCTCGATCCCGCCCGGCGGGTGACGCATCTCCGGTTCGAGTTCCTTGATTTCCGGCACGCCGACTGGGAACTGCCGCGCGAGAACGCAGGCGCCCTGCAATCCGCCTTCAATGTGCCGGCCGCGGTGCGCTTCGCCGGGGCCGGGGATTGCGCCCTGTACGGCTGCCAGGTCAGCCAGGTTGCCGGGTGGGCGGTCGAGGTGCTGCGCGGCTGCCGGCGCAACCGCATCGTCGCCTGCGCGCTGCACGACCTCGGGGGCGGCGGCGTCAAAATCGGCCACGAGGGCGGGCTGCCGCGGGGATGGGTTAACGGCAGCCATGGCGCGTTCCGGGGCATGGACGCGGAAGCCCTGGGCTGGGGTCCCTGCCGGGAGGACGATGGCGGGCAGCTGGCGGGCCGTGACCTCGGCGAGTCGTCCGCCACCACGGTCAGCGACTGTTCCATCCACGACGGCGGCCTGGTTTTCCACTCCGCCATCGGCGTCTGGGTGGGCGACGCCTCGGGCAACCGCATCGTCCACAATCACATCTGGAATTTCAATTACAGCGGCATTTCCTGCGGCTGGACCTGGGGGTACGCCCCCGCCTTCACCCGGGATAACCGCATCGAAGGCAACCGCATTCACGGGATCGGGCACGGGATGCTCAGCGACATGGGCGCCATCTACACGCTCGGCCGGCAGGCGGGCAGCACGATCCGCCGGAACTTCATCAGCGACGTGCACAGCTACGGCTACGGCGGCTGGGGGATCTATCCCGACGAGGGCAGCAGCTGGATGCGGATCGAGGAGAACGTGGTCTGCGGCACCAAGAGCGGCGGCTTCCACCAGCACTACGGGCGCGACAACATCGTCCGTCACAACCTGTTTGCCGATGCCATCGACAACCAGATCGCCATGTCGCGGGCTGAGTGCGTCCGCCCCGTCGTCTTCGAGCGCAACGTGGTGCAGGGCGCCGGCAACGGTTTGCTCTGGGACGGGAACGGCTGTGGCCGTTGCCGGATCGACCGTAACATCTACGCCGGCGATCCGGGCGCACCCGCCCTTTTTGCCCGCGGAAGCTGGGCGCAGTGGCAGGCTCGCGGAAAGGACGCGCACGGGCGCTTCCTGGATGGAATGCTGCTGGACGCGGGCGGCGCGGTTCCGGCCACCGCCAACCCCGCCGCATTCAAGGCCGCGGGGCTGGACCCTGAAACGATGGCGGCCGTGGTCGCCGAAGCCGGGCCCCGGTTCCGGTCCTCGCTTCCGGCGGGCCTCGATGCGGTTGCGCCCGAGCCGGAGCCGAAGCGTTCCATCGTCGAGCCGCTCCTCTGGCCCTGGCCGGCCGAATGGCCCGATGCCTCCAGTGCGGCGCATCCCTGGAGTAAGCTGCCCGGGACGACGCCGGTCGTGCAGGGCGAACCGTGCGCGATTTCGCTCACCCTGGAGAACCGGGGCAGCGCCCCGGCACGCGGCCGCTACCGACTGCGCGTGGTCCCGGCGTCGGCGGGCCGCCTGGTCGGACCGCGCGAATTGTCCGCCGCACTCAAGCCCGGCGGTCGCGTCACTCTCGACACCGCGGTCATGGCCGCGGGAACGAGGGGGGATCTCATCGTCGAGGCGGTTGGCGAGGGCGACGGGCTGGTTGATACGGCCCTCCTCTTTTCCGTTGCGCGCAGCCTGACGGTCCCGCGGCTGCCGGCCGTTCCCGCGCTCCGGGACCTGGCCGCCGCGCTCGGCAAGCTGCCGGCGAGTCCGGTTGACGGGAACGGGCGCCCGGTGAAGGCCGAGGTGCGCCTGGCCCTGGCCGGCGACCGGCTGCTGGTGCGGGTGGACGCCGAGGACAGCGCCCCGGTGCGCGGACCGAACCTGTGGGACGGCTCCAGCGTCGAACTGTTCTTCGCCCCGCGGAACGGGGCTCAGCAAAAGCAGTTGATCGCGGCGCCGGCGGCGGGGAAGGAGCCGGCCCTTGTGCGGCTCGCGGCCAAGAACGCGCTGCTCGAGGCGCCTGGCACGGAGGTGGCGGACGCCCGGTCGGCCAAAGGCTGGTTGCTGGCGTTCTCGATTCCGCTTGAAGCGATGGGCATCGACCCGGCGCGGGCGGAAATGGCCTTCGACCTGGTGGTCAGCGCGCCAGGGAAGACAGGCGAATGCCTGCGGGCGCATTTTGCGGGCGAGCACAATCCGAGCATCGACTCGAGCCGCTACATGTGGGTTACGGCGAACCGGGATTAGGAGCCAAGCATGAGGAATCCAAACTTGAACCTTGCGGGTAAGCTGTGGGACCTTTCGATCGACCCCCACACAGGGGCCCTGGCCCGGCTCGGCCATCCCGCCGATCCCCACGGGATGAACTGGGTCAGCGCCAGCGCGGAGAATCCGACCGTGCTCGACTCGCATGGCTGGGGGCTGGGATTCCTCTCCCTCCCCGGGGCGCACGGGCCGCGGCGCTGGCAGCGTCCCGAGTCGGTCCGCGTCACGCGCGCCCGGGCCGTCAGCCGGTATCGCGCGGGTGCGATCGCGGTGACGGTCACCCGGCGCCTGGCGGGCGGCCGGTTTGAGGAGTCGTTCGAATTTAAAAATACGTTGAAAACGGAGCAGAAGGTCTGGGGGATCGGGATCTATGCGCCGTTCAACGACAATTACCCCGACGCCCTCACCTGCGTCACACAGCGCTGCAACGCGCACCTGTGGTGCGGCGGCAACACCGCCTACGCCTGCTGCCTGCGCATGGGCGGGGCGGCGCCGCACCTCGGCCTCGTCCTGACGGAGGGCTTTCTCGGCGGGTACAGCGTCGAAAGCCGCGGCTGCCTCTACGGCGGGTCGAACCTGCGCGGCAGCATCGTCTTCAACCTTCCCGGCGTGACTCTGCAGCCGGGCCGGGTCCATCGCCTGGCCTGGACCTGTTTCTGGCACACGGGCTGGGACGACTTCCTTCGTCAGGCCCGCGCGGTCCCGGGCTTCGTCGAGGTTCGGGCCGACCGCTATACTTATTTGACCGGCAAGCCGCCCGCTGTCTCGGTCAGCGATCCGAAGGCCGTCGTCGATCCGATTCCCGACGGCGCCGGGGAGAAGACGCTGAAGGTCCGCTACGGGAAGAACCGGGAGACCTGGCTTCGCCTCCAGGCCCTTGACGATGTGGCCCGGCTGGTGCGCCGGCGCATTGCCTTTATCCGCGACCGCCAGCAGGTCGACGACCGGCGCAGCCCGTACGACGGGGCGTTCGTGATTTTCGACAACGAGACCGGCGCCCAGCTGCGGCACGGCCACCGCGGGGATTTCAGCGAGAGCCGCGAGCGCGTGGGCATGGGCGTGCTGCTGGCGCAGTCGCTGGAGCGCTGGCCCGATGCGCGGATCGAGGCGGGCCTGAAGCGCTACCACCGATTCGTGCGGACCCGGCTGCAGAAGCCCGACGGCACCGTGCTGGGGGAGGTGGGCGGCGAGAGTAGCCGCCTCTACAATTTTCCCTGGGTCGCGCAGCTTCACCTTGAACTCTACCGGGCCCTGGGCGGGTCGCGCTACCTGGACGACTGCTTCAAGACGATACGCGCCTATTACCGGCAGGGCGGGGAAAAGTTCTATCCGATCGGCCTGCCCATGGTCGACGCGGTGACCGTGTTCCGCGCCGCCGGCCGCAAGCGCCAGGCGGATCAGCTTCTGGCCGATTTTTGCCGGCATGGCGACCACGTGGCCGCGACGGGGCTGGCGCTTCCCAAATCCGAGGTGAATTACGAGCAGACGATCGTCAGCCCCGCCGTCCTGATCTCGCTGGAGTGCCACAGGCTGACCGGCGAGGCGCGCTATCTCGCGTGCGCGAAGCAGCTCATGCCCGCGCTGGAGGCGTTCGGCGGCCGGCAGCCCGACCACCGTTTGAATGACATCGCCATCCGCCACTGGGACGGCTACTGGTTCGGCAAACGCGAGTCGTGGGGCGATGTTTTCCCGCACCACTGGAGCGCCACAACGGGCTGGGCCTTCTATCTCTACTGGCAGGCCACGGGCGACGAATCCTACCGCCGGCGCGGCCGCGCGATCCTGATGAACAATCTCAGCTCGTTCAGGCCCGATGGCACCGCCACCTGCGCCTACATCTATCCCGACGGGGTGAACGGCGATTCCGGGCGCTTCGCCGACCCGCTGGCCAACGACCAGGACTGGGCGCTGGTCTTCCTGCTGCAGGCGGCCCGTATGGATCCTGATTTTGTGAAGGAGTGCTGGAAGTGAAGAACACGAAACGTTACCCGCCGGTCATGGCGAATTTTCCGAACCTGCTCCACGGCGGGGACTACAATCCCGACCAGTGGCTGGACCGGCCCGAGGTTCTCGACGCCGACTTCCGGCTGGCCCGCGAGGCGGAGGTGAACACGTTCTCCATCGGCATCTTCGCCTGGGCGGCGCTGGAGCCCGAGGAGGGCCGCTATGAATTCGGCTGGCTGGACAGCATCATGGACCGCATGGCCGCCGCGGGGATGAAGGCCGTGCTCGCCACGCCGTCGGGCGCCAAGCCCAACTGGCTGGCCGCGAAGTATCCGGAGATCCGCCGGGTGCAGCCGGCTGGCAACCGCGACCACCAGGCGGGGCGGCACAATCATTGTTACACCTCGCCGGTCTACCGCGAGAAGGTCACGCTCATCAACACCCGGCTCGCGGAGCGCTACGGCGCCCACCCGGCGCTCGGCCTCTGGCACCTGTCCAACGAGTATGGCGGGGCCTGCTATTGCGACCTGTGCAAGCACGCCTTCCGGGACTGGCTCCGCAAGAAATACGGGACGCTCGACAGGCTGAACCAGGCGTGGTGGACCGCCTTCTGGGCCCACACCTACTCGGACTGGGACCAGGTCGACTGGATCGACGGCAGCGTGCACGGTCTGGTTCTGGATTGGAAACGCTTCGTCTCCGACCAGACCGCCGACTTCATGTGCTGCGAGCTGGCCCCGCTCAAGCGCCTCTCGCCGGGCATTCCGGTCACCACCAACCTGATGGGCGTCTATCCCGGCGTGGATTACCGGCGGCTCGCGCCGCATCTTGACGTCGTGTGCTGGGACAACTATCCGCCGTATCACGACCGCCCCGACATGCCGGAAGTTGCGGCCACGATCTCCTTCATGCACGACCTGAACCGGGGGCTGAAGGGGGGGCGGCCGTTCCTGATGATGGAGTCCTCGCCCTCGGCGGTGAACTGGATGGCGGTGAACAAGCTGCTGCGGCCCGGCATCCACCGGCTCAAGTCGCTTCAGGCCATCGCCCACGGCTCCGACAGCGTACAGTATTTCCAGTGGCGCAAGAGCCGCGGGAGCACGGAGAAGTTCCACGGCGCGGTGGTGGATCATGTCGGCCATTCCGGGACGCGCGTGTTTCGCGAAGTGGCGCAGGTCGGCGCCGACCTTCGCCGCCTGGCGGGCGTGGCGGGCTGCACCACGCCGGCGCAGGCGGCCATCCTCTATGACTGGGATAACCGCTGGATTCTCGACGAAGCCGCCGGCCCCCTCAAGCTTGCCGGGCGGCCCCTATACGAGCAGACTGTCGTGGGGCATTACCGCGCCTTCTGGCGGCAGGGCGTTCCGGTGGACGTCCTGGGTTCCGAGGACGATTTCTCCGGCTACAAGCTGGTGGTGGCTCCGATGCTCTACCTTCTCAAGCCCGGCGTGGCGGAGAGGCTGACCGCGTTTGTTAAATCAGGTGGCACCCTGGTCGGGACCTTCCTCACCGGGATCGCCGATGAAAACGATCTGGTGTTCGAAGGCGGGTGGCCGGGCCCGTTGCGCCCGCTCTTCGGCATCTGGGCCGAAGAGATCGACTATCTTTACGAGAACGAGGGCAATCGCCTGGTGGCGGCGGCCGGTTCCGGTCTGGAGGGCGAGTACCGGGTCACCCGCGTCTGCGACCTGATCCACGCCGAGACGGCGCAGGTGATGGCGGCCTACGGCGACGATTTCTACGCCGGCCGCCCGTGCCTGACCCGGAACGCCTTCGGCTCCGGCGCGGCCTGGTACCTCGCGGCGAATGCGGAGCAGGCCTTTCTGGACCGGTTTTATGCCCGGCTCGCCAAAGACCTGGTCCTGCGCCGCGCGTTGGCGACTGAACTGCCCGCCGGCGTCACCGCGCAGCTGCGGACCGACGGCGCGACCGAGTATGTGTTCCTGCTTAACTTCACGGCCGGGGAGGAATATGTCAATTTGGGTACAAACAAATTCGCCTGCGCCCTGACGGGCGAGCCGATGCCGGCGGAATGCCGGCTGGAGCCCTACGGGGTTCGCGTGCTGGTGAGACCGCGGGAGAAGCCGCCGTGCCCGACATGACCGGCCAGGCGGATTCAGGGAGCGCCCCGTGGAATCACCCGCTGACGAAGCGAGGCGCCATCAAGCCCATAATGGGGGAGACCACCCCGTTTGTCTTCAAGGGCCGGCTGTACCGCCTCGAGAACTGGCAGAAGTTCATGGAGCTGCCCCGCGCCACCTGCGGCGAGCGCTTCATGGAGGACGTGGTGCGCATCTGGGACGTGGAGGCGGACCGCCTTGTTTCCGTGGCCCTTGCCGGCCATTCCTTCGGCATGGCGTTCGTGTGGAACGATCGCGTGTACCTGTACGCCGCGGCGCACCCGGCCAACAACACATGGCGCACGGTCACCGAGATCACGTTGACCACGTCCGACGACCTGCTGCACTGGTCGTCCCCGGAAGTTGTGCTGCGGGCGGAGCCGGGGGAGCACCTGTTTAATGTCGCGGTCTGCCGCGGCCGCGGCCGGTTCATCCTGCTGTACGAGACGGACGACAGGCGCTGGCCGGCCTTCACCTTCAAGTATTGCGAGTCGGACGATCTGCGGCGCTGGACGCCGATCCCCGACGCTCTTTACGGGCGGGAGAAATATGTGGGCGGCCCCGCCCTCTATTATGAGGGCGGCCGCTACTACACCCTTTACCTGCAGGATTTGGGCGGGTCGTGGGAGACGCGGATCACGCGGTCCGACGACCTGGTTCACTGGGAGGACGCGCCGGTCGGTCGGCCTTTCCTGCCTTTCGACGGGTCGCGCCTCTTTCAGTATTGGCACCGCGGCGAGTTGCGCACCGTGCATGAAATCAACGCCTCGGACGCGGAGCTTTGCGAATGGCGGGGCAAGACGCTCGTCTATTTCAACGGCGGGGACCAGCAAAGCGCCGGCGACCTGCAGTTGGCCGAGTTCGACGGTTCCGCGGCCGCGTTGCTGGAGTCGTTCTATGCCGAGCCGGCGGTGGCGACGCCGTCGCCCCGGCAGCTGGCCTTCCAGGAGCGGCAGTTCGGGGCGTTCATCCACTTCGGCATGGCCACGTGGTACGAGGGCCCGGATACCGCCGTCTTTCCGTTGTCGGTTCGGGAGCCGTATGCGTTTAGTATTGGGCACTGGGGTGCCATGATAGCCCAGCCCCCGGCGTCGGTGTTCAATCCCGGGGAACTGGACGCGGCCCAGTGGGCGGCCGCGGCCCGGGCGATGGGCGCGAAGCATGTCGTGCTGACGGCCAAGCATCACAACGGGTTCTGCCTGTGGCCGACGGCGACGACGGTCTACAGCGTGCGCGGCAGCCCCTGGTGCGGTGGACGGGGTGATGTGCTGCGCGAGTATGCCGAAGCCGCCCGCGCCGCTGGCCTGGAAGTCGGCGTCTATCTGTCGGCCGGGGATGTCAGCCAGGGCTGCTTCAGCACCCCCGAGCCGCAGGGGAAGCGCAGGCTGATCGGGGACCTCGACCGGTATGTTCCTGTTTTCGAGGCGCAGCTCCGCGAGGTGCTGGGGGGATACGGGGAGTTGTGCGAAATCTGGCTGGATGGGGCGCTTGACCCGTTCGGGCCGGATGTGAGGCGGCCCGACGGATCGCCGGTCGGGCGGGAGTGCTGGGACAAGCTGGTTGGCCTGATGCGGTCGCTGCAGCCCGGCGCGGTGATCATGGGCGGCTCGCGCCCGGATGTGCGCTGGCCCGGCAACGAGGAGGGCCTGGCACCGTATCCGCTGTGGTATGAAGTTAAACCCGGCCAGGAGGCCGCCTGCTGGGTGCCGCCGGGGTCCGCCGGCTGGATCGTGCCGGAAGCCGACGTCTTCACCCGCCCCACGTGGTTCTGGACCCCCGACTCCGATAAGGATCTCCTGAGCTTGGAGCGGTTGCACGAGGTGTGGATGCGGTCCGTCGGCCATGGCGCCAACCTGCTGATCAACATGACGCCGGACCGGCGCGGGCTCATTCCGGAGGCGGAGGTGCGGCGCCTTGCCGAACTGGGCGAGGATGTGCGCCTCCGCTTCGGTCTGCCACTAGCCGAAACGGCGAGTGAAGGCAACTGGCGCGAGGGCATGGCGCTTGACCTGGCGTGGGACCAAGCGGCGGAGGTGGGGGTCGTCGGGCTTGAAGAAGATTTGCGGTACGGGCAGCGCGTGAGGCGGCATAGCATCGAGGCGGAGGTGGACGGAGCCTGGCGGGTTGTGGCGGAAGGGGCGAGCATCGGGCGCCTGCGGCTCGCCCCGATCGAGCCGGTTGTGACCCGGCGGCTGCGCCTTAGGGTATTGGAAAGCGCGGCCTCGCCGAAGATCCGTTGTTTCGCTGCATACAGGATTTTACCATGACCAAACATCTGTCGGGAACGAAACCATCGGACTGCCGGCGCACGTTGCACGTGGCCACGGCCCAGATCCATTCGGGCGGGACGGTTGACGAGACGCTGGAGCGCCTGCGGCGGCAGGTCGTGGCTGCGTCGGCGGTCGGCTCCGAAATAATTCTCTTCAGCGAAGGGGTTTTGCAGGGGTACGATTACGACATGACCGCTGAGATCATCGAAGCGGGTGCGGAGCCTGTCGACGGCCCGCACTGCCGCCGCATCGCCGAACTGGCCAGAAAGTTTTCGATCACCGTGGTGGCCGGCTTTTTCGAGCGCGACGGCGACCGGTTCTACAACGCCATGCTGGTGGCCCCGCCGGCCGGCCCCTGCTGGACCGCCCGCAAGTTCATGCTGGGCGAGATCGAGCGGCGGGCGAACCTGACCCCGGGCCCGAAGGAGCGGCCGGTCCTCGAGATCAACGGCGTCCGCGCCGCCATCATCATCTGCGCGGACGGCGGCATCGACGGCCTTCACGAGGATCTGCGCGCGCGCCGGGTGGACTACCGCCTCTGCCCCACCGGCGGGGGCGGCAAGATCGGCGATTACCTGCATGAATCTGATTTAGGCACAGAAAAAGGGCGTGCGGCCTACGAGGCCAACCGGCCGCGGGTGTTCAAGTCGGAGGCGATCCTGGACGCGAAGGAGTGCCCGTTTACCGGCTTCACCAGTGCCAACGCGCTGGGGCCGGTCGGGAGGCAGACCTGCCACCAGGGGCATTGCATGATCGTGGACAACCGGCGCGTCATGCGCGCCCAGATTCCCGGCACCATCGTGCTTGAGCATCAGCAGGACCAGATGATCCATGCGGCCTTGTCGTTCCCGGCCGAAGGCAGGGGCGAGTGATGCGCCAGCGACTCCAGGCTTACCTGCGCCTCCTGGCCGCCCGCGACTGGGGCGCGCCGTCCGGCTTTGGCGGCCGCACCTGTTTCCATGCCATTCCGCCGCTTGAACTGGAGTTGGCCGGAGAGCCGCCCGGCGTTTTCCGGTCCGAGTGGATCGATTATTCGCTTGAGCTGCTGAATGGACGGAAGGACTGCCAGGATTTCGCCATGGTGGGGCTCCTGCGCATTCTCCTCCGCTATCCGCAGTCGCGCCTGCTGACGGCGGGCCAGCGCGGCGAGATAGTCGACGCGCTGCTCAACGCCAAGTATGCCGAGGCGGACCCCGGCCCCGACACCTGCTGCTGGCACACGGAAAACCACCAGGTGCAATACGCGTCCTCCGAACTGCTGGCGGGCGAGCTTTTCCCGGACCGGGTCTTCGCAGTCACCGGCTGGACCGGCCGGCGTCACGCGGAACGGGCGCGCGCGAAACTGGATCGCTGGCTGGACTGGCGGCTGCGCTTCTCGTTTTCCGAATGGAATTCCAGCTGCTACTATGACGAGGATGCGGCCGCATTGCTGAACCTGGCCGACTATGTGGAGGACTCCGAGCTGCGGCGTCGCGCGAAGGGCGTCTTCGATCTGCTGGTTTTCCATGTGGCCTTGAACAGCTGGCGCGGCCTTACCGGGGGCTCCCAGGGGCGCGCCTACCTCGAGCAGCAGATTGCTCCCGACGGAACCCCGATGGCCCTGCTGGCTCAGCTGGCGTGGGGTGACGGTCCGGTTCCCGTCCGGCTTGGGCTCGCCGCGGTCCTGCTGGCGGCCGGCGACGCGGAGGTGCCCGCCGCCATTGCCGCCGTGGGGCGCGCCGCTCCCGACGAACTCGAAAACCGCGAGCGGCACAGCCTGGACGCGGAGGAGGGGGCCTCCTTCGGCGTGCAGCCGGAGCGGTTGGAGGACTACCTCTTTTTTGCAGGCGCGGCCTTGGATCATCATCACCTCGTGGCGGAGACCCGCTACCGCCATTTCGGGGGCAAGGCCAAGTGGAATGGGTTTTTCGCTGACCTGGAGTTCTACAACCGGTGCCGCGAGCGGGGTGAGCCGTTCGACGCGCGGGCGCTCCCGCACGCGCTGGGTCATGCCGACGTTTACACGTTCCGGACGCCGGACTACATGCTGGGCTGCGCCCAGGCGTTTCGCCCCGGCAGCCCCGGCTACCAGCAGTGGATCTGGAGCGCCGTCCTGGGCGGCCGGGCCGTCGTGTTCACGACCAACCCGGCGCCGGCCAACGTGCCCTATGGCCGGCCGGGCCCCTGGGTCGGAAACGGCGTGCTTCCCAAGGTCGTCCAGCACCGCAACGTCCTGATCGCGCTCCACCGCGTGCGGCCCTGTCCGATCTACGACCAGCCGCCGTGGTTCCGCGAGGACCGCGTGCACGCCTGGTTCCCGCGCGGGGCGTTCGACGAGGTGGTCGAGCGGAACGGCTGGTGCTTCGGCCGGAAGGACGGCGGCTTCATCGGGTTGCGCCCGCTCAAGCCGGCGGTTTGGATTGCGCCGGAAGCGGGCGAGCCGTCGGAATGGGACGTGAAGGACACGGACGCGGCCTGGATCTGCGAGATGGGCTCCGCCCGCTCCCACGGCTCCTTCGCCGCTTTCGTCGAGCGGCTCTCGGCAGCCCGGGTGGAAGGGGACGTGGACCACGTGGTGTATGAGTCGCCGTCCCTCGGCCGGGTCGAGACGGGGTGGGCGGAGGGGCTGGCGGTCGCGGGGGTTGACATTCAAATCAGGGACTATCCCCGGTTCGACAACCCCTATTGCAACGCGCCGTTCGGGACGCGCGAGTTCCGGGTGCGCTGCGGGGACGAGTCGTGGGAGTTCGGCATAGATTCGGTATAACAGTCGAAACCATTGTTTTAAATGAATGTATAAAAAAGGGACAAACGAGATGAGAAAGAAAACCTGTTTGATCATCCTGCTGGCCGCCGGTTTGGGCCTCGGCGGGCGGGCGGCGGAGCCGGCCGTGAAAACGCTGGTCATCGAGCAGCCCATGTGCGCGGGCATGAGCGGATTCCGCGCGCACTGGGACAAGCCCATCCCGGTGGCCGAGGACGGCGCTCGGCTGCGGAAGGACACCGTGGTGACCAATCGCGGGGAGACCGCGGTGTGGGACGGGGTCAAACCCGGTCCCCTTGCGTTCGACGCGGTGCACCGGAGTCTGCTGGTGCGCTTCCCGAACGCCGGCCAGGTGATCGCCGACGCCCTGGCTGACGGGTGGGCGCTCGACAAGGCCGAGCTGGTGCTTCCCTACCTGGACGAGGAAGTCTGGCCGCAGGGCGGCGTTGATTTCGCCCGGCCCGACGGCTACCGCTACCGCACCAACTGGGATTGCGACAAGATGTATCGCTCGCTCCGGCCGAACTGGCACGCGGTCGCCTCCCTGCTGCGCAAGCCGTGGCTGGCCGACCCCGTGGACGGGCCGACCTACAACGCCGCCATTCCCGGGGCCGTTTACTGGAAGCGCTTCGGCGCGTCCGATACGGCCGAGGATCGTTTTCCAGCGTCGTTCGGCCCCGCCGAGGTGTCGTCTTACAACCCGACAGGCCGGCTTGACGTGACGTCGTTCCTGACGGACGAGGCGTATGGTAAAACGGCCGCCGACCGGATCCGCGCCGTGGCGGACTGCGGCTTCGTCATCAGCAAGCTGGAAGTCTACGACGCCCGCTATTTCCAGGGCGCCTATGAATGGGCCATTTCCACGGGCCCGCGCGCGATTCTCGTCAAGTCCCCCTCGCTGGTGCTGAGCCTCTCGAAGGGCAAGCCGATGGCCAAGGTCGCGATCGAGCCGGTGGACGTCCGGGCGCTTCAGGCCAAATTCAAGGACAAGCCGGCGGGCGCTCCGACGGCCGTCGTGCCGACGCCCGAGGAGGTGGCCAAGCTCAACGAGCGGTTCATGACCCGGCCGGCCTGGATGCCGGAGTGGCAGTACGCGCACGTGAAGCAGCTGATGGCGCTTAAAACGGGAACGGTCGAGCCGTTTTATTACCGCGTCACGCCGCAGCACGTGATCAATGACGTGCGCAATCGCGCGCAACAGAAGATGAAGAAGGAGAAGGTCGAAGTCAACGTGGACTATGAGGTCTACCTGTGCTGGCTCGACTGGATCCACGGCCGCCCGCCCCGGTTCTGGGAGGGCCATCTCACCGCGGCCAATAACATCATGGAGTGGTACAATTTCCGCGACGCCCTGCCCGAGCCGGTGAAGGAGTCGATCATCCGCTGCTGGACCGCCTGGCTGATGCCCGACCGCGAGACGGCCATGACCGACAAGCAGCGCCGTAATTTTGCCGATTTGACGGGCGCCCTGATCCATCCGATGGCGGATGATCCGCGCGTGGGGCTCGACGACGCGGGCAAGGTCGCCGAGTGGAACCAGGGTGACACGTATTACAGGAAGACGGGCGACTGGCGCGGCAACAAGAGCTACTACCGGTCCGGTTTCACCCGCATGATGAGCACGGCGAACTTCAACAGCAGCTCGGCTTCCGGGGCGCTGCTGAACGGCCAGATCATCGGCTCCGAGCGGGCTATGGCGGACGGTCGGGCCGGCCTGATGACGTTCCCGTTCTGGATGTGGACCTACAACGCGGGCGTGGGCCAGGAATACATCGACCATTATTACTGGGCCATCGCGACGGCGGGCAACAAGCTGTTCGGCGACTTCTGCGAGAAGCCGGAGGACCGCATGGCCGGCTGGAGCATCATCACGAAGACGATCGAGGAGCTGTCCGGCGGGTACCATCCCAACCTTATGAAGCTGATGGGCCCCGCCAGCCGAACCGTCAACGAGCAGGTGCTCGGCCAGCAGGACGGCCTCACCCATATCCTTCACGTGCTATCCCCTTCGGGCGCCCTGACCGATACCGCGACCGGCGCGCTTCCCGCGCTGTCCGCCAACACGAACAAGCCGGCCAGCGCGTGGGGTCACGATTTCCCGCCCGAGTCGGTGGCGCTCCAGAGCCTCTCCGGCCCGTGGGGCGACCCGTGGATCGCGGAGTTGATCGACGAGAAGCCCCTCCCGTGGTCGGGCCTGTTCGAGAAAAAGGTCGTCTCCGAGGGCGACTGGGTGAGCACGTATTTCGGGGTGAACTACGGGTTGGTCAGCATCCGCCGGACGCCCCAGCGCATCCATGTGCTGGGCCACTGGCGGCGGAAGGCGGAGCGGCCGTCGACCATGCGCGACATCGGCACGCTGGACATGCGGGTCGGGTACAACAGGACGCAGATCGCCAACGACGGCGCGGGCGTCATCAGCGACCAGGGCTTCTACCGGTGCTACCAGGACGGGAATAAACTGATCATGCTGGCCCGGCCGAACACCAACTGGTTCGCCCAGCTTCTGACGCCGAAGAAGGAAGGGCAGGCTATCCCCGCGATCGAAAGCATCCAGACCACGGCCGCGCTGTTCAATTACGAGGAGGCCGGCCCCGGGTGGACGGTGGCTGTTGACGGGAAACCCGTCGAGGCGCTTCCGCTCGCGGTGAAGCAGGGGCAGGTCGTGACGGTGAAGGACGGGGTCAGTTACCTGGCCATCCGCCCGCTGCCGGCGACCGATCTCGGGCGCGGCGTCGCGTTCAACCTAGAGGCGGGGGAGGCCCAGCCGCAGGCGTATCACGCCGAGATCCTGATCAAGCCGGCCCTGGTGATCAACGCCTTCTTCTATCAGAAGGGAACGCCTTTTTCGGCCGCGGACCTGGCGCGCCTGGGGCAGGCCAGAGGCGGATTTGTCTTGGAAATGGGCGACGAGGCCGAGTACGGCAGCTTTGAGAAGTTCCAGGCGCATATCCGCGAGGCCGTGCTCAGCGGCGGGTCCTCGGCGGGCGGGGAGTATGCCGTATCCTATGAAAGCGGGAAGGATACGCTGGTCGCGCGCTGGTCGGACGAGGTGACGCAGGGTTCGCCTGACTTCACGGTCAACGGCGCGGATCCGTATCCGGCCAAGGAGCAGGGTCTCTGGCGGGACACGACCCTGACCCGGATGGGCAAGGGGCGGCTCGAGAAGAACGGGGCGCTCATCGAGCGGAAGGGCGGTGAGGGAGACGTCATGCTGCTGCAGACCTTCCCGAAGCAGACGATCTATGTGGCCATGAATCCCCTCCCGACTTACCAGGGGTTTACCTTTACGGTTCCGGGCGGGGTGCGCGTGGAGCCGAACGGCCTGTTTTCGATGGGCCGGATTGCGGTGAAGGATTCCCGCGAGTTCGACATCCGCTACCAGGCGTTTGAAAAGAACGCGCCGCCGCCCGAGGCCCGGGCCACCAAGCTGTTCATCGGGGGCACCCGTGTGAAACCGGTCGTGATCCTAAATCAGAAGGATGTCAGCGGCTCGGTCAAGGCCGTCACGCAGGATGGCGCGGGCGGCTGGGAAGTGCCGCTGCCATGAGCCTGAGCAGTCGCATCCAGACCTGGCACGGAGCCCCCACGCTGTTCATCAACGGCGCGCCCGACACGGGCCTCATGCTGTATCACAACACTGTCGAGCGCGGGCGGGAGGAGATGGCCGATTTCGCCCGCGCCGGCATCCACCTGCTGACCACGGGCGTGGGGTCCACGGCGGCGCTGCGGGAGGACGGGTCGGTCGATTTCGGGGACATCGACCGCAAGATGCGCCTGATCCTGGAGGCGAATCCGGACGCCCTCGTGCTGACCCGGCTTGGGCTGTCCCCGCCGGGCTGGTGGGTGAAGGCGCATCCCGGCGAGATGATGGTGCACCGCGACCCGCATCTGGGCAAGGAGGTCGAGTCCGAGTACAAGCCGGTCTCGTTCTCCTCCGAACCCTGGCGCGCGGAGATGGGCGAGGCCTTGCGGAAGATCGTCCGGTATTGCGAAGAAACCTACGGCGACCATTTCCTGGGCTACCATATCTGCGCGGGCGAGTGCGGGGAGTGGGCCTACGCGTGGCGGAACTACACCCAGAGCGATTACAGCGAGGCGCAGCGGAAGGCCTATCGGAAATGGGCGGGCGAGCCCGGCGCGGAGATCCCGGCGGATTGGCGGATCCCCCCGGGTGGCTCCGGGCTTCTTGATCCCGTCCGCGATGCGAACCTGGTGCGGTACATGCGGTTCCACTCGGAGGTGGTGGCGGAGGCGCTGCTGCACTTCGCTCGGCTGGCCAAGGCGGAGCTGGCGGACCTGAAACGGGAAAAGATCGTGGCCGCCTTTTACGGCTACCATTTCACGCCGCCCGGCAACCCGAGCGCCTTTTTCAACGCGGGTCATCACGCGCTGGCCCGGGTGCTGGAGTCGCCGGACGTGGATGTGCTCTGCGCGCCCTATTCGTATTACGAGCGGGAGGCGGGTGGCACGTATTATTCGCAGCTGCCGGCGGGCAGCGTGCGGCTGCACGGCAAGCTGTTCTACAGCGAGGAGGACACCGTCACCCATGTGGTTCCGCCGCATCCGTACCGCTACCATTGCCCCGACTTGTGGACCACGGAGCAGGTCCTGAGGCGCAACGTGCTGGGCTCGCTGCGCGACGGAGGCACGAGCTGGTACATGGACTGGTTCGGCGCGAACTGGTATCGCGACGAGGCGCTGATGCGCTCGATTGCGGCCACGCAGCGCCTGGCGCGCGAGCGGCTGGCGTTCGACAACGGAAGCCTGGCGCAGATCGCGGTGATCGTGGACGAGGGCGTCGTCCAGCGCGTCCGCCACGACCCGGAGCTGATCAACCGGTGGACCCTGGAGCGGCTCACGGAGCTGTGGCGCATCGGGGCTCCGCTGGATGTGTTTTTGTCAGGCGACCTGCCGAAGCTCGACCGGAATCAGTACAAGCTGGTGGTGGTCTTGGACCGGGAGCCGGACTGCCTTGGCGTGGAGGCCTGGCGCGAGGCGGCGCGGAAGGCCGGCGTCCATCTCTACAGCGAGGCTGGCGACCAGGTGTTCGCGGAGCGGCGGCTGCTGGTGGTGCATGCGGCGGGCGACGGCGAGCGGTTGATCCGTCTGCCTCGGCCCTGCACGGTCGTGGATTCGCAGGATGAGCGGGTGGTGGCGCAACACGCGTCCGAATTCAGGATCCGGATGCGGAAGGGCGAGACGGCGGTCTGGATCCTCGCCTGATGCAGGGGAATGCGCCTCGGGGGCCACGGGTCAGAAGACCCGTGCCACGCCCTTCGCAAGTCGTGGCACGGCCTTTCCAGGCCGTGCCCTTTAGGCCATTGACCCTGTAACAATATTTTACTATAAACGTTACATGCAGAGCGGCAAGACCAGTTCAAGCATCATCGGCCGAATCGAGGAGCGAATCCGGGGGAAAGGGCGGGGATGGTCTTTCATTCCTTCTGCCTTTCAGGACCTGGGCAGTTCCGATGCGGTTCGCGTTTCCCTTTTCCGGTTGGTCCGTGCCGGAATGATCAGGCGGCTTGGCCGAGGGCTCTACGATTTCCCGAAACTTGAAGCCGACGGTTCCAAGGTCAAACCCGATGCGCTCAGGGTGGCGACCCTGGCGGCCCGACGGTCCTCGAAGACGGTTTACCCGATCGATCCCTTCGCCTTGTGGGCGCGCGAAGCGGGGGACGATTACGGGTTGCGCCAGCCTTTGGCCGAAACAGGGAAGGACCCGCGGATCATCATGTTCGCAGGACCCAATGGAGCGGGTAAGACGACTTTTGCCAGGGAATATCTGCCGAGGGAGGGATGTTGCCCGGTGTTCGTGAATGTTGACCTGATCGCCGCCGGTCTCTCGCCTTTCTCTCCCGAACAGGCGGCCTTGCAGGCCGGCAAAATCATGCTTCAGCAGCTTGCCGGTCATGTGCAGCGCAGGGAGAGTTTTGCCTTTGAGACGACGCTGAGCGGGCTTGGGTACGCCCGCATGATTCCCCAGTGGCGCCGTCTGGGATTTCACGTGCATCTGGTGTTCCTGTTGCTACCATCGGCCGATATGGCGGTCTCGCGTGTCGCGCTGCGCGTTCTGCAGGGGGGGCATTCGATACCGGAAGACGTGATCCGCCGCCGTTATGAAGCGGGGTGGCGGAATTTCAAAACCATCTACCGGAAGCTTCCGGACACGTGGACGATCATTGACAATTCGGGGATTGCACCCGTCATTCTCGAGGAGGGCGGAAACACATGACGAAGAAGATCAAATCCGATCCGGGGACGGAGGGGATCAAGGCGGCCCTGAAACGGGCCGCGCTTCGGGCGCGGATGGTGGCCTATCAAACGCGCACGCCGCTGGTCTTGTTTGAAAACGGGAAGATTGTTTTCCGAAAGGTCACTCGGCGGATGCTGAAGGCCTTATAGAAATCTCGCGGTTTATAAACGAGGAGATCGGCATGAAACGCTTCGGTTTGGTTTTGCTGGTTGCCCTGATGGGCGCGTGCGCCGTGCTGGCCGCGCCGGGTGCGCCGGTTTCGGACGAGGAGCTCCTCGGGCCGTTTCCATCGTGGCTCGACGTGAAACGCGATTTCGGGGCGGTTGGCGATGGGAAGGCCGACGACACGGACGCGCTCCAGAAGGCGCTCGACAGCGTGGGGAATCAGACGCTCGGAAAGAGCGCGATCTGGTTTCCCGCCGGCACGTATCGGATCACCCGCACCCTGGTCCGGATCGGGGTCTCGGGCGTTTTCCTGATCGGGGAACATCCCGACACGACCGTGATCCGGTGGGACGGTCCGGCCTACGACCATCCTGTCATTCACCAACGATTGCCGGGGCGGGCAGGTGCTGTTCCTGGGATCGGGCGGGGCGTCGACGAATCCGGCGCTCATCCCGCGCGCGGAATCCGGCGTCGCCCTTTTTGATTTGAACCGGCGGCAGGACAAGGTGTTCCGGCCCAATCCGCTGCCGCTCCCGGCCGAGGCGGTGCGCGACTTGCTGCGCGACGCACGGGAGGCCCGGGTGAAGCCGCTCGCGCCGCTGCCCCCCGGCGTCACCGACCTGCGCCTGGACCGCGTCTGGACGTGGAACGGACGGGTCGGTTTTCATCTGAAGGCGCTGTAGGGCCGGCTACTTCAGCGTCGGGATCATCTTCCCGTGGGCCTTGAAGAGCGCATCGCAGAGGCTGATGGTGTCGGCGATCGAGAGTTCGGCCGAGGTGTGTGGATCCAGCAGGGCGGCCTGGTAGACGAAGTCCTTCTTGCCGGTCAGGAGGGCTTCGATCGTGAGGATCTGCGGGTTGATGTTCGTCCGGTTAAGGGCGGCGCACTGCTCGGGCAGGTCGCCCACGTAGCAGGGCGTGATGCCGCTGCGGTCGGCGAAGCAGGGCACCTCGACGCACGCCTTGGCGGGCAGGTTGGGAATCAGGCCCGTGTTCATCACGTTGCCGCCGAACTTGTACGGCTGGTTGGTCTCCATGGCCTCGATCATGTAGGAGGCGTATTCGTGGGACCGGCGGTGCGTCAGGTTGCGGTCGCTCACCAGTTCGTTCCGCATCTTCTTCCAGTTCTCGATCTGGCGGATGCAGCGGCGGGGATATTCGTCGAGCGGGATGTTGAACTGCTCGATCAGCTCCGGGTAGCGGCTCTTGATGAACCAGGGCGTGTATTCCGAGCTGTGCTCGCTGGATTCGGTGATGTAGTAGCCGAACCGGTTCATGAGCTCAAGGCGGACCAGGTCCCAGCGGGGCAGGGTCCCCTTGGCCGCCGCCTTGCGGTAGGCCGCCTTGATCGCGGGATACAGGTCCTTGCCGCCGTCGGTGATCTCGAGCAGCCAGCCCTGGTGGTTGATGCCCGCCACCTTCCACTGCAGGTTCTTCGGCTTCATGCCGAAGTGGTTCAGCAGGGTCGGCGCGCAGCCGTCCACGCTGTGGCAGAGGCCGACGCCCTTGACGGAGGACCCGCGCAGGATGCCCATCATGTTCATGCACATCGGGTTCGAGTAGTTCAGCAGCACGGCGTCGGGGCAGACCTTCTCCATGTCGCGGGCAAAGTCGAGCAGGACGGGAACCGTGCGCAGCGTGCGGAAGATGCCGCCGATGCCCAGCGTGTCGCCGATCGTCTGGCGCAGGCCGAATTTCTTCGGGATCTCGAAGTCGATCACGGTCGACGGCTTGTATCCGCCGATCTGTACGGCGTTGACCACGTAGTCGGCGCCTTTCAGGGCCGCCTTGCGCTGGCCCACGCCGAGGTAGGGCTTGATCGTCATGCCCGCCTTGAGCTGCCCGTTGATATTCTGGAGCATGCGCTCCGAATCCTTCAGGCGCGCGGCGTCGATGTCGTAGATGGCGATCGTGGAGCCCTTGAGGGGTTCCGAGCACATGCAGTCGCCCAGCACGTTCTTCGCGAAAACCGTGCTGCCCGCCCCGAGAAAGGTGATCTTGGCCATGGTATAGTTCCTCTGATTTGATTATCCCAGAATGGCCGGAAGCGCGTAGTGCTCCGGCCCCATCAGCAGCAGTTTCGTCGACACGTCGGTCCGCTCGAGGCACAGGTGAACGCCCCAGGCGGCGCCCTTGTTCGTGCCGAGGGCGACCAGCGCCTCGTGCTTGCCGGCCTTGGCCTTGAACGCCGCCTTGCCCTTGTCCGGGAAGGCCGGATTGGTTCCGGCCGGATCGTGGAACACCCGCTTGCCGTCGATCCAGGCCTTGACCGGGCCGTCGTACCCGAGATTGAGGGCGAGGCGCATGGGCTCGGGGCAGGAGAAGGAGAAGGCGAACCAGAGCACCTCGTCCTTCCCGCCATGGCTGCCGATCTCCTCGTGCAGGTCGCAGAAAATGCCGGGGAACGACCGCAGGGTCAGTCCGAGCGCCTTGGGATTGGCCGGGACCTTGAGCCCCTGCAGTTTACCCGCGCCGGGCTGGTAGGCGCTGACGCGAAGCTTCTGGACGAAGGGGGTCAGGGCGCGCGGCGTTCCGAGCCGGACCGGGCCGAACACGGGGAGCGAGCGGCCGGCTTCGTCCGTGATGTTGCAGATGGGATCGGTGCCGTGGCCGTAATGGAGATAGCCCTCGGAGAGCATGCCGGCCGACGAGGCGCTGCGCACGCGGACCTTGTTGCCGTCGAGCACGGTGTCGAAATGCCCGATCACCCCGGCCTGGCTGACGATGGAAAAGCCCGTGGGCCGGCTGCCGGAGACCAGTCGCCCGATGACGTTATCGAACTCCGCCACCACCACGCCGCGGCCCGGTTCGGCCTCGACGGAGACTTTTTTCAGCGCGATGGGCGGGAGGCCCGCGGCGCGGTCGCCGTGCAGGCTCTGCATGGCCTGGGCCAGCCGTTCGCCGAGCACCTGCTGACCCGCGCCGCTGATGTGGATGTTGTCGTCGAGCGGCAGGTCGATGGCCGGCACGGTGGCCAGCGTCTTGATGGCCAGCGGCAGGCGGCGCTGCTGGTCCTGGATCGAGTTCCACGGGGCGGTATTCGCGGCGCCCCAGCCGATGACGCGCGCAATCTGCACGATCGCCACGGGAAGCGCCTTGTCGGCGCAGTCGCGCCGCAGGCAGGCCACCAGCTCCCGCATGCGCTTGGTATAAAGGGGGGCGGCCGCGGGGTTGGCATCGCTGCAGCCCTGGTACCAGATCATGCCGGCCACGCGCCCGCCGTTCCGGGTCAGCCGGCGGACGAGCGCGCCGTAGAGGCTCTTGCCACCCTCGTTCTTCCGCTTGGGATCCCACTGCGTCATGGTGGTGCCGCCGTGGGCGCAGGCGATCAGCCCCTGCGGCACGCCGGTGCGGCGGAGCATGGCGGCTCCGAAGGAGGGGCCAGGGCAGACGCCCCAGCCGGGCCCGGGCTTGGCGGGGCGGGCGCCCCCGCACAGGTCGACGTGGGCCTGGTCCACGCAAGCCCACATGTTGTGGATGGGGTCCTTGGCCGTGGCCCAGCGGTCGTCCATGTAGAAGGCGCGCACCCGGGGGTCGGCGGGCGTGACCTTTTTCGGGAACAACCCGCAGCCCTGCATGTTGGACTGGCCGCCCAGCAGCCAGACGTCGCCCACGAGAACGTCCTTGACGGCGAGGGTCTCGGCGCCGGCTTTCAGCTCGATGTCGTAGGGTCCGCCGGCGGGCAGCCCCTTGAGGCAGCCTGTCATCCGCCCGCGGGCGGCCTTGCCGACCGTAACACCCGAGAAGCCCTTGACGGCGCGGCCGCCCTGCCGGACGGTGGCCAGGATCGGCCCGGTCGCCGCGCAGGCGCCTGTGAAGGCCGCTTCGCTGACATTCTTCCGGTTTCGTTGAACGACCATGCGTGCGAAAAGTCCGGTCTCGAGATTCATGCGCGTGCTCCTTTGGCGGCCGTGGGATGTAAAAAAGGAAATATCTCAAAAAGAGTGGGCGAACGCAAGCGCCGGGAAGCGGAATGGCATGATGAACGCTATGCCGTTGGCGGTGGGAATTTGTCTTTTTTGGAGTGCGGCGGCTTGACGCCGCTTTCCGGGTTGAGGCTTGCCTAAGCTTATCGAATGCACGGCTCGTCGACTGCCTGCTCTGAACCCGTCGGATAGATGCGGCGCCCAGCCATTCGATGCCCCGTCAAGCCGGGGCCTGCCAAAGCGGCGTCAAGCCGCCGCACTCCAAATCAACTTCGCAAGAGACGGGCGGCCTCGCAACTCGAAATCGTAATCTTGCTTTTGCGCTCATCGTTTTTCTACACTGATCGACATGATGTCCAAGAAAAAACTCGCCTCTTCAAAACCTAAGATTCCCCGCCCGGAACATCCCCGCCCGCAATTCCTCCGGGATTCCTGGCTTAACCTGAATGGCCGGTGGACCTTTGCCTTCGACTTCGGCCGCTGCGGCTTCCACTCCGGACGGGAGTGGATGAAGTCAACGGGCTTCGATCGCCCGATCCAGGTTCCGTTCTGCCCGGAAAGCAAGCTCAGCGGGGTGGGGTACACCGACTTCATCGATTCGATCTGGTATCACCGGGCGATCGCCATCCCGAAGGCCTGGAAGGGCAAGCGCATCCTGCTCCATTGCGGGGGCATCGACTTCGAAAGCGGCGTGTTCATCGACGGGGCGGAGGCGGGCCGGCATTACGGCGGCACGGTGGGGTTCACGTGCGACGTCACCCGCTTCGTCAAGGCCGGCGCCTCCCACAATCTGGTCATCCATGCAACCGACGACGTCCGCAGCGGCCGCCAGCCCGCGGGCAAGCAGTCCGGGCAGTTCAAGTCCGCCGGCTGTCATTACACCCGCACCACCGGCATCTGGCAGACAGTCTGGCTCGAGGCGGCGGACCCGTGCGGGCTCCGTGACGTGCAGATCCTGCCCGACCTGGACGGCTCGAGCTTTGTGCTGCTCCCCCGCTTTCACGCCCTGGAGGAAGGGTTGCGCTGGCGGGCCACGCTGGAAGCTCCCGGCCGGCGACCGGTCAGGGCGGAAGGCGCGGCCGCGCCGGGCGCCACGCTCGAGTTGCCGGTGGCACGCCCGAGGCCCTGGTCGCCCGAAGACCCTTTCCTCTACGATCTGACCTTCGAGGTGCTGCGCAAGGGCGTTGTGGTCGATACGGTCCGGAGTTATGCGGGGCTGCGCAAGGTTCATATCGAGGGCGACCGCGTGTTCCTGAACAACCGCCCGCTTTACCAGCGGCTGGTGCTGGACCAGGGGTTTTACCCGGATGGCATCTGGACCGCGCCGGACGATGCGGCGTTGAAGAAGGACATCGAGCTGGCGATGCGGGCTGGGTTCAACGGCGCCCGGTTGCACCAGAAGGTTTTCGAGGAGCGGTTCCATTATTGGGCCGACAAGCTTGGCTACCTGACCTGGGGCGAGTCGTCCAGCTGGGGAATGGGGATTTTCTGGGACAACGGCCGGGCCGTGGCGGGCGAGGTGGCGTGGGCCTGGCTGGGGGAGTGGCGCGAAATCCTGGAGCGCGACCGGAATCATCCCTCGATCATCGCCTGGACGCCGTTCAACGAGACCCGCTCCGCGTGCGACCTGAATCTGCACCGCCGCCTGCACCGCGACGCGTATGCGCTCTGCCAGGCGCTGGATCCGACTCGTCCGGTCAACGACGCGAGCGGCTATGTGCATGTTAAGACCGACCTGTGGACCGTCCACACCTACGAGCAGGATCCGGGGAAGCTGGACGCGCAGCTGACGCCGACCTCCGCGGGCGTGTTCCGCAATTTCCCCGATCGCGAGGCGCCGTACGAGGGCCAGCCGTATCTGGTGGACGAGTTCGGCGGAATCAAGTGGATTCCCGAAGGCCGGCGGGCTTGGGCGGACAACACGTGGGGCTACGGCGAGGGGCCTAAATCGGCGGAGGAATTCTATGCGCGGCTCGAGGGCCAGGTGCGAGCCATTCTCGGGCAGAAACACATCGTCGGCTACTGCTACACCCAGCTTACGGATGTGGAGCAGGAGCAGAACGGAATCTACAATTATGACCGTACTGACAAGTTTGACATGAAACGGATCGCCGCGATTTTCCGCCTTGCTCGCGAGGTTTAGGTAGGGCGGCGAGCCTGCCCTGAGCTTGTCGAAAGGTCCCTTCGCCGCCGCCATGCGCCTGTCTGGCGGCTGGAGAGAAGATTCACACGGAGCAGCGGAGACGCTGAGAAGATAGACGGAACGAGTTGAAATAGCCTTGCCGCAATTTGCGAACGGCGTGGCACGGGTCTCCTGACCCGTGGCCCCGTGAAGAATAGCGGATAGCGGAACGAATCAAGACGGGATTACGATTACGATTAGGATTACGATTAGGATGATTCCGGCACAGAAAGAGGCTGGATGTAACTACGAAACACGCGGAAGACGCGAAAAGGGGAAGCCTCACCACGGATCACATCGATTACACGGATAAGAGAAAGTAAAGAGGGGGCGCGAAGCGCGCTGCCGGATCCTCATGTCATCCTGATCCAACATCCAACGCAGAGCCCCCCGCCGCCCCGGAGGAGGAGGGGAGAACGCAGAGGAGGATCGATCTTTTAACGGGGAAGCCCCGTGCCCCCGGACATGACTTGGCCCGTGCCCACGATTTGCAAACGGCGTGGCACGGGTCTCCTGACCCGTGGCCCCGTGAAGAATAGCGGATAGCGGAACGAATATCGCATTCTATCGCAATTAATCTTAATCGTAATCCTAATCTCACTACTGTCCGGTTAAATTTTAACCGACTCGCATTAACCCCTTGGAAATACTGCTCAATAGGAGGGTTATAGTTTTTTTCGATTTCAATTTCAAGCCGACATGGGGCAG
>JBIIYJ010000472.1:0-3219 GCA_044346855.1 Kiritimatiellia bacterium
CGCATGAGGGCGGGGGCCAGGCTGGGTGGCATCCGCTTCGGCGGCTACGTGATTCCCCGCACGGCGGGCGCCCGGGAGGACGGAGTCCTGCAGAAAATCCTGACCCTCGTGGGGAGCGGCGGCAAGGGACTGAAGTATTTCGTCTTCGGGCCCGAGTATGTCTTTCCCGGCAACTGCTATTCCGAAAACGTCAAGGTCCTGCCCCGCATGGCGGAGGCGCACCGCATGATCGGCAAGGCCGAGCCGCTGCTCTGGCCGGGCGAGCGGCCGCTTTCGCCGGTGGGGCTGCTCATGCCCCGCAGCGCCCAGATGTGGGACGCGAAGGACGAGGCGATCCCGAAGACCATTTCCGACGCCACCAACACC
Organism: Kiritimatiellia bacterium; assembly: GCA_044346855.1. GTDB lineage: Bacteria > Verrucomicrobiota > Kiritimatiellia > CAIKKV01 > CAIKKV01 > CAIKKV01. Next base: position 367 of record JBIIYJ010000472.1, read on the forward strand.
GACCTTAACCGGGGCACGGTGGATTACATGGCCGAGGTGTTTGACTTGTATCTCGCCCTTCAGCACGACAACATCCCGGCCGAGATCGTGGACGAGGACGACCTGACCGACAAGGGCCTGGCCGCGGTCAAGGTGCTGTATGTGACGGAGCCCGATATTCCGCTCGAGGGCCAGGAGGCCCTGGTCCGCTGGGTCAAGGCGGGCGGCACGCTGGTCGGCGTCTGCGGGGCGGGGGCGTCCGACCGCTACGGCGAGCCGGCGGACGCCCTGGCGCGAGGGCTTGGTTACGCGGAAAAGGCCCCCGCCCGGCGGATCATCGCGAACCTCCGCGCGGTTGAGGAGTCGGCGGTGGTGACGGGCGCAACGGGTTCCCCGGTCCGGGTGTGCGGGCCGGTTTCGGAACTCGCCGCCGGGAAGGGAACCGTGGAAGCGCGGTTCGCCGACGGCAGGCCGGCCCTCGTCCGGACGGAACCGGGCAAAGGGGTGTCGTTGCGTTTCGCCTGGTTCCCGGGCCTGTCCTACCGGCGTTTCCAGGAAGGCGAGGCGGACAAGTTGCCCACGGGCTGGCCGGAGGCCTGCCGCCGGCTCATCACGGATCCCGTCCGGCAGGCCGGCGTGGTTCCGCCCGTCACGGCCGACCGGCCCCTGATCGAGACGCCCGTCCTGCTGTCCGACGCCGGGGCGGCCGTCACCCTGCTGAACTGGTCGGGCGAGCCGGTGGACAAGCTGGGCCTGGCCGTGAAAATACCGTGGAAGATCGCTTCCATTGAGAGCGTGAAACAGGGTAAACTGTCCTTTCGCTACGACGAGTCAGGCGCGGTCCGCCTGGCGCTGCCGCTGGACGAGGCCGACATCCTGATGATCCGAAAGTAGAGTCATGTCAAAGGGACCCCAGAATCTGCTGCTGCACGTCTGCTGCGCGCCCTGCGCGGCCGGGTGCGCCGACCGCCTCCCGGGCGAATGGACGCCGACGCTTTTCTTTTCGAATTCCAACATCGCCTCCCCGGACGAGCATGAGCGGCGGCTGAAGGAGGTCCGGAAGCTGGCGGACATTCTCTGCCTGACGCTGGTGGAGGATGTCTACGACCACGCGGACTGGCTCAAGGCCGTGGCGGGGCTGGAGGGCGAACCGGAGGGGGGCGCCCGCTGCAAGCGGTGCTTCCGGTACCGGCTGGAGCGGACCGCGGCGCGGCTGGCGGATTTGGAATGCTCGAAGTTCACCACCACCCTGACCGTGAGCCCCCACAAGAAAAGCCCCGACATTTTTGCCGCCGGCCGGGAGTGCGGCCCCTTTCTTGAGCTGGATTTCAAGAAGCGCGGCGGCTATGAGCACAGTGTTGCCATGAGCCTCGAATACCGGCTCTACCGGCAGAAAACCTGCGGATGCGAGTTTACGAATCAGAGGGAGACGAAGGCATGAATCAGTTCGAGATTGGCGGCACGGTGACCAAGATCCACGAAGTCCAGACGTTCAGCAAGGGCTTCACCAAGCGTGATTTTGTCGTCACGACCGAGGACAAGTATCCCCAGCTGCTGAAGTTCGAGTGCGTGAAGGAGCGGATGGCCCTGCTCGACCGCGTGCGCGAGGGCGACAAGGTCATCGTCCAGTTCCGCCTCCGGGGCAGCGAATACAACGGGAAGGTATTCGTCAACCTGCAGGCCTACGGGCTGACGCCCGCGGGCGGCGGCGAGGGCGGGGAGGCGGCCGGGCCGGACGGGGACCGCCTGCCGCGCGAGCCCGAGGCGGAGGACGATGCCGACGCCGGCGGGAACATGCCGTTCTGATGAGCAAGCGGCACGTCATTTTCGACATCGGCGGGGTGCTGCTCGACTTCGACCTGCCTGGGCTGGTGAGCCGGGCGTCGCGGGGGAACCCGGAGTCGGCCGCCGCCCTGCGGGCCCTGCGGGATCATGACAGCCTGCGCCAGCTGGAGAGCGGCTTCATGACCGGCGAGGACTATTTCGAGCAATTCATCCGGCCGGTTGCGCCGCACTGGACCTTCCGGGACCTGATCGAGGGCTGGAAAGCCATCTTTTCCGAAAATAGGAACGGATTGGATCTTTTGAAGAACGTTCGCGCGAGCGGGGCGCCGGTTTACCTGCTGAGCAACCTGGCGGATTTCAACCGGATCGCCATCGAGGAGCAGTTCCCCGGCCTTTTCGGCTTGAGCGACCGGAATTTCTTTTCCTATGAGATGGGGTGCATGAAGCCGGACCCCGCCATTTTCCGGCGCGTCGTGGAGGCGATCGGCGCCTCACCCGGGGACTGCCTGTTCCTGGACGACACGCCGGGGCATGTGGAGGGGGCGCGCCGCTTCGGGCTGAACGGCATCGTTTTCGAGAGGGGCCGCGAAGCGGGGGTTGCGGCCGAGGTGGAACGCTGGATCGCCGGTTCCGGCGGGCCGGCCTAACCGGAGATTCAATCATGGAACAGCCGAGTTCGCTGGATCGTTTTCAAAGCCTGATCGTCAAGACCCGGAGCTACCGCCGGTTTCACCAGAACGTTCCGATCACGGCCTATCAGCTCCGGGATCTCGTCAACCTGGCGCGGTTGTCGGCCTCGGGCGGCAACAAGCAGCCGCTGAAATTCATCCTGTCCTGCACGCCGGAAAAGAACGCGCTCATCTTCCCCTGCCTGCACTGGGCTGCCTACCTGGGCGAGTGGAACGGGCCGGCGGAGGGCGAGCGGCCGGCCGCCTACATCATTATCCTGTGCGACCACGACGTGGCCCAGGGGCCCGGCTGCGACCATGGCATCGCGGCGCAGAGCATCATGCTGGGGGCGGTTGAACTGGGGTTTGGCGGCTGCATGCTGGGCGCCCTGGACCGCGGGCAGCTGCGCGAGGCGCTGGC
>JBIIYJ010000473.1:0-3217 GCA_044346855.1 Kiritimatiellia bacterium
CCGTGCCGTTCGTGTTCGATCGCCTGGCCCGCGCCTACCGGGGGCGTCGGCGCGTGTTCTGCGAGAACGCCGCTATTGCGGAGGAGAACGGGACCCTGCCGTTCTGGTTTGTCCGGAAAAACGACGTGCTTCCCCCGGGCTACGACCAGGTCGGGTCCTTCGACAAGGCGCAGGTGCTCAAGCACGAGACCGGGCTTTTCCCCGGCCTCGGCGCGTTCGTGGAAAGCCTGCCCGTGACGACGCTGACGGTGGACGGGCTGCTGGCGAAACACGGCTTCGCCGGCGTGGACGTTTTCCTGATCGACACGGAGGGCTACGACGCCCGGATCGTGAACCGCATCGACCTGGCCCGGCTGGCCCCGCGGCTGATCGTCTACGAGAACGCGCACGTGCCGCCCGCGGAAAACCGGGCCTGCGAAGAGCGGTTGCGCGCGGCCGGCTACCGGGTCACGTCCGAGGGCGGGAACACGTTGGCGGAGAAGGGGGCTGCGGAGCCTGCGCCTGCCGCCGGAGCCGGAAGGTGAAGCCCGCCAGATGGGCCTTGAGAACCAGTCCGGCCAGGCCGGGCCGGCCGTTCCGCAGCAGCATGGCCAGGTTGTAGGCCAGGAAGAGCTGGGCGAAGACAGTCAAAAACAGGAACAAGCGGAGGCCCCCGCTGTTCTTCCGCATGAACAGGATCCGGTTGCGGACGGCGTAATAGAGGAGCGCCTTGTTCGCCCCGGAGAACTGCCTGTCGCCGCGCGGCTTCGTCCAGGGCAGCTTGTGCCAGGTCCTGGCCCCGGGAATCAGCACGACCGCGCCGCCCGCCCTCTTGACCTTTTCCGCGAGATCGGACTCCTCGTAGTGCATGACGTAATCGGGGTCGATGCCGCCCGCTTCCAGGAACGTCTCCCGCCGCAGCATGAAGAGGTTGGGCATGTGCCCCACCGGCAGGTACGGCCGGTCGCGGAACTGGCCGGTGTCCAGGTCGCCGATTCCCTTCCACCAGGTCCGGCTCGTTAGCAGGCTGATGTCCCAGTCGTAGCCGCAGAGCCGGTCGGGCTTGGAGTGGAAATACATCATCGGCCCGCAGATGCCGATGCGGATGTCTTGGATCGAGGCCATGGCCCGGACCAGCTCCTCGACCATGCGGGGGTCCACCACGTTGTCGCTGTCCACGAACAGGAGGTAGTCGCCTTTGGCATCTTCGGCGCCCCGGTTCCGGCCGCCGCCGGCGAACAAATTGACGGGGCTGCGGATCAGCCGGATCCGGGTGCCGAATCGCGCCGCGAGCGCCTCCGCGGTTCCGTCCTCGGACGCGTTGTCCACGACCAGGATCTCGAGCCGCGGATAGGTTGACTTAAGGAGTGACTCGATGCAGTCGGTGACTTCGTCCCTCCGGTTGAAGGTGGGGAGGATGGCGGACACCAGGGGCGCGGGTTCCGCTCCGGCAGGTCCCGGGCTGCCGGCGGGCGTTGTGTCAATGTCCGCCAATCGAGCCCCCCCGGTTCCGCAGCAGGGAAAGGCCCCACTGGATTTTGACCGAGCCCGGCCAGCATTCCGCCCGCCATTCGCGGTCGGAGAGCGTCCGCGTCCGCTGGATGCGCCGGCGCCAGCGCAGGATGTCGGGCAGGTTGCGCAGGTTCCATCCGATCGCGCGGAGGTCCGACCAGGCCATCCCGAAAAGCCCCTGGGCGCAGAGGAAGAGAATCTCGGCCGCCTGGAGAGCGGCGTACTGCGGCAGGATGCGCACCAGCCCCCAGGCGCTGTAGTTCTTCAGCAGCGTCCGCAGCGCGTGACGCTCGGCCCAGTAGCGGGTCCGGGGGCGCTTTTCGGCCGAGAGGGTGGCGAAGTGGTGGTGCACGACCCGCACGCCGGTGCGGATGAACAGCTTGTAGCCGTGGAGGCGGACGCGCCAGCACAGGTCCGTTTCATCGTTCAGCGTGAAGTGCATCGGGTCGTACCCGCCGGCCTTGTCGTAGGCCTCCCGCCGCGCCAGGAGCACCGTGCCGCTGCACCAGGCGGAGACAAGCCGGTCCTCGCCGGTCCACGGCTCGCCCGAGCCCAGGCAGTGCTGGATGCCGAACTGGTCCACCCAGTAGCCCTGCAATTCGATCATGGCGGTGTCGTTGTACCAGACATGGGTACAGCCGCAGATGCCGCAGTCGGGCCGGTCGAGCATCACGGCCATCAGCCGCTCGACCACGTCCGGATCCAGCACGGTGTCGTTGCACAGGAACAGGAGGAACGCGCCCTTCGCCTGGCGCGCCCCGAAGGCGAAGCCGCCGCCGGTGCCCTCGTTGGCGGCGTTGCGGATCACCCGGGCCTCCGGGCATTCGCGCGTCAGCCGCTCCACGGAGTCATCCGAGGAGGCGTTGTCGATGATCAGGATTTCCCGTTCCTTGTAGGACTGGGCCAGGCAGCTTCGGTAGCACGCCAGGGTCAGGTCGGGCTTGTTCCAGTTGAGAATGATGAGGGAGCAGAGCGGGTTCATGCCTGTTTTTCCTGCTTTCGGCGGAGGGCCTGGATAATCCCGGCCAGGGCTGCCAGGAGCGCCAGCGTCCAGCCGGCCAGGGACAGGCGCAGGCCGCGCAGGCCGTCCGGCAGCGCGAAACGCCATTCGAGCCGGTGCCGGCCCGCCGGCACGGCGCACGCCTGCATCAGCCCGTTCGCCCGCCAGATCGGGACCTCGCGGTCATCGAGGTAGGCCTTCCAATTGGGATCGTGCCGGGTCGAGAACACGACCAGGCCGGGTTGCGCTGACTCAGTTTCCGACGCGACCCGGTTGGCCGCGTACGAGACGATGCGGCAGAGGGCGTTGGAATCGGGGGTGTCCGGCGGAGAGGGCAGGGCCGGATCTTCGGCATGGATCACGGCCATGCGGCCGGGATCGAACGCGGGTTTCGCCATCAGGGCGGCCGCCTCGGCGCGGGGGGCCGCCTGCCAGGAGGAAATCCAGGTGCAGCGCTCGAGCGGCTGCTTCAGGCGGCTGACGACGACGGGTGTTTTTCCGGCCTTGAGCGAGAGGACGGTTTCAAGGCGCGGATCCGGCAGGGCGCCCGGGGCCACGATGTAGCGGACGTTGACGAGGCGCCAGAACTTGATCGGATCGGCCGGTTCCATCACGCGCTGCAGGTTCAGGTATTCGTCGGGCAGGCGGGAGGGGTAGGGATCGGCCAGTTCCATGCCTTCCATGACCGCCACTTCCCGGAGTTGATGGAAGGGGCCGTCGGGCCGG
>JBIIYJ010000171.1:0-11195 GCA_044346855.1 Kiritimatiellia bacterium
GCGCCCAGGTTTAAGGGACTTCATGTCTCCAACCCAACTATATCAGAACTCGCATAAACCTGCCCCGCATCTGGAATCCTCCGTCTTGTACGCTAGCGCGGGATAACGAAAGGGCCAAACACGAGGGCACGGGTCTCCTGACCCGTGCGGGATGCGAGACCATTGAAAACCCGTGCCTCCGGTGGGCGGGAAAAGGGCCGCGCGGTGAAGGGGGCCACGGGTCAGGAGACCCGTGCCACTAAGCAGCTTTGCATCGCGATTATGCCCGAAGGGAACAACTCGCGGATGTTGAAACCGTGTCTGCCGTTCGCCGTGTTCCACCGTGGAAAGTCTTCGCTGGAGGCCCGTGGGGGGCTGCCACGCAAAGTCGCTTACGGCCGGGGACGGCCGACTCCATGCCAAACCGGGCCTATCGAAAATTCTTGCCTGGGCATCGGCGTCCGCAATCACAAATCGATCATGAATATCAGGAAACGCGGATGGACGCGCCGGTCCGCGTCAGCTAGCATGCTGGTTTCAACGAGGTGGTCATGAAAGGCATTCCCGTCAAACTTCCGTCCTGCGGCATGTTCGTCGGAACCGGCGTCTATCCCTGCCATGCCGACTACCTGCTGTGCGTCCTGCACGGCCACCAGGCGTGGATGGGGCAGACCTACAAGCCGCTCGAGATGATCGACCGGGTGCTCGCCGATAACCAGGGCAACCTGATCCAGTTCTGGGGCTACAGCCGCGGCTACGCGCCCGTCACCCAGGCCGAGTGGATCTACGCCCTCGACGAGATCGGCATCCACGTGCCCGAACCCGACTGGGAGAAGGGGACCTACCTGCGGGCCAAGGACTGCGCCGAGCTTCGCGAGCACGCCGACCGCAAGGGAGCGGGGGCGCTGCGCTTCATCAAGGCCGCGGCGGAGAAGGGCCTGTACACCGTGCTGCTGTACGTGGACGGGACGCCCGAATGGTCGCGCCGGTTCCAGGAGGCGGGGGAGCGCTACCTGGGCTACGATTTCGGCGAGCGGTTCACGTTCCGGCTGGACGACGCCTCCACGGCGGGGCGCAAGCTCGAGGAGGTGACGCTGGCCACGCTGGCCGACGACCTGATGGCGCGCGTCAAGGAGCACGTGGACGAGCGCCACGCCTCGGGGTGGGGCAACGTCATGGCCACGAGCTGCAATTTCTACATCGACTACGAGATCGCGGCCGGAACGGACATTCCCGTGGTGGAGGACTTCGCCTTCAGCCACCTGAACATGGCGTCGGCCCTCTCGCGCGGCCTGTACCGCCAGCATGGCCTCCCGCTCTGGGGGTCGCACCTGGCGCACGAGCACTATTCCTGGATCCCGTATTCCAGCCCGCACAAGTTCACCCTGCTCAAGGCGGCCCTGTACCAGAAATACATGGCCGGCTGCAAGATGGTGATCAACGAGAGCGGCAACTGGTTCGTCGAGGCGTCCCTCGCGCCGGATTCCCCCAAGTTCGAGTTTCCCCGCGTGCCGCTGTCGCCGAAGGAGGTCTCCTGGGGCGGGGACAAGCCGCCCGTCTTCCAGCCCTACATGGCGCAGGCCCGCACGCTGTACCACAAAATCGACTACACCGCCGATTCCTGCCGCCGGTACAGGAAGGAGATCTCGGACTTTTACGATTTCGTCAAGGCCAACGGCACGCCCGAAGGGCAGCCCGAGACGACCCTCGCGCTTGCCAAGGGCAACCTCGACCTGTGCGGCCACCGGTACAGCCCCAACGCCGCGATCGCGGGCGCCTTCGCGCTGGCCGACCGCAATCCGGCCTGGTTCGAGGGGGCGCCCGAGCGCGGCTGGGAGATCGCCAAGAAGGTGTTTTTCCCGCTCAACCCCGTTCTGGGCCCCCATCCGAACCGCTTCCTTTCGGGAACGCCCTTCGGCCAGGTCGACGTGGTCAGCCTCGTGCGCGACCAGGTGGATCCCGCCTTCCTCGCCGCCCAGTACAAGGCGCTGCTGTTCACGGGCTGGAACACCTGTTCCGAAAATCAATACAACATCCTGCGCGCCTACGTCGAGAGCGGCGGCCTCCTGTTCGTCTCCATCCCGCACCTGTCCACCGACGTCACCCGCAACTACGGCGCCTACGGGCGCGAGGCGCTGGTGCGCGGCGGCGACTTCTCCGACCTGTGCGGCGTGCGCGTGAAGGGGCGGGGGAAGCGGTTCTACTGGGCCACCGCGCCCGACAACTCCGCCGAACTGGGCTTCCGATTCCCGCGCCGCTTCGGCATCATGAGCACCTGCATGGGCAGCATCGAGATCACCGACCCTTCCGCCGAGACGTTGGTGGTGGACGACGAGGAGGCCGATCCGCTTCTCATCCGGCGGCGGCTGGGGAAGGGGCAGGTCTACTTCCTCAATTCCTGGGCCTACCCCGGCGCGCTGGACATCGACGAGGGGCCCGGCAGCACGAATTGCTCGCCCGGCCTGATCGGCATGATCTACCGCCACATCGCGATGAAGGCGCGGGGCCGGGTGTGGATCACCGACGACCGCCAGACGCCGGGCCCGGAAAGCGACCACGTGTCCTTCTCCTATTTCCCCCAGGCCCGCCGGATCTGCCTCCACAACTGCGACCTGGCGCGGCCGCACAGCGTATTCCTGCACCAGGGGACCCGGTTCACCGAAGAGGAACTCGCGCCGGCCGAATTCCGGATGCTGGACGCAAAACCCGGCGTAGAAGGATGACAGGAGCAAGCATGTACAAAGCAGCCATGATCCGTTTGTTTGGCGTGATGCTGGGCTTCGCCGCCCTCGCGGAAGCCCCGCCGCGGCGCGTTCTTTTCCGGGAGGCTTTCGACGGGACGGCGGACCGGCCCTTCGGCTTCACGGAGGCGTGTTCGATCAACGAAATGCCGCCGAGCCTCAAGTCCCTGGCCTTCCGGCCGGCCGACACCAAAGGGTCCGACGTTTACAAGGCCCCCTTTATTCTGCCGAAAGAGGCGCAGGGGTGCGCGCATTACGAATTCACGTTCCGCTTCATGTTCCCGTCCGGCAGCAAGAACGCGCTGACCTTGACCCTGCTGTCGGGCCTGCCCGACGACCGGAAAAGCCAGTCGGCACTGGCCGCGGTCATATCGGACAAGTCCATGACGATCCGCCCGCCCTCCGCCGGCCTGTTTCCCCCGTTCGGCGGCAGCGCCCAGGAAACGGATATCCGTCCCATGGCGCCGAACCTCTGGCACAAGGCCTGCGTCCGCGTCTCCGGCGCCACCGCGGAGCTGTTCGTGGAGAACGACGGCATCCTGCGGAAATTCGCCCACGCCGAGCGCGCGGAGGCGCCGCTGGCCGGCTTCAACTTCAACGGCGCCACCGCGTTCAACCTGGACGACATCGAACTGCGCCGACTGGATCCGCCCGCGGCGGGGGACTTCCGTGACGAAGGCGCCGCCAGGATCGCCACCCGCGCCGCCGTCTACACCCTCGCCGTGCCCGCCGAGGCCACCTCCGCCCGCGCGGATATCCGCATCGGCGTTTTCCCGGGCGCCCTGCTGATGACGTTCAACTATGGCAGCGGCACCCAGCGGGTCGTGGACGTGAAAACCTTTTCCGCCAAATACGACAAGGCCGTCTGGCGCGCGTTGAACGAACTGGACCGGAACGGCAAGCTCACGGCGACCAACAAATGGCTCCGCGAGGCCCTTTGCCTGCCCGACGCCGGGCTGACTTACCGGGAGCGGGCGAAGGACGGCTGGTCCCTCACGCTCAACATCCGGCCCAACATCCGATACCGGTATGAAGCGGAAAAGGAACTGGAAGTGGCGGCCAATTGGCATCGCTATCCCCCCGCGTCCGAATCCTTCGTCAGCCATGAGTTCAAGCCCGTCCCCGGCGGAACGGAACTCTGGCTCAACGGCCGATACGCCGGCCTGCTGGCCAGCCCCGAGCGGGTCGATTCCGTCGCCTTCACCCTTCCGGCGGGGGCCGCGATCCGGAACGCCTCGGTGTCGCGCGAGCCGCCCGACCCCCGCTTCCTGGCGCTCGACGTCGGCCGCATCGCCAACCCCGGCGCCATGCGGGACGCCGTCCTGTCCGGCCCCGTGACCCCCGGCCCGCGCACCGTGGAAGGCGTTCCTTTCCAGGTAAAGGGCGGACCGGACAACGCCGATACCGGAGTCTGCCGGGAGGGACTTGGCAGCATTTACCTCGAATGCGACGGGTATCTGTCGCGCACGCCGTTCGACGGCATGCCGGAGAGCCTGCTGTTCGGCGTTCCCGTGGCGTCCTATCACAAGGCCTGGGCGCTTTGCGCCGTGGAGGAGGATCCAGACAAGGTCGCCGTCATCACGGCACGGCTGACCAAGTTCCACCCCCAGTCCGAGGCCGGCCGCGGCTACGCCATCGCCGACACGGAGGTGACCCTGCCGCGCTGGGGCGAGCCGCTTCCGCCGAACGTGCGGAAGGTGGGGACTGTGAAGACGGGCGGCACCACCGTGCCGCTCTACCTCGTGGAATTCGCGATGGACGTCGGAAACATCCAGGAGTTGATCCATGTCGAAAAGCCGGCCTGGCTCGACTTCGAGGTGCTGGGCAAGCGGAACGACAAGGACAACTTCTATTTCGACCGCTCGCGCAAGCCGGCCGACGAGATCAGCGGCGTGCACGTCTTCGGCCTGACGCTGGAACGCGCGCCGGTCGACATGCTGATCCAGCCCGCCTCCTTTGGCAACTACTACAAGCCCGGCGAGATGCCGGCCATGACCGCCTGGTTGCGATCCGCCGGAAAGGCCGCCGTCACGCTGGCCTGGACCGTGCGGGATATCGCCGGCACCCAGTTGGAGCAGGGGAGTCTGCCGCTCGTGTTCGACAAGCCCGGCCTCGAGCAGACGGTCAGCATCCCGTTCCGGCAGATGGAGCCGGGCTGGTATGAGGCGGATTTCGTCCTCTCCGACAAAGGCGGCCGCGAGTTGCTTCGCCACGACGCCGCCTTTGCCGTGCTCGACACGGACACCCGGAAGGCCGGCTACGAATCGCCGTTCTTCAGCTGGAACTTCGGCGGCCCGCATATGACCTTGCGGGAGATCGACAAGATCGGCAAGCTGCTCTTCGACGCCGGCGTCCGGAACACGCAGGTGGAGAGCGAGAAGGTCGGGGCGCCCTGGAAGCTGACCATGGGTCAGCTGCCCCGGCTTGCCCCGAAGAGCAGCGACCCCGTTGAAGCGGACCGGGAAATGCAGGTCCTGATCACCAACCGGCTGGCGAAGTTCCCCCACGCCCGCATGGCCTTGATTTTCCACGAAAGCGGGGGCGGCCCCTTTCCCCTGGAACTGCTGGGCGGGAAAACCGAGGTGGCCGACAAACAGGCGGCCTACGACAAGGCCAAGACCGACCAGGCCCTCGTGATCGCCAAGGCGTACCGGAAATACGCGCCCCAGATCAAGCTGGTCGTCGGCAACTCGGGCACGGCAACGCCCGGGCTGCTGGCTGCCCTCTTCCGCGGCCGGTTTCCGCGCGAATACCTGGATTTCATCGGCGAGGAGTCGGTCGGCATGACCATGCCGCCCGAGCTGAGCGTGGCCCGGGAAAACTGGATCCTGCGGGAGACGGCGCGGGTGTTCGGCTACGGGGATGTGCCGATCAGCGCCTGCTACGAATGGAAATGCCGGCGCTCCCGCCACCTGGGCCTTGAGCGCTACGCCGAGTGGGGCGTGCGCGACATCCTGATCGGGCTGGCGTGGCGCCAGCCGCTCGTGCCGACGGGCGCGCTGCCCGACGTGGGGTCGAGCTACTACAACACCGTCTGGGGCGACGAGGCGTTCACGCCTCTGCCGCAGGTCTACCCCAAGCCGACCTATCCCGCCGTGGCCACCGCCACCCGCGTGCTGGACAGCGTCCGGTTTTCGCGGCAGATCCCGACCGGCTCGCGCACGGTCTACGCGCTGGAGTTCACGCGGGGCGCCGAATTCATCTACGCCTTCTGGACGGCGCGCGGCGAGGCGGACCTCAGGCTGACCCTCGAAAAGGATGCCGCCTGCCGGCTGACGGAGCTGCTGGGCCGCTCGGCGGCGGTGGCGAGCGCGGGCGGGAGCCTGGCGTTGACGGCGGGCGAGGGGCCCCGCTTCCTGGCCTCCCCCGCGGCGATCAAATCGATGGCCCTGGCGGGAGCCCGCCGGTTCCCGCGGGAAGCCCCGCCGGCCGCCGGATTCACGGTGGCCAACGCGATGGACAAGCCGGAGGAGTGGGTCGCCGACGGCTCGGTCGATCCGCGGCTGGACGTTCCCGCGCGGTCGCCCGTCGAGAAAACGACCTTCCGCCGCCCGGGCGCCTACGCGCTGCGGGCGGCCGTGGACGCGGAGAAGGGGCCCTGCCTGGAGCTTGAACTGCTCCCGACGAACGGCTGCCCGGCGCTCATGCAGGAGTATGTGTTCCTAAAACTGAAACAACCGGCCTTGCTGCCAGGCGAGCCGGCCACGATCGGGCTCTGGGTGAAGGGGAACTCCTCCTGGGGCAAGCTGTTCTGGGAGATCGAGGACGCCGAGGGCGAGCGCTGGCTCTCGGCCGGCAGCGGCGGGTACGGCTGCGACGTCTACGACTGGCCCGAGCTGGCGGGGCTGAACTTCGACGGCTGGCACTTCCTGAAATTCCCCCTCACCGGCCTGTCGCCGGTCAAGGTGGCCAGCCCGGGCCAGGACGGCTTCCAGTGGCAGCACAACGGGGCGGGGAACCGGCAGATCGACTACCCGATCAAGGCGACCGGCATCGCCGTCTCCATGCCCCGGCAGGCGTTGAACCTGCTCGAGATGGAGCCGGTCGAAACGGTCATCCGGCTGAAGGATCTGGGCGCGTATTAATAAAGGAATGGATATGAAGCGAACGATTCTGACGGGATTGATGCCGGCCCTGCTGGGCGGGCTTTTCGCCTTCGCCGCGGCGCAGGCCGAGGCCGCGCCGGCCGACACGGCCGCGCGCGTAGCGGCCGACCTGGAAGGCCGCCAGATCACGGCGCCCTTCTTCCACTATGCCGTGCCGCCGCTGAGCGAACTGAAGCGGCTCCCCGGGACCTATCCCGCGGACGGCCTCCCCGGCGGCCCGCTCCGGATCGTGGCCGCGGGCGACGAGTACGAGGCCGCCTCCTTCGTGCTCTACCCGTTCCAATCCCTCGACCGGGTCGAACTGGCCGCCTCGCCCCTCGCCGGGCCGGGCGGGGCCGTCCTGCCGGCCGCCGCGCTGGACCTCAAGGTCGTCAAGGTCTGGTTCCAAAATGGGAACGCATGGAACAGCTACTTCGCGGACGTCGGCCTGGTCCCGGTCCCGGAGCTGCTGCTCAACGATGAGGCGCTCATCAAGGTCGACGCGGCCGCCACGGCCAACTATGCGCGGGTGCGGTCGGCCGGCGGCGACGCCTGGACGTGGATCAGTCCGCCGCGCCGGCTGGACACCGGGTTCGACCCCTACACGGAAGGCTTTGCCGACGCCGACACCCTCCAGCCGGTTACGCTGGCCGCCGGCGAATTCAAGCAGTTCTTCCTCACCGTCCACGTGCCCAAGGGCGCGAAGCCGGGTCTCTACACGGGGCAGGTGACCCTGTCGCGCGCCGGAAAACCCCTGGCCGCCATACCGGTCTCGCTGCGGGTGCTGCCCTTCGACCTGCCGCTGCCGAAGACGCGCTTTGACCCGGACCGCGATTTCGTCGTCTCCCTGATGGGCGCCTGGCCGCGCCTCAGGCCGGACCATCCCGCGCTGCTGCCGACGCTGAAGAACCTGCGCCGCCACAATCTCCTGCACCTGGGCCCCGAGGTGCGGTTTGACGCCCCCCAGGAGCGGATCGCGAAGCACGTGGCGCTGATGAAGGAGGCCGGCTTCCAGACGCGGCCCATCATCTCCGGCAACCTGCCGTGGGTGGGTCAGCACGACGGCACGCCGCTCACCTTCGACGAACTGATGACGATCAAGCGCTCGGCCCAGCAGTGGGCGGCCTTCTATTCGAACCATTTCGGCCACACCGAGGCCGCCATCGGGCTGGGAGACGAGCAGGGGGCCGCCTGGGTCGCCAAGACCCGTCCCGCCTGGCGCATCGTGAACCAGGAAGGCCTGAAAACCGCGCTCGCCGGCCATGGGCACATTTTCGTCAAGGGCGGCCACATGCTGGACTACCATCCCACGGCCGGATCGCCGGACGAAAAGGCCAAGACCGAGACCTGGAATACGGTCGGCCACGCCTACGTCGGCTTCTACGCCAGCCAGCACAACGGCTCGGAGAATCCGGCTTACGTCCGGCGCCAGCACGGGCTGCTGGGCTACCTGTCCAATTTCGGCATGGTGGACAATTATGAATTCGCCTACGGCCCATGGAACGACCTGGCCTACGACCTTTACAAGCCCATGGTGTTGGCCTATCCCACCAGCCGCGGCCTGGTGGACACGCTGGAGTGGGAGGGCTTCCGGGAGGGAATCGACGATATCCGGTACGCCACGCTGCTGAATCGGCTGGCCCTCGAGGCCCGCGCGTCCAAGGACTGGGACCGCATTTATGCGGGGCGCCGGGCGCTCCAGTGGTTCGCCCTGATGGATGGCACGCGGGTCGACCTCGATGCGGCCCGCCTGGAAATGATCGAAAAAATCCTCGAACTCGCCAAACTCGCCGACGCGGCGCAATAAGGAGCCTGCCATGACGCCTGTCCTTCGTTGCTTTCTTTCTCTTCTGATCCTCGCGGCCCTGCCCGGTCTGCTGCCGGCGCAGAGCCCCGCGCCCGGGCCAACGCCTGCGCCCGATCCCAAGGCGGCCGCGGCGCCTCACGTCGAGGCGGCCGGGGCGCTGCTGAAGGCGCCGAAGCCGGACGTGCCGAAAGCCCGGGAGGAATATGCCAAGGCCCTGGCCGTTCCCGGCCTTCCTGCGCTTGAGCGCACCCGGATCCGAAACCTGGCGGCGGACGGCGAAAAGCGGCTCGGAGCGGCCGGCCTTGCGGAAGCCGGGCGCCTGTATGAAAGCATCGCCTCGGACCCGGAGGCGCCCAACAAGGCGCGCATCGCGGCCTTGAACAGCCTCGCCAATGTTTTCATCGCCGGCCTGGCCGGGCAGAACCTCGACGAAATGGACCTCCCGAAAGCCGAGGCCATCCTGCGGAGATCCTTCGACCTGCCGGACCTGAAGCCGGACGAGGCGTCCGAAGCCTGGGTCAACCTGGCCAAACTGCAGGAACGGCAAGACCATTATGCCGAGGCGCGGGACAGTTACGCGAAAAGCGGACGGACCAACGCCGCGCCGGGGTCGCTCTCCCAAACCAGCCTGCGCGAGTCCTGTCTGGCCGTGCTGAACGATCCGAAAGCGGACGCCAAGGCGCGCTGGAATGCCTTCATGCAGTTGCCCTCGTGGAGCGGCCGGGATTATGACGCCGTGCTCGAAGACGCTAAAAAATGGCTTCCGGGTTTCCTGGCAGCCGACGCGAACCAGGCCATTCAACTGCTGCGGAAATTCAAGGAAGCCGGGAAGGGTGACGCCGCCTACGTCGATTGGGCCGGCCCGCTGCTGCTCGCGGCGCCGCGGCTCTCGTCGAACGATTACGCCCTGGTCCGGACGACCCTCCTCAAATCGCTCGCAACCCAGCGTAAGATCCCGGCCGCCGCGGGGGAAGCCGCCGCGATGGCCGGCGACGCGAAGCTTTCGCCCGCTCTGCGGTTCCAGGCCGGCCTTTCGGCCGCGGCCCTGAAAGCCCCTGGCCGCGATGCGAAAAAGGGAATCGAGGAAGCCGCCAAGGGCTTCACCCTGACGGTTCCCGAGAAGAGCCAGGCCATCCTGGAGGCCGCCCGCATTGCCCTGATGGCCGGATTGGAGTCCCCGGCCCGCGCGCTGTTCGGCGCCTACCAGGGCTATTTCGTCCAACCCGGCAGGGCCTCCCTGGCCTGCCCGTTCGTGGACAAGGCGCCGATCGACGTGGGCGCCTGGGTGACTTCGGCGATCGTCAAGGATCCGAAACGGGGCGCCCGGCTCGACCGGCCGTATGGCGACAACCTCAAGTTCCTGCTGGAAACCGACTCGGCCGTGACCAGCCGGAACATCGGGCCGGACACGGCGTCCGGCGTGGCCGACGACTCGCGTACCGATTTTCATGCCGTCTGCGACCCGGAAGGGGTACACCTGTTTTTCATGGCCTGGGATTCGAAAGCCGCGGACGTGGTGAACGGCTTTGTCACCGGCGGAAGCTACGAGGGCTATCTGGCGGCGGGCCGCTATGAGCCCTACACCTTTTTCTCGATCGAGCTTCCGAACGGCGAATTGAACGATCGGTTCGACACCGTTTACGCCAACCGCTTCGTCCGGACGGCCAACGAGAAAGCGGGCACCCTCCGCTCCGAGACACGGGTGGTGGAGGGCGGTTTCGCGACGCATCTATTTTTCTCCTGGGAGGCCTACTACGACCGGATTCCGGTGAACGGAACCGCCTGGGCCGTCGAGAACATCCGCTGGACGCGGGCGGGGGGCCGTTCCTTCGGCGGCAGCGAATCCGTGCATAATCCGACCAGCTGGGGCGACCTTGTTTTCGGCGGCCTCGATCCGCAAGCAAAGCTCGCCATCAAGCGTCGACTGGTCATCAAGGCGGCGGCCGCCTATGCCCGGCTGAAGCGGAATGCAGGCGGGCCCGTCAGCCTCTGGCAGGACCGGGAGTTGGGCGATCCCGCCTTTTACACCAGCCAGCTGCGCCCCCTGGTGGAGCGGCTCGACGCGTACGCGAAACAGGTCAACGCGGATATGACGGCGGAACAGGTTGAAACGCTATTTAGCGTGGCCGTGCCGGGCTGGTATGAATTGCCGCGCATTGCGGACAGCCTGCGCCGGGATTACCTGGCCGCCAGGCTGACATCCCCCGAGGCGGCGCCGAAGCCCTGAACCGACTGCCCGGCTACAGGACAACGGGCGGCTTCGGCTTCCGGTGCGACGCGGGCGTGCCCAGGGCAAGCGGCACCACGCCGTTTTTGCGGAATTGGATCGGCGTGCACCGGATGACCCGCTGGAAGGTGCGCATGAAGTTGGCCGGCGTTTCGTAGCCCAGCCGCCAGGCGATCTCCTTGACCGGAAGCGACTCCGATTTCAGCATGCCGCAGGCCGCCAGCATCTTGGCGTTCTGGATGTGAACGTGCGGGGAGATTCCCGTCTGCTGCTTGAAGACGCGGGCCAGATGCTCCGCCGACACGTTCAGCCGCTCCGCGATTTCACCCACCGAAAGGGACCGCGAAATCTCGGAT
>JBIIYJ010000172.1:0-11169 GCA_044346855.1 Kiritimatiellia bacterium
CGTGGCCCTCTTCGGGGAAACGATCTGGAACCCGCACCGGAGCGACGCGGACCTGCTGGCGGCGGCCATGAGGCCGTACCTGCTCAACACCACCGTCTGACCCTACATCACCTTCTCGACCGCGGCGTGGGAGGCGGCGTCTAGGGCGGAAAAGGGCCGGATGTCATACCGGCAGCCCAGCGTGTCGCGCAGCACGAGGTGGTCGGCATCGACCCAGGCCGCGTTCCGGTTGTCGCTCTTCACCGCGAAGCGCCGCGGCCCGCGGTCGGTCTCCACGTCCCAGTACTGGGTGCCGAAGACGGTCTCGGTGCGCAGGACCCGCAGGATGCGGGGGATCACGTAGGCCCCCGCGAGCTCCTCCTGCGCCAGCGCGGCCGAGGCGGCGTCCAGGCTCTCCGGGCCCTCCAGCATCAGCACCTCGCGCTTCGCCTCGTCGAGCAGCACGAACTCGCGGCCCCGGGCCGTGATGGGCCGGGCCCAGGCGAGGGTGACGGGCAGGTCGGGCCCCCCCGCCCGCTCGAGCAGGAGCCGGCCGTTCTCGCGCCTCAGGCGGATCAGGCTTTCCATACTTCACTCCTCAGCTGGCTTAGCTCGCCCTGGATCCGGACCAGCCGGGCGTAGATCCCGTCCCGGGTCACAAGCTCGTCGTGTGTACCCATTTCAGATACACGCCCGTCCTCCAGCACGATGAGCCGGTGGGCGTTGCGCAGGGTCGCGAGGCGGTGGGCGATGGCGAAGGTGGTGCGGTTGCGGATCAAGTTGCCGATCGCCTCCTGGATCGCCTTCTCGGTCTCGCTGTCCACGGACGAGGTGGCCTCGTCGAGAATCAGGATGGGCGGGTCGTGCAGGATGGCCTGGGCGATGGCGAGCCGCTGCTTCTCGCCGCCCGAGAGGGAGATGCCGCCCTCGCCGAGGTAGGTGTCGTACCCGTCCTCCTTGGCCAGGATGAAATCGTGCGCGCGGGCGGCGCGGGCGGCCCTCACGACCTGGTCGAAGGTCGCCTCCGGCGAGCCGTACCGGATGTTCTCCAGGATCGGCCCGTTGAACAGGAAGGGCTCCTGCATGACGATGCCGATGCTGTGGCGGAGCTGGTCGAGGGGAATGGCCCGGATCGGCACGCCGTCGATGGCGATGCGCCCCGAGTCGACGTCGTAGAACCGGCAGATCAGGTTGATGATCGTGCTCTTGCCGGCGCCGGACTTGCCCACGAGCCCGATCATCTCGCCGGGCCTGGCCCTGAAGGAAACGCCCTTGATGACCTCCCGCCCGGTCTCGTAGCTGAAGCGGACGTCGGAGAAGTCAACCTCTCCGCGGATGGCGGGAACCGGCGGCGCGCCTGGCGCCTCGCGCACCTCCGCCGGCGCGTCGAGGGTGGCGAAAATGCGCTCGGCCCCGGAGAAGGCGTGGGTCATCCAGTTGAGCACGGCGGTGAACCACTGGAGCGGCCCGTAGAAGAGCCAGATGTATCCCACGAAGGCCAGCAGGTCGCCCAGCGAGAAATCGCCGCCGCCGCCTCTGACCAGGCGGCGGGCGGCGACGTACCAGACAGCCGTGACGCCGAGGGACATCATCCAGTACATGACCTCGGAGAAGCCGGTGAAGATGCCGTCGATCCGGTAGCTGACGGCGAAGAGCCCCTCGGCCGCGCGGGTGAACCGGGCCGCCTGCCGGTTCTCCTGGGAGAGCGCCTTGATCGCCTTGACCCCGCGGATGGTCTCCCCGAGTACGGAATGCACGGCGGCCATGCGCATGCCGAACTTGTAGAAGAGGGGCATCAGCCGGAGCCAGAACCAGCGGCCGCCGGCAATGAGGAACGGCACGGGCACGAGGACCAGCAGGGCCAGTTGGCGGTCGAGGCTTAGCAGGACGACGGCGATGGCGACAAACGAGATCCCGTTCACCAGAATGAAGGGTAGTCCCTCGAACAGGAACTGGCGGATCTCGCTGGTGTCGTGCATGACGCGGGAGACCATCTCGCCGGATTCGCGGCGGTTGAAGTAGCTCATCTGAAGCCGCTCCAGGTGCGCGTGCAAAGCCTGGCGGATGTCGGCGATGACACGGCTCGCCAGCCACGCGGTGAGCGCCCCGCTGCCGTAGCGGGAGACGAGCAGCAGCGCGCCGCTGAGCAGCATGAGACCGATGTAGAGGCCCAGCTTCCCCGTGTGCCCGTCGCGGATCACGTCGTCCACGATCAGCTTGGTCAGGTAGGGCGGCGCCATCTGGGCGAGGACCGTCAGAAGCGTGGCCGCCATGAGCAGGATCATGGCCCCGCGGTAGGGGCGCGTGAAGCCGATGAGCCGCCAGAACATGCGGGCGCGCGGCACGCAGCGCGGGCAATGCTCCCCGCGGCCGGGCAATGGAAAGCCGCACGAGGGGCAGAAGGGCGGCTCCAGGGTTTCCGGTAGGGTCGGCGGCCGTCCCTGGATCAGGTCGTTCAGCGCATGCCCGAACGCGCCGAATTCAGGGGCCACCGCCTTGGTGTAGGCGATCAGGGGACGCGGGCCGGAACTTGTTTCGGCCGCCAGCCGCCCGCCGCCGAACAGTTCCTCGACCTTGATCTCGCGAAGGCTGTCGAGCGGTATGGAAAAAGCAGCGCCCTCGGAATCGCAGACCGCCACGCCGTCGGAAGCGGCCGCGATCCAGGCCTCCCCGTACCGGCGCGCCACGGTCAGGTCGCCCCGCGCCACGATGCGGGGCGTCCAGGCCGCGCCCATGAGCGTCCGCATCCGGGCGGCGATCGGTTCCGGCAATGGCTGATTCAAGGTCATCAACGCAAGTGTTTCCTGTTTTCGGGGCGCACCCGGAAAGTCCGGCGCGTAGCCTAATTTTATCAGGAATGGATCTCGCGGCAATTTTCTAAAACGGGGAAAATCCTGATTTAATCGGGTGTATTGCCTTATGCAGCCTGTCCGCGGCCAGCTAGAGACGACAACACTCGCTCACGGCGGGGGACCGCCGACTCCATTCCGGGATTCAAGCCGGGTCTCCGCCAGGCGCACGAACACGCGGGAGCGGGCCTGCTTCAGCGCTTCCCAGTCGGCCTTAGCAAGCGTGTCGCCCGACTGCTCCAGCGCGAGCACCAGCCACTCGACCGCATCCGGGCGCGTCTCCGCCAGAGCCGCCTTCACCACCGCCGCGCGCTGCGACTCCGGAACCCCCGCCGACCGGCGCAATTTCCTCACCGTCGCGTCCAGCCGCCCGGCCCGATCCCAGATCGTCTTCGCCATTTCCACGCCCACCGGATCCGTCTCCCGCACGCGCCGCTTGCCCGCGTTCCTGAAAATCGACCAATACAGCCGGACATCGGCATACAGCCCCGTCACCCGCTCGACCGCTCCCTCGTCGCCCAGCTTATAGAGCGACAGGGCCGCTTCCGCGGCGGTGTGCGCGTATTCGCGCCCGAACTCCTCGGGCAGCAGAGGCCCAGCCGCCTTCCCGCCCCTCGCCGCCTTCATGGCGTCGGCATACACCTTTCGCAATTTAGGGACAAAGGTCCCGTCGCCGCTCCACCCCATCCCCTCGATGGCGGCGTTCTTCAAGTCCTTATCGTTCAGCGCCTGCTGGAGAACGGGCAGGGCCGAGGGATCCTTCGTCGCCCCCAGCAACACCAGGGCCGCCCGGCGCCCGGGCAGGTCGGGATTCGAAAACGCCGCCAGCTCCGCCAGCTTCCCGGCCCAGGCCGGCTTGGCGAACGGTGCCAGCGCTCCCGCCGCCTCCGCCAGCCCGTGCTTGCGTTCCTCGCCACCTGCCGAGACATACTCGAACAGCGCGTCCGCCGACTCTGCGGTCGGCCTCGCCAGCGCGCGCCGGACCACGTCCTCGCCCACGGCATCCCCCATGCCCAGCGCCAGGATCTCCTCCCGCGCCAGAAGGCGAACTTCGTCGCTTGACCCTTTTTTAGAGTCACTTTTACGGGCCGCCCAGTCGATCGCCCGGCCCAGCACGCGGGGCCAGTCCGGCCAGTCCCAGAACGCCAGGGCGCCCGCCGGGGCTTCCCCGTTCGCCGTGAGCGCCACCGCCGCCACCCGCCCTTTCTCGAAAGAGCCGGCGACCAGGGCCGGCTTGCCGCCCGCCGTCAGCCACACCTCCGCGCCGGGCCTGGGCTCCATCGCCTGGACGAAGAACGCCCGGGGGGACGCGGCAAACCCGTCGGGCGGCAACGCGGTTCCCGCCGGGGCCAGCGTCAGGCCGGCCGGATACCGCGGGATGTCGGGAGCCGCCGGCAGGGTGACGGGCAGCATCGCCTCCAGCGCGGATCCGGCGTACCCCCCGCTGGAGAAGGCCCAGTAGCCGCCCAGCACGACCAGCCCGCCGCCGTCCGCCACGAAGGCCCGCAGCTTCGCCAGCCGGTTGGTGCCGAGCGTGGGCGCGTCGATGTTGGACAGCACCACCACGTCAAACCGGTCCAGCCGTTCCGGCATGTCGAAGAGCCGGTCGTTGGGATTCATGAAAGGGCTTCTCGACTTGAAGGCGGCCTCGGGCAGGAAGCCGGCGGACGAACAGGCCTCGCGGAGCCGGAACGTGTCGCTCCACAACCCCTCCACCAGCAGCGCGCGGGGCGCGGCCGCGGAAGCGGACAAGGCCGCCGTGAAAACCAGAAGGCAGTAAAGGATGGCGTTCCGCTTGCTCATGGCGTCTCCTCCCGGTCCTGCCAGACGACCAGGCTCCACAGCCGCAGTTCCGGCACCACGACCGCATGGCCCCCGGCCTCCTTTTCCACCGGCAGCCGCTCGGCCCGGCAGTCGGGCTCCGCGGTCAGCAGCCAGGCGACCGGCTCGCGGCCGCCGGCCTTGCTGACACGCACCTGCTTGGCCCACGCCGCCAGCGGGGCCGGCCTGGCAGGCTCCAGTTCATCCGAGCCGGGCGGCGCGATCAGCTGGACAACGGTCTGGACGGTTCCGTCGGCCAGCGCGCGCCGTTTCACAAACGGCTTCCACAGCAGGCTGGCTTCGGATTTCACCGACAGGCCCGCCTCCTCGGCGGTCACGGGCGCCAGGGCAGGGTCCCACAGGTATTCCCCGTAGCGGGTCATGAAACGCGCGTAGCGGCCCGGACTCCCCCTGCCCTCCCCGTAGATATAAGGATGGGAGCCGCAGGCGAAAATGAAGATGTTGTTGTAGGCTTTGGTTTCGGCATTGGCGACGGCGTCAAGGCTCTGGACGGCGTGAAAGCCGCCGGCCCGGCGCGTCAGGTCCACCTGCTCGAGCAGGCCGTCGTAAAACGGCTTCCAGTTGCGCATCTGGCGGAAGTATTCCTGGTTGACCTGCGAGCCGCCGGCGCAATAGTTGTCGAAGTAGGACAGCTCCTCCGTCCCCTCCTTCTTCGGCTCCTCCTCCTTGACCGGGCCGTAATTCGAGGCGATTTCATAACGGGGCCCGGCCCCCTCGCGGAGCCGGTGCTTCATGTACCTGACATTGCGGACCGAAACGGCGGTGGCGTTCCAGACGGCCCCCGTCCGCGCCATCAGCTCGGGCGCGAGTTTCAGCATCAGGTCGGCGGCCCCCATTTCTCCGAGCTCGGCCTTCACGGCCGCCGCCGGCATCGCGCCCCAGGTGAGCTGGGAGTCGAAGCGGACCCCGTCCCAGCCGAAATTCCTGGCGGAGCGGATGAGCTGGTCGGCCCCCATCTCGATCAGCCGCAGGTAGCCGCGGTTGATGCCGAAGCTGTGCCACACACCGTACTGGTAATCCTCCAGGGCCGGCTCCTCGTGCGTGAGGTCGTAGAGCCGCAGGTCCTCCACGTCGTGGAATTCGCTACCGAGCCCGATCGCCCCGCGGCTGACCAGTTCCGGATGGCGGCGCGCCCATTCCACGCCCTGCGGCCCGCTGGCCGTGGCCCACATGTAGGTGATCAGCTTGATGCCCTCCGCGTGGCTCAGGTCCATCCACTGGCGGAGCCCGGAAAGGCTGTTGTGAAAATTGTTCTGCCCGCTCCACCAGTGGCTGTTCGTGGGGTTCAGGTCCGTCCAGCTGCTCGGCTGCCAGCTGAACGCCTCCTCGACGTTGACATAGGCGCGACGGTTGGCGGCCACATGGCCGGGGAACTCCTTTTCCCGGCCGAACCAGGTCAGGAAGCCGGGACCCTGGATGGCAGTCTTCCACAGCGGCGCGCTGACGCTGAAATGCTCGGACGCCGCGTGAACGGGCTTCCCGTCGACCAGGATTTCCGCGAACGCCTCGTGCCCGAACTCGCGCGCGCCCGAGACCCAGTCGAATCGGGCGTCGGTTGTACCGTTTCCAGGGACAGTAACGATTTGTTCGACGGCCGGGGCTGCCTCGTCCAGCCCCGTCTTCATCGTCAGGCGGACGACGCCCTTAGCCGGAACGGGGGTGTAGTTGCGGACGACGACCGCGACGGGATTCGATTCCCCGGGATAGACATGGACCTTGGCGGGACGAACGCGCTCGATGGCCAGCGAACCGGAAACCGATGTCAGCTCGGCCAGATCCAGCAACAGGACCGGGTAGTCGATGGACTCGAGGGCGACCGCCTTCTCCGAGGCCATGTCGGCCATCAGGTCGTCCAGCCCCGCCCCCTTGATCGCGGGGGCGTCGCCCACCGACTGCTCGAGCGTTCCGGCCACCGGGGCCTTGAAAGGCTGGATCAGCTTCTTCGGCTTGCCGGCCGCCGTTTCCGCGATTTCAAGGGACGCGACCAGTTCCAGGGATCCGGGAGAATTGAGCGAAAAGGACAGGGGAACGCGGGCATACCCCCCGGGGTTCAGTCCAAGGACGGAGACGGTCCGCTCGGTCAGGACGGCGCCGCCGGAGCGGACTGCGAGCCGGAGTCCGAGGCGGGCGTGATCGAATTCGGCGGGAAGGCGGAAGCGCAGGGCCGCTTCCAGCTGGTAGAAGCCGGGCCGGGCCGGCTCGGAAGTCAGGGTCCACTGCCCCTGGCTCGAACCGGCGTCCGCAATCCTGAGCGCAACGGACTGACCGCCGGAAGCGGCGGGATCGGCCACAAGGGCCGTTGCCTTCCCGCCCGGGCCAAGCTCCACGGTCCGGGCCGGGAGAATCGATCCGGAAAGCAGGATGACGGCGGCGCACAGAATAAACCTGAAGGAATTGCGGTCCACCATGGGTCTTCTTTTCCTCTCGCGATAAGCATCGGACAAGGGGCCTCTGAAGCACCTTGATTTGTACGTTTTCCCGGGGGGAAAGTCACGCCTGCTTTTGCGTAACCGGGGCAATCCGGTTTGTTCTGTTCAACCGGTTCAAAATTGATCATGCTAGTCATCCTACCACCTTGAAAGGCGCGGAAATGAAAATCATGTGGCTTCTCGCCGGTTGTGTGCTGGTCTCGTGCGCATGCTCAACGATCAAACGAAGCGACGTGGCCTCCTCGGCCGGTTACGACCGGAATTCCAGCGTGGCCAAGGCGGGCCCGTACACCGTCCACTACGGGTCCAACGGCACCAACGACATGATTCTCGTGCTCAAGGGAACCGAGACCGTTTGCGCCAAGATCGGCAACACCCTCACCGTCTACTCGAACGGCCGCTCCCTTTTCAACTATGCCGAAGGGAGCGGCGGCAAGACCATCGCCGCCTTCATGATCCATATTCGCGATGAAAAGGGGGACATCGCCTACACGCTGATGGACGAAAACGCCGACGGCGAGTTCGACCGCAAGATCGATTACGGCACCAAGGAAGTCTACGAGTGGACCGACGGAAAGTGGACGGGAAAGAAGAAAATCCTGTGAACCACGCCGTCGTCCACGGGGCGCCCGGCCTCTTCGCGGGATGGCCGGCGAACAACGGCGCCTGGAGCTGGGACGGCCGCGAGATTCTCGTCGGCTTCACGGCTGGCGCCCACGCCGAGCTGCCCGGCCACAACATCCGCGAGCCCTACCGCTCCTGCCTGGCGCGGAGCCTGGACCAGGGGGAAACCTGGACCGTCGAAGAGCCCCACCCGTTTGCCGGATCGGGCGCGCCCGCGAAACCGTTCGAAGGAAACGTCGACTTCACCAACCCGGGCGCGGCCTTCCGGATCGAAGGGACGGGCTATCACGGCTCCACACGTCCCGGGGGCGGCTTCTTCCTGTCGGAAAACCGGGGACGCAACTGGCAGGGCCCGTTCTCATTCGGCGCCCTGGCCGCGCTTCCTGAAATCGCGGGGCTGGAGATCACGTCCCGGACCGACTATCTCATCGAAGGTCCGCGCGAATGCCTGGTGTTCATGTCGGCGCGAGGCCCCGGGATGGCGCTGGACCGGGTTTTCTGCATCCGCACGGCGGACGGCGGGCAATCCTTCCAATTCGTATCGTGGGTCGTCCCGCCTTCCGACCCCTTCCGCGCCGTCATGCCCTCCACCGTCCGGATGGAGTCGGGCGGGCTGGTGACCGCCATCCGACGACGCGAACCAAAAAAGGAACGATGCTGGCTTGACGCCTACGCCAGCGCCGACAACGGGGCGGGCTGGCGTCACGCCGGCCGCATCGCGGATACGGGCGGCTGGAACGGCAATCCCCCCGCCCTGGTCAAGCTTGCAGACGGGCGGCTGTGCTGCGCATATGGCGACCGGGCCGCCTGCCGGATGATGGTGGCCTTCAGCGCAGACGAAGGAGCGACGTGGAACCGCACGGTCGTTCTAAGAGACGATTTTCACCGCGATGCGCATGGCGATCCCGACCTGGGCTATCCGCGGGTGGTGCAGCGGTCTGACGGCAAGCTGTTGACCTGTTACTACTGGGCAACCCGCGAACAGCCCCGGCAGCATATCGCGGCCACGGTGTGGGATCCGCCCGACCCGCAGGATTGAAGCAACCCGCGATGGAACTATACACAAAGGCGTCGCAGTAGCTCCGCCCTCCAAATCGCTTCGTTTTTCATCTGGAGGGGCGAGCTACCGCGAGCCCGTGCTGGAAAAGCGCCGGACTGCACGGGCGCCGCAAGCAGCGCTACACCAGATGAGCATACACCGCTTCGGCCATGGCCAGGTGGCCCGTGTGGTTGGGATGCACGGGCTCGGGGCAGAACATGTCGGGGCGCTGGTAGCGGATCAGTTTCTGGAACATCTCGTGCGTCCGGACCAGCGTGGTCCCGTACTTGCGCGACATGGAATGCACCGTTTTAATGTAGGCGGGCAGGCGGGACAGCACCGTGTGGCGGATGGAGGTCGTCGCCTCCTCGCGCGTGATGTAGAACGGCTCCAGCAGGACGATCCGGCAGTCGGGCAGCGCCTCGGCGGTGCGGGCCATCAGCTCGTCGTACAGCCTGGCAAACCGCTCCGGCGGCACGGCGGCCGGCGACTGCACCACGGTCCGGCACAGGTCGTTGATCCCGATCATCAGCACCATCACGTCGGGCTTGAGGATCAGGGCGTCGTCGGTCCAGCGCTCCTGGAGGTCGGCCGCCGTGTTGCCGCCGATGCCGCGATTGATGAACCGCACCTCGCGGTCAGGCTGCCGGATCGTGAACAGCTCGGCCGTCATTTTGCAAAAGCCGTCCCCGAGCGGCGCGTTGGGCCCCCGCCGCCCGCAATCCGTGATGCTGTCGCCGATGAAGAGGATCGTTTCGATTTTACTTGTTTTCTTTTTCATGTTGTCGAGACTACGTTTTCTTAATGCGCCTGTCCAGCCCGAACAGCCCCCACGAAAGATCCGCCCCATGAATACGCGACCCGTCAAGCTGACCTTGTCCCCTTTTCAAGACGATCTCACGGCGCAGGCGATCGCCCTGTTCAAGGCGCGCTGGAAAATGCGCACCGGGATTTCATTGAGCGCCCGCCTGCCGCCCGGCTCCCCGCCCGCCTGGGAACTGGCCGTCGGGACGCTGGCGGACCCCGCGCTGCGCGGGGCGGTCGAATCGGCGGGGCTGCCCCTTCCCGCAAAGCCCCAATCGTACGCGATCGCGCGGGCCGGCCGCCGCCTGGTCCTCTGCGGGGCGGACGCCCGTGGCGTTCTCTACGGACTGGGGCACCTGCTGCGCCACCTGGACCTGGAGCCCGGGCGGGCGCCCCTGCCCGCCTTGAACGAAACCCGGACGCCGGCCGTCTACAACCGGGGCGTCTACTTCGCCACCCATTTCAACAACTATTACGAAACCGCCCCGCTCGACCGCATCGACCGCTACATCGAGGAGATGGCGCTCTGGGGGTTCGACCTGCTGATGTTCTGGTTCGACGCGAACTGGTTTCCGCGCGGGTTCTGGAAAGACCCGAACAGCCGCGGCTCGCGGATGGCCGCGAGAGTCCGCCACATCGGCGCGAAGGCGCGCGCCTGCGGGATGAAGGTGGGCTGCGCCGGCATCGCCAACGAGGGATTCGCCAACCAGCCGCCGCCCGAACTGAGGGCCGACATCCGGGCCCGCCACGGCGGCTTCTATCCCTTCAGCCAGATCTGCCCCTCCAAGCCGGCGGGCCTGCGCATGATCCTGGAAAACCGGCGGGAAATCATGACGCAGATCGGGCCGATCGATTTCTTCGCGCACTGGCCCTACGACCAGGGCGGGTGCGGGTGCGACCAATGCGCGCACGAGCCCGGCCGGTGGGGGAAGACCTTCCTCAAGCTTGGCCCCGCCATTGCTGAGATCGTGAAGAAGGCCAACCCGGACGTCAAAATTTTCGTTTCCACGTGGTACATGGACGATAAGGAACGAAGCCTGGTCTACGATCTGTGCGACAGCAAGGCCGACTGGTTCCAGGGGCTTGTCACCCAGACTGGTCACGCGGAGGAGCGGGCGGTCGATCCGCGCTATGAGCGGCTGGTTTTCCCGGAAATCAGCATGTTCAACTGCTATTACACCTCGTACGGCTGCAACGGGGCCAATCCGGCGCCGGCCCGCTTCGAGGCTGAGGCCCGGAAAATTGCGCTTGCAGGCTGCGGCACCACCCTTTACTCGGAGGGCATCTACGAGGACATCAACAAGGCCATCTACGCGGGGCTGTTGTGGGATCCATCCCGCACGGCGGCCGACATGGTGGAGGAATATGCCCGCGTCTACTGTGGGCGGGCGAATGTGAAACTGGCAACCCGCCTGATTGCGGGACTGGAGACCACCTGGGGCGCGAAGGCGCTCGGGCAGGCCGCGCTCCCGACCGTGGCCCGGCTGGCGGCCGACGCGAAGGCTCTGCTCGCCCGGCTTCCGGCCAATCGCGACGCCCTGGAACGGGGACGGTTGTTGAGCGACCGCGCCGAAATGGATCTGCTGATGAAGAAGGCGGGGCC
>JBIIYJ010000474.1:0-3184 GCA_044346855.1 Kiritimatiellia bacterium
TACACTGTAAATATGGAAAATAATGAAGTCAACATGATATTTTCTCTTACTCGTACTCGTACTCGATCTTCGGCGACAGGCTCCGCGCCGGGCAAACGGAGGGGCGAGCTGCCGGCTTCGTGAAGCACTACGCCGTGCCACGCCACGAGCCCTCATGCGCCACACGTGCGCCAGACATGCGCACGAGGCGTCGTGGAACTCCGCCCTCCGTATGACATTCAACAGCCAAACGGAGGGGCAAGCTCCGCGAGCCATCATGCGCCAGCCTTGCGCCAGATATGCGCATGCGGCGTCGCAGTAGCTCCGCCCTCCAGATGACATTCGTGAGTCATTGCGCTGAGACGCCCGCGCCTACAGCAGGCCCCGTTGGTCAGGTCGTTTTTCCTTCCACGGCCAGCACCGGCAACTGAAGCCCGCGAAGCTCGGCAGGCAGTTCGATCCAGAAGCCGGCGTCGTCGGCAGCCAGTCGGACCGGCTGCCCGGTTTCGAGCACTTTCGCGGAAGCTGGAACCAGGCCCGGGACCTCCACTCGCAGCGCCGTACCTGGCGTCACCTCCCACAAATGCAAATACAGCCGGCGCCTCCCCTCCGGAAGGTTCCGCGCCGTGAAGCGGCCCCAGGAGGGTTTCCCAAGGCCCGCCTGGCCGGCCCCGTAAACCGACTCGCCATTCACCGTCAGCCAGTCGCCGATTTCACGCAGCCGTTTGATCGCCGCCGGCTGGAACCGCCCGTCGCCCATGGGGCCCACGTTCAGCTGGTAGTTGCCGCCGATCGCCGCGTTGCTCACCAGGTTCTTCAGCAGGCTCTCCGTGGACTTCCAGGCGAAGTCCAGTGAATGATAGGCCCAGGAGTGGTTGAGCGTGCCCGACGTCTCCCACGGTTTCGCCACGCCTTTCTCCGGAAAGTCGTTGTCCATCATCGAGATGAAATCCACGTTCTCCGATGGCGCCAGGAACTGGATGCGGCTATTGACCAGGCACTTCGCGCTGCGCGACCGGATTAGGCCGATCAGCTCCTCCTGTCGCTCCGGGGTGACATAGGCGAGACTTGTCTTGTCCCAGCTGTCAAACCACATCAGCCACGGATCGTAGCGGTCCAGCAGTTCGCGGACCTGCACGAGGCACTTGGTTTTCCAATAATGCGCAAAGGCCTCCGACGTGGGATGCACATATTCCTCGTTCACCATGTGGGTCTCGCAGACGTCGCCGCCCGTCCCCTCCCAATCCTGCCAGTGCGAGTAATAAAAACCGAGCTTGACCCCCTGGTCCCGGCACGCCTCGGCCAGCTCGCCCAGAATGTCGCGCTTGAACGGGGTCTCGTCCATGACGTTGTAGGTCGAGGCTTTCGTCGGCCACAGGGCGAAGCCGTCGTGGTGCTTGGCGGTGATCACGAAGTAGCGCATGCCCGCGCGCTTCGCCTCGGCGATCCAGGAACCGGCGTCGAAGGCGGTCGGATTGAACGACGCGGCGAGCCGGCGGTATTCCGGCCGCGGCACATGCTCGGACGCCTGCAGCCACTCCCCGTAGGGATGCTTGTTCTTTTTGCCTTTCCAGACTCCTGCGGGATTGCTGTACAGCCCCCAGTGGATGAACATCCCGAAGCGGGCATCAGGAAACCATGCCGCCCGATCGGCCTCGTTTTTTTTGCCATCCATAAAGCCTCTTTCCTGTCCGTGCAGACTCTGTTCCCGTCAGTTAAGCGTAACCATCGCCAGAATATGAAATAGGTTCCGGATTATCCACCTTTTCCTTCCCAACACCTCGTGCCTCGTACTCCTACTCGTACGCGTACTCGATCTACGGCGACAGGCTCTGCGTCAGGGATGCAACTGTTGCTCCGTCGCGCGGTCAGCGCCCGCGCCTACAGAAGACCCCCCGGGTTCACTCGCCTCCCGTCTTCCACATCACGAAAACGGCGCCGGACCAGAAGTAAAGGCAGAATGCGAGCAGCTGTTGCCGCCATAGTCGGCCGGGACTCACTTTGTCGGAACGGCTGCAATCGGGTTCCGGGAGCAGCACCAGCGCCGCGGGCGCCAATCCGACCAGATAGCCCCCGCCGCACAGCAGGTACATTGTCTGGCAAAGCCACCAGTAGGTTGCGATGGCGACGCTGAACCCGATCAATCCAGCCCGTGCGCTCAACCGCGATGCGGAACTCGGCCTGGACAGCGCCCATGTCCTGTATTGCAGGGTGGCAGCCAGGGCTGCAAAGGGAAGGACGGGCCAGGTGAACACCAAGCCACTTGAAAGAGAAGAAAAGATCCAGGGGCCGGCGATGGACAAGACCGCGACGAGGAAATAGAAGATGGAGAGGCGGCCCGGCGCTCCGCGCGAGAAGGCAAGCGAGCCGAGCCACGAAGGCAGCAGGACGCCGAAGAGACAGAAGCCGAACCATCGGATGTGGTCCCCCAGCGAAGGCGCCCAGAAGCATTCCGCGAGTCGATCCCCAAACCAGCGGGCGCAGTAGCGCCAAGGAGCCCGGAGGCCAGTGCCTGTTCCTTCTTGCACGGGTTGCGCGGGGGCGTCCGAGAGTGACAGGGCGGCGAGGGCGCCATGACTGCGGACCAACAGGTAGCGCCCCGCGATCGTGGGGGGTGTCCAGCACTGCCGGCCCGGGAAGACGGAAACGCGACCCCGTTCCGAGTACCGGTTCGATCCGGCTTCGGCCAGGATGAGCGTGCCCGTTTCCGTCAGCAGCACCAGTTGGTCGCCCCACGCCAGCACGGAGCAGTGCCCGGCGTCCGCGGTTGACCACAGCTCTCGTCCCGATGCCATGTCCACGCATTTGAGCAGGGCGTCCGTATTACCCGATGAGCGGGTCTGGGCGTCTTTGACATCGCACGCGTAAAGCTTCCCGTCGAGGCACACACCCGAAAGAATGTCCAGGCAGATGGCGGTGTTCGTCCACGCGAGGGCGGCGGGCGGCTGCGCCGCGTCGGCAGCGAGCCTGAAAGCCCTGGACCCCTGGCGGAAAGGCAGGCTGCAGAAGAGATAGGGTTCCTCGTAGAGCGGCCATGAGGCATGCGGGTCATATCCCGACGACCAGCGCCACTGCCAGAGCTCTGTCCCGGTCACGGGGTCCAGCCCGAGGACTTCGTTCTCGAGTATCGTCAAAAGCTGGGGGTTGCCGCCGACATTGACGACAATGGGGGAGCTGTAGCTGCAGGGGCCGCTGCCGGAACGCC
>JBIIYJ010000476.1:0-3180 GCA_044346855.1 Kiritimatiellia bacterium
GCTACCTTGCGCGCTTCGATAAGCCTGCCTGAGCGTGTCGGCTTGACGCGGCGCCCAGCCGTTGATGTCGCGTCCAGTCGGTGCCAGCCAAAGCGGCGTCAAGCCGCCGCACTCCAAATCGGCTTCGCACCAGACTGGCATAATCCCGACTACACTGCAATGCGCCCGCCCAGCACACCGTATAGTACCCAAATCAGGGATATAGCCGTGTTTAGTTTTATATAAACATTAATCTTGACGGTTCGGCCATTATATTCAATGATTAAAGCGTTTTTTGATGATACCTGTAAAGTTTTGACATGAAATAACGGAGCAGCAAGGAATCGCGAAATGGCTAATATCGGTAAAAT
This sequence comes from Kiritimatiellia bacterium, assembly GCA_044346855.1. Taxonomy (GTDB): domain Bacteria; phylum Verrucomicrobiota; class Kiritimatiellia; order CAIKKV01; family CAIKKV01; genus CAIKKV01. Next base: position 351 of record JBIIYJ010000476.1, read on the forward strand.
GTTGAAGGATGAGATTGCGCGGATCAGCAAGAAGAATGCCGTCGCCCTGACCAAGCCGCTCAAGAACGAGATGCGCTCGCTGAAACTGCAGCTGCGCGCGGCGACCACCGCCCTGAAAACCCTGGAAGCCGCCATCCGCAAGGGGGCCGCACCCCGCGCCGAAGCCGGCCCGGAAGCCGCCGCACCCGCCCTCCACGCCTTCACGGGCAAGGGCATCAAGTCGCTTCGCCGCAAGTTCAAAATCACGCAGGCCGAGTTGGCCAAGCTGGCCAAGGTTTCATCCCAGGCCGTGGTGATGTGGGAGCGCAAGCCGGGCCGGATCCGCCTGCGGCACGCCACGCACGAGTCGCTGTGCGCCATCCGCCTGATGCGCAAGGCCGACGTCAAGGCCGCGCTCGGCTCCGCGCCCGCGGGCAAGAAGGGATGAGTCGCCCCCTCCTGGCGGCTTACTACTTCCCCAATTACCACACGGACGACCCCCGCAACGCGGACGTTCACGGCGCGGGCTGGTCGGAATGGGAACTGGTCAAACGGGCCGAACCGCGCTTTGCAGGCCACCGCCAGCCCGTGCTTCCCGCCTGGGGAATCGACAGCGAGTCGGATCCCGCGGCCATGGCGCGCCGGATCGCGGCGGCGGCGGACCACGGGGTGGACGCCTTCCTTTTCGACTGGTACTGGTATGACGACGGGCCGTTCCTGCAGAACGGCCTGGACAAGGGCTTTCTCGCGGCGCCGAACCGGGACCGGATTCAATTCGCCCTCATGTGGGCGAACCACAACTGGACCGACATTCATCCGCACAAGCGCCGCATCGCGCCGATGCTCCGCTACCCGGGCAAGGTGTCCCCCGCCACGTTCGATACCGTGGCGGCGCACGTCACGGACGCCTATTTCTCCCAGCCGAACTACCTGAAGCTGGACGGCCGCCCCTATTTTTCGGTTTATGAAATCGGCACCCTCGTGGCCAGCCTGGGAAGCGTTCCCGAGGCGCGCAAGGCGCTGGACCGTTTCCGGGAACGGGGCCGCGCCGCGGGCTTTCCGGATCTCCACCTCAACGCCGTCGTCTGGGGGCGCCCGATCCTGCCCGGCGAAACCACGCCCTCCGATCCCGCGCGGCTGGTGGACGACCTGGGGTTCGACAGCATCACCTCGTACGTCTGGGTGCACCACTGGAATCCGGGGCGCGTGGCCGCCATCCCCTTCGACACCGTCCTGGAGCAGTACCTGGGCTACTGGGACAAGTCGGTCCACAACCGGTACAAGGTCCCCTATTTCCCCAACCTGACCGTCGGCTGGGATTCCAGCCCCCGCACGGTGCAGTCCGACGTCTGGGAGCCGCACCTGGGCTATCCGTTCACGCCGGTCATCACGGGCAACACGCCCGCCGCCGTTCGCCGGGCCTGCGAGCGCATCCGCGACCGCCTGCCCGAAAGGGGCGATCCCGCGCTGATCACCATCAACGCCTGGAACGAATGGACGGAGGGAAGCATGCTGGAGCCCAGCCTGGATTTCGGCCTGGGCTACCTCGAGGCGATCCGGGACGTTTTCGGTTCAGCCGCTGTTCCGCTCCGCGGAAACGGGTGACGGCGCCAGGACCGGTTCGACGGAAACCGCCGCCGGCTCGGGCTTGTCCCTGAGCGCGAGGGAAATCAGCGTGCCGAGAAGAAGAATGCCGGCCGTGGCGGTAAACGCCCAGACGGAAGCTTCCTGCGGCCAATGGTCCTTCAGATAGGCGACCAGCTGGGGCCCCGCGATTCCCGCCGCCGACCAGGCGGTGAGCATGGCGCCGTAGGCCGCCGGCATGACGTCCCCGCCGAAGCGGTCGTGGACAAACGACGGCATGGTTCCGAATCCCCCGCCGTAGCAAAGCAGGATATAGCAGACCAGCGCGCCGAAGAGCCAGGGGTGCGAGGCCTGGGTCAGCACCGCGAACGCCAGCACCTGGGTTCCCAGCAGCAGGCGGAAGGTCATGGCCCGGCCCAGGTGATCGGAGACCCAGCCCCACAGCATCCGCCCGGCGCCATTGAAGAGCGAGCTGACGGCGATCAGCGTGGCCCCGGCCGCGGCCGCGGCTTCAAGGGTCGTCTGCCCGCGGGCCTTGATCAGCTCCTGCAGCAGCGGGGACTGGAACGGAATGATGGCGATGCCCGCCAGGATGTTGAAGAAAAAGACAAGCCACATGAGAATGAAGGCGCCGCCGAACCAGGCGGGCCGGCCGGGAGCCGCGGAAGCGGCTTTAGGGGCGACCGCGCCGGGGGGGTTGCGCATCAGAAGCCCCAGCAGCGGCACGATCACGATGAAGACGCCCCCGAGCCCGGCGAAAACGGAAGCGGTGTTTCCCCCGCTCCAGGCCATGAGGGCGGGCGCCAGCACCTTGCTCATGACCAGGGCGCCCATGCCAAACCCCAGGATCACCATGCCGGTGGCCAGCCCTTTTTTATCGGGGAACCATTTGGCGACGGTTGCGACCGGCGTCACGTACCCAAGCCCCAGCCCGATGCCGCCGATGACGCCATATCCCAGGTAGAGCCCGAAAAGGCTTTCCGCGCGAAGGGCCCAGGCGGCGAGCAGGTAGCCAAGCCCGAAGAGGATCCCGCCGGTGACGGCCAGGACACGGGGGCCTTTGCGCGGCAGCAGGGCGCCGCCCGCGGCGGCTGCGAGGCCGAGGAAACAGATGGCAGTGCTGAAGGCCCAGGCCACCTGGCTTTGCGTCCATCCGAACTGGCGGACCAGGAGAAGCTGAAAATAGCTCCACGCATAAACGGAGCCCAGGCAAATCTGGATGCCCGTCCCGGCGCTCGCGATCCACCAGCGATTCAACGGTTTATTC
>JBIIYJ010000475.1:0-3180 GCA_044346855.1 Kiritimatiellia bacterium
CGTAGAAGACCGCGGCCAGCGGGGCGGCCAGCACCAGGGTCAGGAACGCGAGCGCGGCCAGGATCAGCAGCCGGCGGATGAGGGGGGACTCGTTCATTTCGCGCTCCAGGCCTGCAGGAGGTTGATTAGGAGCAGCAGCACGAAAGAGGCGACCAGCATGACCGAGGCGATGGCCATGGCGCCGGCATAGTCGTACTGCTCGAGCTTGGTCACGATGAGCAGCGGCACGATCTCCGTGCGCAGCGGCATGTTTCCGGAGATGAAGACGATCGAGCCGTATTCGCCGAGGGCCCGGGCGAACGCCATCGCGGTTCCGGTGAGCAGGGACGGCAGCAGGGAGGGGACGAGGACGCGGGCGAAGGTCTGGCCCCGGGTGGCGCCGAGGCTGGCGGCGGCTTCCTCGACTTCCCGGTCCAGATCCTCGATCACCGGCTGCAGGGTCCGCACCACGAAGGGCAGGCCGATGAAGATCATGGCGATCAGAATCCCGAGCGGGGTGAAGGCCACCTTGATCCCCAGCGGCTCGAGCCAGCCGCCCAGCCAGCCGGTCCGGGCGTAGACCGCCGTCAACGCGATGCCCGCCACGGCGGTGGGAAGCGCGAAGGGAAGGTCCACCAAGGCGTCGATGAATCGGCGGCCGGGGAAGCGGTAGCGGGTCAGCACCCAGGCCACGATGCCGCCGAACAGGGCATTGACCAGGGCGGCCGCGAGCGAGAGGCCGAAGCTGAGCTTGTAGGCAGCCAGGCAGCGCGGGCTGGTCACCGCGGCCCAGAACTCCCGCCCCCCCAGGCCCGCCGCCTTGATGAACGTGGCCGAAAGCGGGATGAGGACGATGAGGCTCAGGTAAAGGACCGTGAACCCCATCGTCAGCCCGAACCCCGGCAGGATGCGTCTGGTTGGCGAGAATGTGAACATGCGGGGTGGGTGCTCCCGTTATTTCAGGTAGATCCGGTCGAAGATGCCGCCGTCGTTGAAATGGTCGGCCTGCGCCTTCTGCCAGCCGCCGAATTCATCGATGCTGATCAGGTTGATCGCCGGGAACCGGGCGGCCTGTTTCGCCGCCACGGATTCGAGGCGCGGGCGGTAGAAGTGGCGCGCCGCCAGCTCCTGGCCCTCCTCGGTGTAGAGGTAATTCAGATAGGCCTCGGCCACCGCGCGCGTGCCGCGCCGGTCCGCCACCTTGTCGACCACCGTCACCGGGGGTTCGGCGAGAATGCTGAGCGAGGGAATCACGATCGCATAGCCGTCGCCGAATTCCTTGAGGGACAGGTGGGCCTCGTTCTCCCAGGCCAGCAGGACGTCCCCGATGCCGCGCTGGACGAAGGTCGTGGTGGAGCCGCGCGCCCCCGAGTCGAGCACGGGCACGTTCTTGTAGAGCGCGCCAAGGAACGCCAGGGACTTGGCTTCGTCCCCGCCGAACTTCCGGGCGGCGTAGCCCCAGGCCGCGAGATGGTTCCAGCGGGCGCCGCCCGATGTTTTCGGATTGGGGGTGATGACGGAGACGCCCGGCCTGACCAGGTCGTCCCAATCCTTGATCCCCTTCGGGTTTCCCTTGCGCACGAGGAAGACGATGGTGGAGGTGTAAGGGGCGCTGTTCCGGGGGAGGCGGGACTGCCAGTTCTTCGGGATCAGCTTCCCCTTTTCGTGCAGGGCGTCCACGTCGTAGGCGAGGGCGAGGGTGACCACGTCCGCCTCCAGTCCGTCGATGACCGCGCGGGCCTGCTTGCCCGAGCCGCCGTGGGACTGGCTGACGACGACGTCATCGCCGGTCTCGGCCTTCCAGTGCTTCGCGAAGGCCGCGTTGAACGACTCGTAGAATTCCCGGGTGGGATCGTAGGAGACGTTGAGGAGCTTGATGGTCTTCGCCCCGGCCGGCGTTTGCACGGCGGTCAGGAGCGCGAGGATTGCGGAAAGAAGGGTGATTTTCATGTGGGTATCTCCTTGGCAGGAAGTTTAGAACGAGAACTGGGCGCGGGCAAGGACGGCTTTTTCGTCGGGCCGGTCGCCGGCCGCCGCGCCGCCGTCGAACGTGGTCTGCTCGTAGTTCAGGATGAGCTTGGCGTTGCGGGTCAGGTACCAGTTGACGCCCGCGCCGACGCTGTCCGCGGCGGAGGCCGATTTCTTAAGGTCGGCAAGGCCGGCGTCGAAGGCGTCGTCGTCGACATCGAGTCTGCTGACGCGGGCGGCGAGTTCCACGGCGCCCCACTGGCCTGCGGCGGGATTGAACGGCTTGAGCGGTCGGACGCCCCTGAGGGAGGGTGTTTCACCGGTCAGCACAAAGGTGGCGGCCAGCTGCCAGCCGGTGTTGTCCACGGTTTCGGAGCCGCTGCCATTGGCGGCGTCCTGGGCGGAGACGATGTATTCCCCGAGGAATCCGAACGCCCCGGCGGCGTAATAGAGCTGCGGGGCGAGGCGGACGCGATCGCCGTCGGCATAGGCCGTGCCGCCCTTGTTGGTCGAGGTCGCGTAGGCGAAGAAGGTCTGCTGGCCGGAGGTCTTGAAGGAGGGGAGTCCGGGCGAGGTTTCGGAGCCGTCCTGCTTTCCCCAGGTTCCGGCGACACCGAGGCTCAGGCCGCTGAGCGCCGAGGCGTCGCTATTCTTGAAGGGCGTGACGAAGAACCGGGCGGCGAGATCCTTCTCGTCGTTCGAGTCGGAGTCGACGCTGGCGCCGTCGGGGCCGCCGTTGAAGGCGCCGAGCGCGTAGTCCAGGACGCCGGCGGTCCCGTAGAGTGTCACGCCTTCATCGTAGTTGGGGGTGAGGGCGGTGGAGAGGGCGGTTTCGACGAAGAGCGTTTCGGCGGAGGACTGGAGGCGCTCGAGGCCGAAGGGCACCTTGGTCCGGCCGACTCGGAGGGTGGCCGCCCTGGCGGCCTTGATGTCGAGGTAGGCATCCTGGACCTCCGACTTTGCGTTCCCGAAATCGGGCGCGATGCGGAAGTCGAAATAGGAGCCGAGGGCGCCGTCGACGATCACGCGGGCGCGGCGGAGCAGGACCGTGTCGTTCCCGGTGTTCGCGTCGTCATCGATGAAGAACCGGCCGTCGGTCTGCGCATAGCCGCGCAGCTTGAGGGCGAAGGCCTTGTCGGGGGAGGTCAGGGCGAAGCCGTCGGGCCCGGCGGTCACGGCCGGGGTCGCCTTGGCCTTGGCGGCGGCGGCTTCGTCGGCGAGTTCGAGTTTGCG
>JBIIYJ010000477.1:0-3164 GCA_044346855.1 Kiritimatiellia bacterium
CTTACTGCCGTTCGCCTTTGCGGAAAAAAACGCAAACCCGGAGGCGATATGAACAGCGGGATGGACCGGCAGCAGCATCAGGTATATGTCCAGATTGCGCTCAACCTGGGGCGATCCGGCAAACCGGCCGCCTTGCCGGAATTGGCAAGGTTGCTGACAATGCCCTCCGCTGAAATCCGGCGCCTGGCGGCGTCGGCAATCGGGAAATTGGCCGGGTTTGGCGCCGATCCGAAGGCTGCCGTTGCCGCGCTCATGCCGGCCGCGCTTCATGATTCACACCCGCAAGCGCAGCAATATGCATTGAAAGCGCTTAAGGCCTACGGGGCAGCCGCCGCTTGTTGTTTAAATGATCTGGAAGATCTGGCCATACAGGAACAAGCCAAAGACTATATCCGCGTGGCGGCGTCCGCTGCGGCAACGGCTATCCGCGAAGCCGTACGGGCTGAAGAGTCCGGCAAAACACGCGTCTGCTCAAGATGTTCCCGCGCCGTGGACCCGGACGAATATTCCCGTTCCAACCAGGCGTTTCAACGAACGTATTGCGATGTTTGTTTCGATCGCGTTTTTATGGAGCGCCGCAACTGGGAAACCCACGTCGAACTGAATAAAACCATTCAGGCCGCCTCCGGCACCGTGGTCCAGTCGGAAGGAGAACGCATGATCGCGGACGAATTATCGTCCCTGGGCCTGGCTTTCCGCTACGATAACCGGTTTCGCATTATCAAGGGTTACGCCATTCGTCCCGATTTCTATCTTCCGGAAGTCGACTTATATATCGAATATTGGGGGATGGAGGGCAACCTCGATTACCAGATCGGCATGATGGAAAAGAAAAAGCTTTACCAGCAGGCCAGCAAAAAACTGCTCTCCCTCTATAGCCGTGAAAAGCCTCACTTGCGTGCCCTGCTCCGCGAAAGGCTTTCAAACCACCTTCACTTGCCATCATCGAGCGCAAGCGAGTCAGGCGTTTAAAAACGCCTCGACCTTCCGGTGGATGGCGCACTCGCAGCCCTTGACGCTCAGGATGTCGCACTCGGAGCCGAGGATGAACGGGCGGCCGATGGCCTTCATGCGCAACAGCATCTCGCGCGTCATCTGCCGGACATCGTCGTCGCTCAGGTCGCGGTCGCTGGAGAATTTCTTCGAGGGCAGGTTGCCGAACAGCACCGTGCTTTCGGGCACCAGGGGCGCAACCTCCCATAGCGGCCGGGAATTGCCCAGGCTCAGGATGGCCGGATCCAGTTCGCCGAACTTCCGGATCATGGCGTCGGTCAGCTCGCCGCAGCAGTGGAACAGCAGGTCCGCCCCGCTCTCCGCAATCCAGCGCCGGACCCGGCGGTTCGGCTCCATCACGAAGCGGTCGAACACGTCCGACCCCTCGTCCATCTGGTTGGGCGACACATACACCCGGTTCGCGGCCGGCTCGGCCAGGAAAATGAACTGCGCGCCCGCAGCCGCCTGGACTTTGATCGACCTCTCGATAATCGTGAGCGCCAGTTCCAGGCACCCCTCCGCCATCGCCACTTCCGGATCGTCCGCCGCCGTCAAGCCGCTGCCCGCCAGGTAAACGGGCGTGATGGGATCGGCCAGCAGCTTCGTCATCAGGGAAAACGGCCCGATCGACATCCCGCATGGCGCGAGGTCGGGGCAGCGCTTCGCCAGCAGCCGGAGCGCCTCCGCATTCGCCGCCATCAGGGGCGGCAAAGGCCCGCCCGCCGCCGCCTTCACCGCCACGGACTGCGCCGCCGTGGGCGCCGTCTTAAAATGATACGCCGAGGCCTCGGCTTCCGAAACGCCCAGGGCGCGCAGCAACCAGCGCTTTTCCAGCTGCAAATCCATCAGCGACACCGCGAAGGGCGTCTTGTACCGCCGCGCCGTCTTCTCCAGCACCCGCGAAAACCGTTCGGGATCCAGCCGCACCGCCTCCGGGTCCGCCTCCTCATGCAGCACCAGGTCCGTCCCGATGGGCATCCGAAGCCCCCGCTCCGCCAATTCCCTGATCCGACGCCTCTCCATGACCCTCATCTCCTTTTCCAGCCAACTGCCCCCGCAAATCGCCTCTCCGAGTTTCCTAATCTGCCTTTACTATACGCCCGTCCGATCAAACCGTATTGTCGCCTTGCCTCGACTTATTGAACGATTTTGCTGGAAACAACATTTTAATAGGACCTATACTCTCTATAAGTCTTATTTTCCATCATTCTATGCACACTCATGGAACAATCTTGTCCTCCGCCAGGTGGTCCCGCCTGGCGCATTCGTACCGCACCCGCTTCGGGCTGAACCCGGAACGGCTCGCGGCGGACGGACGGCTGGCGGGCGGGGGGCCGGGGCCGGACATCCCGGCCGCGGCCCTGGCGCGCCGGCACGCGCTGGAGGAGGCGGCCCGCTGGGGCGAAGCCTCGGTCTTCTACCTGGCTCCGGGGGTGCTGAGCTGGGCTGTTCCGCTCATCGACGGCGCCCGCATCCTGGGCGGCGCCGGGGGCGGCGCAGTGATTGCGGAAGAAGATCCGCTTGAACCCGCCGAAAGCGCGCGGGTGCTGGCCGGCGGCGGCATGCCGCGGGCGGCCGCCGAAGCCTGGCTCCGCGCGCTCCCCGTCTGGCCGCAGGCCCGCATCCGGGAGGCCGCCGCCTTTCTCTTCGACGCCCTCTATGGGACCGGAGGCGACCTCCCCGACCTGCTGCGGCAGAACCGCGACAACGCCCTCCAGCAGCGCCAGATCGCGGAGGCCATCCACCAGGCCAAGGCCGAAACGCGGCACCCCTGGCCCTTCGAGCAGGAGCGCCGCCTGCTGGCCCTGATCCGCGCCGGCGACGCGAACGGCGCGCGCAAGCACCTGAACAACCTGCTGGCCGCCATGTTCCTCGATTCACCCCGCCACCCCGTGCTCCAGGCCCGCTGCGTCGAGCTCCTCGGCTACCTGGTCCGCTCCGCCATCGAGGACAGCCCCATGCTCGAGCCGCTGATCCTGGACCACCACGGCTGGATCGACTCGCTCATCCGCTCGCCGGACTTCGAAGCCGTCTGCGTGGCCGTGCGGGACGCGCTCGACGCCTTCATGAAGCGCGTGGCCACCCAGGGCTACAACCGCACCAGCCTGCCGGTGAAACGGGCGCTCGACTACATCGCCCGCGAATTCGCGGGCCCCGTGTCGCTGGACGCC
>JBIIYJ010000478.1:0-3162 GCA_044346855.1 Kiritimatiellia bacterium
GTCGGCTTTCTTTACGCACGAGCATCCAAAGGTCTTCGGCGGCTCCGGCGAAACGGGGGGATTCTGCCGGTCCATCTCCTGGGCCAGAAAGCGGCGCCCGCCGCTCCAGTTCACCGTGCTCGTCTCGACCTTCTCACCCCAGGGGAACGTCCTGCCATCGTTGCCGCAGGCCGCAAATTCCCATTCGGCCTCGGTCGGAAGCCGCTTGCCCGCCCACTTCGCATACGCATACGCATCGAACCAGTCGACCCCCACAACGGGCTGCTTGTCGCCGCTGAGCCCCGGAAACGCCCACGCCTCGGCGTCATGCTGTTTCAGGGGGGGGGCCAGCGGGTGCTCCATAGACGAATCCCCCGACCCCTTGACGTACTCGACGAAGCGGCGGTAGATCGCGTTGGACATCTCGTACCGGTCGATCAGGAACGGGCTGACGTACACAATGTGCATCGGGAACGCCGCATCCGAGGCCGTCGCTTCGCGACTCCCCATAAGAAAATATCCGCCGGGAACGTAGACCATATCCGCGTCCTGCTTGGGGAGGGCGGGCTTCTGCGGCTGCGGCGCGGATGCCTTCCAGGCGTCCAGCACGGTCTGCTGCATACGGAGGATGTAATCGAAGTCCATCCCCTTGACGACGCTGGCCAACTCGCCCTCGCTGCGGACGACGTGCCGGATCCAGAATTGCTGGAACGCAAGGACCTCGTCCGCCGCAACATCGAATTCCTTGCCCGCCAGCACCTTGGGCAGCCGTTCCTGCATGAGGGCAGGCAGGGAGCGCGCAACATCCCGGCGCTTGGCAACCAACTCGTCCAGCTTGGCCTTCACGGCCTCAGCGCCCGCGCGCTCTCTCTCCGCCTTCACCGCCTCGATCTCTTCGCCTATCAGCTCGAATCTCCGGATCGAGGCCTTGACCGGAGTGAGCCACTCCCCGGCCACCTTCTCCTCCCCCTTCAAGACCCGAGCCTTCTCCCCCCGCAGGGCATCGCCGATTGCCTTGACGTCGGCCAGGCTCGGAGAATCGCTGCAGAGTTTGGTAAACTCGTCGAACAGGGCCACCCGCCGCGTATATTCCTCCAGAGACAGGCTTGAAGCCGGGTCGAGCTTGAGGTCCAGCAGGCGGGTCGAAAAGTCCTTGGAAAGATCCCCGGATTCCATCTTCGCGATGAGATCCCTGGGCACCGTCCGGGTCATCACGATGGAGCCGCGGTCGATCTTGACCTCCACCTTCTCGGCGCTCTCGGAGATCAGCGTGCCCTCGACCTTTTGGCCGTTCTTGAGCTCGAGGACGACCACGGTGGCCTTGCCGATGAAGTCCCGCGCGCCTGGCGACAGATCGGATTCCTTCACTGCCTGCGCCGACAGAGCCAAGCCCGCCACGGCCAGCGCCACAGCCATCGATGCTATTCTCATGAACACGACTCCCGGAGAAGGGCTGAGGAACCATCCCCTCATACCGCCCACATGACCGGCACTATAGCGGGCGGACGGCAGCAAGGTCAATACGGCCGGGACGGAACCTGGTAACGGCGGTCGAGGGGAAACGCGTTGGGAATGTGCCGGATGGACGGCTCGCGTGCATCGGTCTCCGCGCCGATGACCTCGACCACATCAAAGCGAAAAGGAAGCCCGGGACCACCCCGCGCGCGGAGATACCGGACGGCTCCGCGGGAGAGGGTTTGGCGCTTGCGGCGGTCAACAGAATCCATCGGTCGCCCGAAGTCCTCATTTCGTCGGGTCTTCACCTCCACGAAGACAAGGCTGCTGCCGTCCCGAGCCACCAGGTCGATCTCGTCCCGACGCCCGGCACGAACCCGGCGCCCGAGGATAGACATGCCCCGCCGCCGCAGGTAAACCTCGGCCTGCTTCTCGCCCCAGAGGCCCGTGTCGAGATGCGCGGGTCCGATGCGCCCCTTCCACCACCGCTTCAGCCGACTCCACACCCCCCGCCCTCCCTACCACAGGTTCCGCTGCCCCAGCCCGCCACGGTTGGCTTCCGCCTCCCGGACCGGCGCAAACGTCCGGCGATGTTCGGGGCAGGGGCCATGCTCGTACAAGGCCCTGAGGTGCGCTTCGGTTCCGTAGCCCTTATGAGCCCTGAACCCATACGCGGGATACGCGTCATCCAGCTCACGCATGCGGGCGTCACGCACGACTTTGGCCATGACACTGGCGGCGGCGATCGAGAGACTGAGCGTATCGCCACGGACGATAGCGCGGGAGGGGCACGGGAGACCGCTGACGGGCAGCCCATCCACCAGCACGAGGTCCGGAAGCGGGTCCAGCTGGCTCACGGCCTGCGCCATGGCCTGGTGGGTGGCTCTGAGAATGTTGATGCGGTCGATCACGGCAGACTCGGCGACGCCCAGACCAATCCGCACGTGAGGCGATGAGCGCAGAAGGGCCGCGAATGCAACGCGGCTGGACTCGGAGAGTTGCTTGGAGTCGGTGAGCCCGGAGAGGGATGCATCTTCCTCGTCCAGGGCCCAGTCCGGGTCAAGGACTACGGCCGCAGCCACAACCGGACCCGCCAGGGGCCCACGGCCCGCCTCGTCCACCCCGGCCACCAGCCGGATCCCCTGCGCCCAGTATTCGCGCTCGAAAGTCAGCACGCCTGATTCCGGCGGGATCCTGGCGCCGCAGAGGGCACCTGCGCCTGCCGGCTCTTACATTGTGCGGTTTGCGCCGCGCAGCCGCGCCTGCTTGCCTACGCGCTTGCGAAGGAAGTACAGCTTCGCGCGCCGCACGTGCGAGGGACGCTCGACGTCAACCTTCTCGACATAGGGCGAGTGCACGGGGAAGACACGCTCCACGCCGACCCCGTACGAGATGCGGCGGACCGTGAAGGTTTCCGTGGAGCCCTTGCCGTCGCGGGCGATGATGGTGCCCTTGAACAGCTGGACGCGCTCCTTGTCGCCTTCCTTGATCTTAACGTGAACCGTGACCATGTCACCGACGTTGAACTTGTCGCTTCCGTCGGTCCGCAGCCCTTCCAGGCTGATCTTCTCTAGTACGCTTGTCGCCATTGTCTGCTCCTCCGAAAAAACGTTGCGCCCCGCGCCGGGCGATCCCCGCCCTCAGTCCCCGCTGTCCAGCAGGTCCGGCCGACGCACCCGCGTCCGGGCCAGGGCCTGCTCGCTCCGCCATTCAGCGATGGCACCGTGG
>JBIIYJ010000479.1:0-3158 GCA_044346855.1 Kiritimatiellia bacterium
GCTTGCGTGTTTTATCCAGTTCAGGCGGGAGGGCCGCATCCTGTTCCAGGATATCCGGCCCCTTCCCGTTGAGCTGGCGGCTGGCCTGGAGGCGGGCGACCTGGCGGTGGAAACCCGTTCCGTTTCAATCCCGCTGAACGTCGGGGCAGGCCTGGTTCAGGTGGAAATGGGACTTATGAAAGAGGGCGACCGGGTCAAGGTGCAGGCCGAAACGAGCCGGTCCGGTAAATCGGTCACGCTTCCCGATCCGCTGGTCATTGATTGAGGGTGACGCGATACCGTTGAAACGCCAGCAGGCGGTCGCGAAGAGTCCAGCTCAATTCCGCCCCTCGGATTGACAGCGTGCGCGGCACCGGCGTGACCAGGAAGAGTTCAAGCGCCCCAGCCTGTTCCGAATCGAGCTCGAACTGGAGCGGGGCGTCCCGGTCCAGGGGCAGTTCCGACCAGCGGCCCGTGAAAAGCGTCCGGCCGCCGGCTTCCGTCAGCTCGAACAGGTCGGCCCCGGAAGCCGGCGCCTCGTCCCCGATGGTCGTGGGAAGGGGGCGAACGGTCAGGGCCAGCCGGTAGCGTCCCTTCGCCAGGCGGAACGGGGTTCGGTAAGGCGACGGGGAGAGGCAGGTCTTCCCGGGATCGCGGCCGAGGCGGCGAATCTGGTCTTCCTTCAGGGTTCGCAACGTGGCCGAATCGCGCCGGCGCAGCCTGTCGGAGTCGAGGACGACGGCCCCCTCGCGCACCGCCAGGTCCCGGATGCGGGCGAAATCGTTGTAAATGGATTCGGGAATTCCGTTGATGGCGAAGGTGGCGTTTGTCATCTGAAGGAGCGTGCTCCAGGCTTTCCCGGCGCCCGCGGAAGGTTTGTAGCCGCCCGCGGGGAGCCGGCCCTGGACAAGCAGGCATGTTCCTCTTTCAGAACGGCCCGAGATCCTGACATACGGCTCGCGCCCGAGCCGCCACCAGGGCCTGTACAGGGTCACCTCCTGCTCGGTATTGGCCGGCAGGCGGATCGTGGTCGTGCGGCCCCAGGCGGTGAGGCTCGCTTTCGCCTCCTGAGCGTCCGTTATCAGCGTCACCCGCAGGGAGCGCACGGGGCCCGGCCCGCCAACGGCCAGTTCGCGGGGCTGACCCGTCAGCAGGACGGCTTCGTTTCCGCCCAGCTGGGCGTGTTCAGCGGAATCGCCGGGCTGGAAGACAACGTCCGCTCCGCTTCCGATGAAGCCGGTTTCACGGCCGGCTTCGCTGATCAGGAACGGTTCGTCCAGCGGTATGCGCAGGTCGAGTGCCGGCCGTTTCGCGTCCATCGCGTAGAGGGCGGCGGCGTGGCCCGCGTGGGAGGCGTTGGCACGTTCGGAGAGAATGGGCGACCAGAGCTTCAGCCGGAGGGTCCGGGCCTGGAAGTTGGTCCAGAGCGGTGCGTGGCGGGGGCGGAATTGACCGGTGAACGGATCCGTCAGGCCGCGCCCCCTGGCGAACTCGTCGCGGATCACGTAGTCGACCGGATGGCGGTCGATGAGGGTGATGCCCTCCTGCAGGTCGGCTACATGGCGCAGGGCAAGATGCCGGGCGTAGGACTCTTCCGCCGCGGAGGCAGCGGAATTCTCGACCGCGACCGAGCGGTCGGCCGGCGCGTGGAGGGCGTTCCAGCGGCGGGCCATGAGGCGGGGATCCGTCCAGCCGAACAGGCCTGCCACGCGGGAGGCATCGAGATGGGTTTGGAGCAGCGCGGTCAGCACCGCGAGCGTAGCGGCGCTTCTGAGGACCAGCCGGCCGGCGCGGAAGGAGGGCCACGGGGGAAGGGCGAGGGGAAGGGCGGCCAGGACGGCCAGGAAGGGCAGGTAGGTCATGAACTCCTGCTTGCGGATGAAGGGGGAGGCGAACAGGTTAAGCGCGATGAGCGGCAGGGGAGCCAGGATCAGCAGGGGCCAGGCTTTCCTGAACCGCGGGAGTGTCGCCACGGCGGCCAGGCCGGCCGCGGCCAGGCAAAGGAAGAGAAGCCCGGCATCCGAGGCGTGTTGACCCAGCATCCGGAGACGCCATAGCGCGATCGGGAGGGGCGACCGCGTGACGCCGCCGAGGGCCATGCTCAATTCGCCCTGCATGTCCCGACCCTGCCTCGACAGAGCGCCAAAGAACCGCGCCGGCTCGAAGACGCCCGGATTGGTCCACGCGAAGGCGGCGGCGAACAGGAGCAGGGAGACGCCCGCCAGGGCCCAGGTCTGGCCGGGCCCGCGCCGTTTCCGGCCGTTTTCCCGGCTGCAGAAGGGAATGGCGAGCAGGGGGGCGAACAGGATGATGAGCGGGAATTTCGTGCCGGCGGCGAATCCGGCGGCGAACGCTCCGGCCAGGATGAAAAAGGCGCGGCCTGTGAAGAGGGCTCGGGCCCAGAGCAGCAGCGTGAGGGAGAGGGCGAAGAGCATGGCCGTGTCGGTTTCCGCGTAATGGCAGTGTTCGACGTGCACGGGATTCAGGAGGCAGAACGCGGCGGCCGCCAGGGCGGCGGGGCGGCTTCCCGTGATCTGGAGCGCCAGGAAGAACACGCACAGGCCGGTCAGCAGGCCCAGCGCCGCGTTGAGGCGGCGCGCGAAGCGGATGTCGTCCCAGGGCACGGTCACGCGGTCGGCGGCGCCGGTCCGGTAGTCCCGTTCGGACTGGAAGCGGACCCAGGCGCGGGCGGCGGAGCGGACGGGGGCGGCCAGCCGGAAGAAGCCGCCGGGATAAAGACGGTCGGTTATCTCGCCCTGTTCCGAGAACTGGATGAGCCAGCGTCCGATGGTCGGCTCGTCCGGGTGCAGGCTGGGCGCGGCGATGCCGGAAAGGCGGAGGTTCTGGCCGACCAGGAGGAGTCCCGCGAGGGCGGCTCCATAGAGGTAGTGTTTCAGGTTCACGGCTTGACCCGGCGGGTGAGGGCGCGGACGCGCTGCTGGAGGGCCAGTTTCAGTTCCTTGGGGATCTGCCGGACGGCGCCGGGCTGGAAAAACTTGCGGAGGTAGCGGACGGTGTGGTCCAGCCAGAAGGCGGCGAGTTCCTCCCGCCGGGTCGGGGGGCGGGGCCGGGCGAAATCGCGGGCATAGCCGTGGCGGGTCAGCCAGTCGCCGGCCACCGACTCGAACAGTTCGACCTGTCTCGGCGTGAAGGCGGTCTTGTAGACGCCGATCTTGCCA
>JBIIYJ010000021.1:0-32963 GCA_044346855.1 Kiritimatiellia bacterium
CTCTTTCCCTCTCCCCTCCCCTACTTCTCCGCGAAATTATCCCGCGTTACCAGGCGGACCGGCCTCGACGGCTTCGACTCCTTCTTGTCCGGCCCCACCGAAGTCAAAAACAGGTACATGGGCGTTTCCGGGCGAAGGCCCGTCACCAGCAGCCCATCGGTCACGTTCGCCTTCAGAAGCTCGGCCCCTTCGCCCCCCGCGTAGCGCGAGAGATACAGGTTGTACGTCAGCCCGGGCTTGGCGCCAAACCGGATGATCATGCGGCGGCCGTCGTTGAAATGATGCGGCTCGTCGAACCGCCCGAGGTCGGGAGCCTCGCCCTCCCCCGTCTCCGCCAGCCGCGCGATGAGGTTGTCCGCCGGACCCTTCCAGTCGGGCAAGGGCATGCTTTTCCTCAGCTTCCGGAGGGCGTCCAGCTGGTCGTCCCCCTTGCGCGCATACTCCGCCACCAGCCCGGAAAGATGATAGGTCCGATCCTTCACCGGCACCATCTCGCCCGCCACCGGAGCCTCGTTGCGCGCCTCGAGCACGATCGACTCCAGCGCGTACGGGGGCTCCGGCACGCCGTTGCCGCCGAGGCTTCCCCACCAGACCGAATCGGGGGCGCGCGCCCCGTCCCACGGGGCGTTGCCGGGCAGGGGGAAGCGGAGATACCGCCAGCCCTCGAAATTCACGTACGACCAGCCGTAGGGGTCGTCGCAATTCCAGTCGTCCTTCGTTCCGGTGGACGACCAGAGCTCGCCCTGCGCATCCTTGATCCGGTAGATGATCCGCCCCCACGAGCTGTTGCCCCGCACCCAGACGCCCAGCGCGGAGGGCACCCCGGGAATCGCGATCGGCCGCTTCGCCTTCAGCACGCCGGTGCGCTGCGCGAGCGCCTTGTCCATGGGGCCGGCGGGCAGCGACACGGCCGCCACGAAGGGATGCCCCTCGAAGCCCTTCATGAATTCCACGCCCAGCGAAGGATCGGGAATGCGCCTGACGGCAAAGTGCCGGTTCGTCACGGTCTTGTCGGGAGCGGGATCATACTTCCAATAGCGGGACTCGAACGCGGCCAGCGGCTGCGTCCAGGGGCCGGGCTGCTCCCGGTAAACCGGGGCCTCCACCCGCCCTTCGGTGATCCGGTCCACGCCGGTCAGCCAGACGGGCGACTCGTCGACCGGCACGACCACCACGCCCCTCTCCGCCCGCAGCTCCTCCGCATTTCCCATGGAGTCGGTCACGACGGGTTTTCCGCCCGTGATGGCCAGGCGAACAGCGGCCTTCCCGGCCACCCGCCACAGCGCATACCGCATGACGTTCGTGCCGGAAAGCCGGAAGGCCATGCAGAACGTGGTCGGCACGCCCAGGTCCACGAACCCGGCCGGGTCCGCCCCGCACAGCATGGCGGTGGCCGTGGCGACGGCGGCCACGGCGGGCTTCGGGTTGGCCAGCGGCGTGCGGTGGAAAATGCCGGCGCCGTAATGCTCAGCCCCGTAATAGTTGCCGCCGTCGAAATCGACCACGCCGGCCTGGAAATCCTCCACGCCATACGCGAGGCCGGCCAGCCAGTACCGCACCTGGTACCAGGCCTGCTGCTCCTCGGTCAGCGCGCCCGCGCAGGTGGGGAAGAACGGGCCTTCGCACCAGGCGATGGGAAGGCGCGGCCAGCCCAGCCGCTCCGCCTCCTGGCGGAAGCCCCACAGCCGCTGGATCGACCCGACACCTGCCGGATTCTCGGGAATCAGCTCGAACATCGGGGCGTCCATGCCGTAGAGATCGGCCAGATCCTTCTGAAGGCCCGCCTTCATGTAGGCCAGGGTGCCCAGCGGCGCGCCCCACTGCAGGATCAGCCGGGTGCGCGGGTACGTTTCGCGCATGGCGGTGCCGATGGCCGTGAAAATCTTAATGTGGCGGTCGGCCCGCGCCTGCTCATCCGGCGTCAGCGGACGGTCCCCGTCCCCGGTATAGCGCGGCCAGGGGGCGTACTGGATCTCGCGGCCCAGATGCCATTCGCCCCCGTAAAAATAGGTGCTTTTCGGGAACGACCCATAATCCTCGGCAACCTGGGCCAATTCGTTCGACACCATGGCCCGCATCGCGGCCGGGTCGTTCTCGTTGAGCCTGTGGAACACGTCAACGAATGTATGGGGCCCCTTGGGGAGGAAGCCGTGCTTCTTCATCGATTCCGTCTTGATGAACGCCCCGTGCCCGCCCCCGCCGCGCAGGCCCAGCTTGCGCATGACGCCCAGCCACTCCTCGTTGCGCCCGAACTGCCCGGCCCGCATCGGCAGGTAATGGCCCCACAGCGTCCAGATGCCGAAGCGTGTCTCGTTGGTCGCAAACCCGCCGCTGCGAATGTCGGGCGGCAGCATGACCAGGCTCAGCGTGTTAGAGCGCGCGACGCCCCCGGCCTCGACGCGCACCTTCAGCCCGTGCCAGCCGTTGCGAGCGGGATCGAGCTCCAGCCGGAAACGCGCCTCCTTGCCCGGCGCAAGCGGCCCGCTCGCGGCGGCAAGCAGGCCGGAATACGACCCGCCCCCGGTCCCCCGCTCCCCGAAACTTTCCGCCGCCAGCGACACCCGGGCCTCGAGGGGACGGTCGGTCCGGTTGGTGACGACCACCGTGTAACCCGCCTTCTCCGGGCGGACAAAAACATGCCCGAGCCGGTCCGGCTGCACGTCGTAGTCGAACGCGGCCTCCTCCAGCGTCACCCCGACCACATGGATCGAACTGGGCGGCCCGGCCGGGTGGTACCCGTAATAGATCGGATCGGGATAGGAACGGAACAGCGCCAGCGGCTTGCTCAATTCGAATTCAACAAAGCGCCCGGCCGCGTCCGCCAGGCCGGCCATCGCGTCCGTCTCCACGGGAACGCGGATCGCATACAGGGGCCGGCCCCCGGCGGTCGTCCGATCGAGCCGGATCACCCGGCCGGAGCGGATGGCCTCCTCGCTGATCTCAAAGGGGGTGGTGGCGGCATGCCCGGCCCGGTTGCGGAAAAAGCGGAAGACCCCAGCGGGCACGGAGGCGTGCTCGTCGTCCATCCAGGCCAGAAGCCAGACCGTCTGCCAGGGCCTGTGCGGCACGCGGAACGTCAGCGCCGCGGGATCGACGCTGAACGCGCCAGGCCAGGCGCAGACGGCATTGACATACGAGGCGTCGGGGCCGCTGCCGTCGGTCAGCCTGTACCTGAAGAAGGTCTCGCCCAGGTCAAGGTCGACCGCCCCCTCGGGGGGCAGCCAGAAGGGAACGGCCGGGCTCCCCTCCTCGATCCGTTCGCCGGGATCAGCCCGCGGCGGGCGGGCCGGGCTGTGGCTGTAGGCGGTGAGCGGCAGCGGAAGGAACGCCTCGCGCGCGGGCGCGGGGGCGAGGACCATCGCTTCGACGGCGGCGTTCTGGAACCGGAGCTTCAGGCCGGCCGCGCGCGGATTCGGGCCCGCGCTCTCCGCCACGAGCCGGTCGTCGAGCCAGACCTGCCGCCGGCCCCCGGCCAGCACCAGGCGGAAGACGAAGCTCTTTTCGGCGAAGGGGGTCAGGGCGCCCTGGGAGGCTCCGATTTCGCGCCGGTCGCGTTCGTCCCACAGGTTCTTCACCCGGGCGTAGCGCCACCCGTAGGCGACCGAACCGGTAGGCTCCTCGATCCGGGACCACACGCGGTCGGACAGGAGTTCGGTCTCCATCCGCGCGCCCGAGGCCCGGGCCGAGACGGCCGCCCGGTTATGCTCCTGTAATCGGAACTGAACGTCGAGCAGCGGGGGCGTTCCGGGCGCGGATTCGACCTGGAGCGACAGGGCCGCGCCCGCGGAGGCGCGAGCCTGGACGGTCCACTCGAGCGGAAGCATGGCCCCCGCCACGGGGCTGGCCCACTCGGTCGCGGGGCCGCTGGCCTGTTCCGTCCACCGGGGCGGGAGCAGCGGCTCCTGCTGCGCGAAAGCCGCCAGCCCCGACGCTGCCAGGGCGCCCATCCACACCCGCGTTAGTCCGTTGTTCATGCTTTTTCCTGTCTTGTCGGCCAGCCTCCGTTCGCGCAGGGGCACGGCTGCCCCCCCGCGGTCGGTTCAGCCGGCCGGCTTCGGGTCGGGCAGCGGGATGGGTTCGTCCCAGGCCGGAGCCGGGGGATACTCGGGCAGCGGCAAGCCGGGCACGAGGCCGGCCACGTCCACCACCCTCTTCTCCTTCATCGCGATGTTGGCCGCGATGCCGGTCAGGATCGACCAGCCGCCGGCGCGGTAATCGGCCCGCAGCCCCAGCGGGTCCGCCGGCGGATCGGGGCGGAACAGGTCCGTCATGAGCCGCGAGTCGCCGCCGCCGTGGCTCCCGCTGCTGTCGCAGGGCGTGACGGCGTAGGGCTCTCCGAAATGGGGCCAGACGCGGATGCCGATGCCCTTGATCTCGCCCGGTATGCCCTCGCCGAACGACTTGGACGTCTCGCGCATCGTATGCTCCAGCCGGCCCCGGGTGCCGTTGAAGGCGATGTCGTAGCCCTCCCACGGCGTGAAGGCGTTCAGCGAGTAGGACATGCGGACGCCGCTGCGGTACTCGACGGCGAGGTTCATCGTGTCCTCGATGTCGATCTCCGGGCTGAAAATGCACTTGTCGCGGAAGTAGCCGTCGTACTGTTCCTGATCAAGGTACAGCTTCTTCATGTGGCTGTTGGCCGCCAGGTCCAGGTAATAGGGGCAGCGGCCGGCCTCGGCGCAGCCGCGGCAGCGGGGCCCCCGGCGGGTCAGGCCGTAGCGCTCGGCCTGCACGGGCGTGTAGAACTGCCGCGTGCCGGTGGCCGACACGAAGGCGGGCACGCTGTTGATCCACCAGTTGACCGCGTCGAAGTGGTGGGTGGCCTTGTGCACCATGAGGCCCCCGCTGAATTCCTTGTTGCGGTGCCAGCGGCGGAAATAGTCGGCCCCGTGCCGGGTATTGAGAAGCCAGCGGAACTCGACCGACAGGATCTTGCCGATGACGCCCGACTGGAGCAGCTCCTTGACCTGCATGCGGACCGGGGAGTAGCGCATGTTGAAGGTCACGCGCACCTGGCGGCCCGTCCGCTTGACGGCGGCCAGGATGGCCTTGCACTTCTCGACGTCCGTGGTCATCGGCTTTTCGCAGATCACGTGGCAGCCCGCCTCGAGCGCGCGGATCACATACTCGTCATGGGTGCTGTCGCGGCTGGTCACCACCACCAGGTTGCATTTAAGCGCTTTGATGCGGGCCTCGAACTCGGCCGGCCCGAAGCCCGGCACGGTGAGCCCCTTTTCGGCCAGCGCCTTCTGGTACTCCCCGATGCGGCCCGGATTGGTGTCGCACAGGCCGACCAGTTCCACCACGCCGGGAAAATCCAACGCCGCCGCATCGCGGTACGCTTCGCCGCGGCCGCCCGTTCCAACCTGAATCACACGTTGCATGCTTGCTATCCTTCTCTTCTTCACTATTCTTCGCTATTCGCTATCAGCTATCAGCTATCAGCTATCAGCTATTCTTCTACGGGAACGTCGGCTTCAGATCACGGCTGTTCTCCAGCTTCGCCTCGGCCCCCTTGACCGGCGCGTAGAGGATCACGGGCGCCACGATGCCGCCTGTCCCGACTTCGTTTACCACCTGGTTAGACAGGCAGAAAATGATCGTGTTCTTTCCCGGCTTCACCGCGGCCGTAGCGTCCATTTCAAACGGATAAAACGTGGCGCCGGGACTGATGCCGATGACCTGGCCGTTGATCCACACCTTGGCCGTTTCGTCGACGCCGCCGCACCAGAGGAAGACGCGCTTGCCGGCGGCGGACGCCGGCACGTCCACCGTCGTCCGGTACCAGGCGAGCCCCTTGTAATAGCGCAGCCCCTGGTTGCTCCACGAGGAGCTGGACGTCTTCAGCTTCTGCCAGTTGCCGCCGGTCGTGGTCGGCCGCCACAGGCCGATGTCCTCGCCGACCTTGAGCGGGTCGATCTGGAAGTCCCACACGTCGGGCGCGGAGGCCAGCAGGACGTTCCCGCCGGTGACCCGGGCGTAGCCCTGCTCCGTGGCGTTCCTGAAAAAGCGCTTCATGTAATTGATATACGTGCTGTGGCGCCCGGCGGAAACCATGGGAACGGGCTTTATGTCCATGAGCCTCTGGGCCACGGCGTCCATCTTGTCCAGCTCGCTCTTGGCCGCGACGAAATCGACTTTCGTGCGCGCGTCCATCATGAGGCAGAAACGCTCGGTCATCTCGAACGTGTCGGCGATCATCTTCACCCGCTCCTCGTAGACCCCCTGGCCGGCCGCTTTTTTCAGCCCGTCGTCCAGGAAGGCCCGCGCCTTCGCGCGCAGGGGCGCGGGATAGAACTGGGGAATGTCCCAGGCGGAGCCGGTGGTGAAGTCGCCGTCGCGCAGCGCGGCGTCCATCAGCGTCACGTAATCCCGCATGGGGCCGGCGGCCGGCCCGAAGAATTTCTCGCAGCAGTCGGCGAGCAGGGCGTCCACGTCGGCCGCGTGGTTCCACATCAGCTTGCCGGCGACATACATGCTCGGGAACTGCGGCCCGTAATTGGGGAACGTCTCCACCCGCCAGCCGCAGACGCCGAGCTCATGGCAGGCGGGAATCTCGTCGCGCAGCCGGTCGAGGATGATGAAGGTGAATCCGGGGCACGCGAGGTTGCTCCAGTAGCCGCGGTCGTACAGCTCGGGCATGATCTTGCCCCATTCCTGGAAGAGCCACCTGGCGTAGCTCTTCTCGGGGGCGACGGGATTCGAGAAGCCGTGCACGCGGTCGAGCGCGATCGGGGCCAGCGCCCCCTGGATATGCGGGTGAGGCATCTCCTTGCGGGGCGGGCGCATGTAGGTGTGGTAGATATAGAACGCCAGCTTGGTGTCGGGGTATTCCGGAAGCACCTTTTCCAGAACCCGGTTATAGAACCAGATGTAGCGGTCGGTGACCGAGATCTCATTGGAAAAGGGATCGAAGTCGCCCGTGTCGAGCGCCCGGCAGTTTTCGCATTCGCAGAATCCGCCGCCGTCGTTGGGGCCGGCCCCGACCACCGCGCCGCCGCCCTTCTTGCGGATCGCCTTGATCTCGTTGGCCATGTAGTCGATCAGCTTGGGATTCGACACGCAGTGCTGGCGGATCGTGCGCTTGCCCTTGTAGAGGGCATAGTACTCGGCCGCCTCGGCGGGCTCGATCAGGCCGTTTGTCTTGTTGACGCTGGCGTCGGGCGCCCGCATCCCGTGGGCGCCCGCGAACACGTCGCCGCCGCACCGCAGGCGCTTCTGCCAGTCGCGGTCGGGCATCTGGAACCAGCGCGAGGGGAACGAGGGGACCTGCACCGTGGCCTGGGCCTTCACCTCGACCGTCTTGAGCGACGGCACCACCTCGCCCAGGGGCCCCGGCATGAACCAGCGGCAGCCGGCCTGCTCGAGCAGCTCGATCACGCCGTAATACACGCCCTCTTCGGGGCCGTCGATCAGGACCGTTTCCTTTTCGGCCTTCAGCGCGAACGACCCGCGGATGGCGGCGTTGGTCCCCAGCTCCTTCGCCACCAGCGCTCGCGCGGCCTTGCCCAGCACGACCAGGCCATTCCCGCGGGCGGCGGAATCGCGGATCAACCCGTCGATCGTGCCGGGCTGCACGGTGATAATCTCGAGCCGGACGCCCGACATCTTTTCGACGTAGCCGGCCAGCTCCCGGGCGGCCAGCCCCTCGAATTCGTTGGTTTCGGCGGATACGGCGATGGCCGAGACGGCCTTCCCGTCGCGCACCAGCGTGGCGCCCTGCGCCGCGGCGCCCAGTCCCAACCCGGCCAGGATGGAAACACCCATAATCCAGTCCTTCTTCATGCGAACCTTCCTATTTTTCAACCACGATCACGTCCACCAGGTCGACCCGCGGCAGGCGGACCGTCAGGGTGTTCCCGTTACGGCTGCTCTCAAGACCCTTGGGGAAAGCGTAGGACCAGACCCGCCCCGCGCGGGTGAGACTATCGATCTCCAGCGTCACGGTGTCCGCCGGCCCCGCCTGCTGGCGGCCGAGGTTGACCAGCGTAACCACCGTTCCATCCGGTCCGGTCAGGCGGTTGCTGACGAGGTTCGGCTTGTCGATCCGGATGTCGGGCTTGATGCCGGCGGCGGCCAGCGGCTCCGTCACCGCGCGGCCGGCCGCGGGGTCGAACGCAACCGGCTCGAACTGGGGATACCGGGGGCTGCCGTCGGCCGCCGTCTCGGGCCCGCCCTTGCCGCAGGGCATGACGGGAAGGGCCGGCTTGAGCCAGGCGGTGGCCGGAAAGGTTCCCGTGTACCAGCCGCGCCCCTTGCCGACCGGGGTGGAAACCCGGGCGGGCGAACCGTCGGCAAAGCGGGCCATCACGACGGCGTTGGAGGCAGGCGTGAATGTTTCGCGGACCGCGTAGGCGTTATAGGAACTGCCGTCCTCCCGCTTCACGACGTCGAGCGGCTTGAGCATGAGCAGCTCGATCTTGCTGCGCAGCGCCCCGCGGTAGCGGTCGTAAGCGGTGCGGGCCCCGCGGCCAAGCGCGCGGTCCAGCCCGGTGAAGGGCTCGTCGTATTCGTCTTCGCGCGCGGCGCCGGCGGAGGCAACCAGGACGCCGCCGTCGAGAACCCAGTTTTCAATGGCGCCGGCGGTGGCGCGCTCCAGGTTTTCGCCGCCGATGTAGAGGGCCTTGTAGCGGGCCAGCCAGCCTTCGCGGACGTCCGCCTCGGTGATGAGGTCCACGCGATACCCCGCGTGGCGCAGGGCGTAATAGGTGTTCTTGCGCTCCTCCTGGAAGGCGTTCGTCTCCTCGCTGTCCGGCTTCACGGCGCCCTGGCTCTTGCCGTTGATCTCCCAGATGTCGCTGGCCTCCGACAGCAGCATCGCGACCGCTGAATCGACGGGTTTGGCCGGCTCGAGCCACGTCTCGGTGACGGCGGCCATGTCGCTGGCCCGCCGGAGCATCCGGAACATGTCCAGGCCGCCGCGGGGGCTGATGTAGTTTTCAGTGGTGAAGCCGTCGGGCGGAATCGAGAACCAGTCCAGGTCCTTCACGTTCTGCCCCCATTCCAGCACGGCGTTCTGGATCAGGTGCTCGGGCGACTGCCCCGGGAAGTGCGGCATGCAGTAGAACATCATCCGCTGGCCGTGGTACTTGGCGCCGCACTTGAGGTAGCCGGCCTGGAACTCGGCCACTAGGCGCGAGGCCTCGGGCTGGCAGTAATCGTAGTCCTCGGACCAGGCGATCGTCATGGCCTCGTGCTTGAACGACTCGATGAAGCTCGACTGGTGCATCCAGTAGAATGGATGCATGCCGCCGAGGTTGGCCGAGGTGTGCGCCTCGGGGCCCAGCTTCTCGCGCAGCAGGCGGGTCTTGGCGGCGAACTCTTCGATCCCCGACTTCGTGCGGAACCCGACGCTGTGCCAGTAGAGGCGCTTGAGGGTCGAATCGATCCCAGCCGCCTGACGCTCGGCCGGAATGACGCCGATCTGGACGGCGACGTCGGCCGACAGGCTGTTGAGCGGCTTGATGACCTCCCAGCCGGGCAGGCCGAGCGACTCCGGCGTCACGCCCGCCGCCTTCAGGTAGGCCTTGAACTCCTCGATCCGCTTCGGGTCCTTGACGTCAACCGCCGGGAGGCCGATCTCATCCCCGTACGACAGGTAATGGAAATCGGCGGCGGTTCCGTTCGCCAGCACGTTGGAGGCGACCTTCACGGGATCCTGGCTGTGGTGGTGCGTTGCGCTCTTCATGAGCAGGTCGCCTTTCGCGGCGTAGTAGGCCTTGTTCCGCTCCGCCTGTGCGGGCGTCAGGCTGAGGGCCGGATCGGGCGAGGTGTTCAGGCCGAGCGCCCGGCGAAACTCCATCTGGAGGTCCCAGGCCCAGTCCTGCCCGGCGCCCCGCCCCAGAACGGAGCCGGTGTGCCCGTAAAACCGCATCCGCCGGGGCAGGCCTTTGGCCTGGCGCGGCTCCCGCTCCAGGCCTTCCGTCATGGCCCGGTAGACGTCGGCCATCGGCCGGCTCCACGCAAGCCCCTCGACCGTTTTCAAGTCGGGCTGCAGCAGGAAGGTGAGGATGCGGCCGGGCTGGGCGGGCGCGTTCGTGAACGACTTCACGAGCGCCTTTTCGGAGGGCGCGAGAGCGACGTCCACGGCGAAGGAGAGGGACTCGGGCTGGTTGGTGGAGGCCCGCTTCTTGACGGGGTCGGGGATCTCCGCCGTGCAGAGGAAGGTGGCCGCGTTTTCAACGTTGAGGCAGGGGCCGACGTCCAGCCAGGGGCTGGTCTCGCCGGGCTTGAGGGGCTCGGGAAGCTGTCCCTTTTTCAGGACCAGCTCGTTCGTCGCCAGCGGGCGGCCCTGGGCGTCGTAGGCCCGGATCAGCTCGGTGTAGGCGGGATTGTAGAAATCGGGGTACCGCTTGCCGGCCCGGTTCCACGTGAGCAGCAGGGGGCCGGGGGCGTCGGGGGGCGTCCGGAACCGGATGAACAGGTGGTTGGCCCGGCGCAGTTCGTCCAGCAGGGGGAAGCGGTCGTAGCGGGGCGAGGAGACGGGGGAAAGGTCGGAGGTCAGCATCAGCACGTCGAGCGAGCGCATGCCGGCGGGCTCGGGGTTGGCGGTCTTGCCGACCTGGAGGCGGTACTTGCCCTTTTCCAGCGTCACCTCGTAGCCTTCGGCAGCGTCGTGGTCGATTCCCCAGCTCCAGTAGAGGCTGCCGGTGATCGGCGCCTTGCTGAAGGAAAAATGCTTGGGCGACTCCAGCAGGCCGTAGGTTTTCCTGAACACCTCGCGGCCGGTCAGCCCGGTCTGGCGCAGGGAGACCTCGAACGCATAGTTGAAAAGCGGCGGGCATTCGTATTTCGCCCAGAGCTTGTAGACGCCGTTGCTCGGCACCTCGATGACGGCCGTCAAGTCGGCGGGATTGCCGCCCTTGTCCGTCATGGCCGTGCGCAGGCGGCTCTGCCAATGGCCGCCGAAGACGTTGTTCTGGTAGAAATCGATGCCGAACCGGCCGGTCCGCCAGTCGGGCCCCGTGCCGCCGAAAGCGTCGGGCGTGACGCCCTTCATGTCCTCGGCTTCCACGATGATGCGGGTCACGCCATCCGGCCCGGTCGGGGAGGTCCAGTCGGCCCGGCCGGCAGCCGCCCAAAGGACCATGACCATCAACCCCAATGCGCTGACAAATCTCATGCCGATTCCTTGTTCAGCCGTTCCCGCGAGCGACTTCACGACGTTATAAGTGAACGATTACTTTACGGACAAACCCGAGGCAAGTCAACAGGCAGGCGCGGTTCACTGCGGGAGCGAAGGGGCGAACCCGTCGAGCAGGCGGACCACGGACGGGTCCGGGACGAAGCGAAGGATGGCGCCGGGCACGCGGAGGGTCACCCCGTCGAGTAGGCCCAGAAGCCGGTCGCGCGATACATCCTCATAGAACGGACAAAGCACGAGTCGGGAGGCCAGCAGACGCTTGGCAACCGCCCCGGGCGGCAGGGGAACAATCTCGTTCACCGCTCCCCGCTCGAGAAAAAAGAGGGCTTCCAGGGGAGCCGAACCGTTATGCGCGAAGCCGCCGGAACTCGGCCACGGGCTTCCCCACACGCGGAACCCTCCGTCGGGCTGGCTCTCCACCATTGGCGATTCGTCGGAAAGCACGGTCCAGCCCCCGAGGGCCAGCAGACCCGAAATCGTGCTCTTGCCCATCCCCGAGTCGCCCGCGAACAGGAACGCCTTCCCCCCGCGCATGGCGGCGGCGGCATGGAAGACGGCCCGGTCATGCCGGGCCAGGATGAAAGTCCGGAAACGCCACAACAGGCTGTCCAGCCAGTCGTCGTCGGCCGGCAACTCGTTTCCGCCGGCATACAGCTCAAGCCGGTTCAACCCGGGGCGATACCAGGCCATCCAGCCGGAATGACCCACGGGGCACCCCAGGAAGCCTTCCTCGCCCGCAGGCTGGTACAGCTGGAAATAGGGACTGGAATTCAGCAGGGGGCCAGGTTTGACGGGGCACGCCTCGGGAACGAGGCGAAGCGTCAGATCGGGTTGAACGGAAGACGAAAGACGGGTTTGAAACGGTCTCCAGAGGTCAGGCAGGCGGGCATCGTTCGAAATGCCTTCAATACGAAAATAAAGTCCGGCCAGATTGATGGCGGGATGGGAATCCGGACTAGCCAACCTGACAGTCGTAGCAAGAACCCTGTCCGATGGAATTGGCATTGGTACCCGGCCCCTTGCCGAGCGTATCGGCGCCGTCTTCGACGGTGTCTTCCGCCTGAACCTTCGGGCCGCCGCCCCAGGACGGGAGATCCGCGTCAGACTGATCAGGTTGGTTCTTCATGATACCCTTGATATTCTGAGATTCGCAACACGCTCCAGCCAGTTTCGGAAGGAACGACCCACACCCCATTCATTCAAACCAATACACATAAAACAATTATATAATAGTCGGTCTGAGGGTTTCTTGTCAACAGCAAGTTGCCGGCCCCTTGCCTCCTGCACAACCGCACGCCAAGCCTCCAAAAGGCCCCCTTCCCCGACGTTTCGCCGCAACGCCCGGATGGCCAGGCAGGGCTGCAGCCAGCCGGCGGCATCGATGAAAAACCCGTACTGGCCGGCCGCGCAGGGATAATGCCGGTCCGCACCGGCCCGGCTGGCCAGCCGCGCCTTCAGCGACTCCGCCCACCCCGGCTCCCGGGCCTCCAGCGCCACGGCATCCTCGGGATCCAGCCGCAAGGCCAGGGGCGCCGCGTCCCCGTCAAGCCGCGGGGTCAGTTCCGTCGTCAGGCGGAGCTTCAAACCCTCCCGGCGCGCCCGCTCCTCGATCGCCTCGATCTCATGGCGGATCGGGCGGATGGCCAGGACCTTGAGCGTGACCGGAACGCCCGCCTCCTTCAGGCGGCGCACACCCGCCCACTGGGCTTCACAGGCATCCTCAACCCCGGTCACAACCCGGGCCGTCGGCTCCGTCAGCCCGTAAACCGACACTTCCACTGAAAACGGAGGCCACTCGCGGAACAGGTCCGCCGCCTTCCCGTCTATCAGGGAGGCGTTCGTGAAGACGGTCACTTCCAGCCCCTTGCGGCGGGCATGCACATAAAGCTCGGCAAAATCCGCCCGCAGCAGCGGTTCGCCGCCGGTCAGGACCAGCTCCAGGCAGCCGGCGGCAGCCGCTTCGTCCAACAGGCGTTTCCAGGCGGCCGTGCTTAGCTCGCCTTCGGCCGAAAGCGCGGGGCCGGCATAGCAGTGCGGACACCGGAAGGTGCAGCGCCTTGTGAGCTCCAGCATCCCGGTCAGCGGCACGCCGTCCTTCACCGCCTGGCGGCGCAGCCGGAGCCTGAACGATTCCGCCCTGGGCTCACAATCCATCCGGCGCGCCCTCCTTATTCCGATACAACAGGCCGAATTCCGCTAACTCCGTCAGAAAGCGATGGGTATCCTCCTCAACCTGGCCGGGCGGCGTGCCGGGATACTGTTTTTGCAGGGCCTCGGACAAGTCGCGGAACGACCGTTCCCGCTCCAGGAGTTCCCAGACCGAGGCGCCAAGCGGATTGAGGGTGAAAAGACGACGCGACTTGGCGGCGGCGCCGCGCACCGGAACCAGCAGCCGCTCGCCGGCCACCGTGCGGAACACCACATCGGGATTCCGGCTCCACCGTTCTTCGGGATCACATGTCACGGATACGCCTCGACTTTGAAGAATTGAGCCCCGCCGTCGGCCGGGACGAAAACGGTTGTCTCCATATCACCCGCCGTCAGCCACTCGCCCGGAAGAAGCCAGCTTCCCTCCGCCGAAAGGGCAAAGGAGACCGGCTCCCAGGCCTGGCCCGCGCCCAGGCCGCTCTTCCGCAGAATGCGATAACGGCTGCCCGGCCCCGATACGAAGCGAAGCGCGATCCTTCCGGAGGCGGGCGCGATACGGTCGATGCGAAGCGGATGATCCGTCCCGTCCAGCGGATCGGTGGCCCGGTAATACTCGGCCCACGCCGGGAAGGAGTCCCCGTCCGCATCGGCTTCGCCCTCGTTGGGGTCGGCCAGCCCCTTCTCCCTCAACCAGCTCTCCGGAACGTCCCGGGCGTTGCGCCCCAGCCGGATGACGGTGGCGGGATCCCCAAGAAGCGTAACGCAGGGCAGGATCGACGGCATGAGCAGCCGGCCCCTGGAGCGGGAGGCGGCCAGGCGCACGGCTCCCGCGAGCCGAAGGGGCGAATCGCCGGCCCACGCCTTAACCATTTCCCGGGCGAGAAGAACACCGTCATCGGCTTCCACCTTGCAGGAAGGGGCCCAGATGGCGGCAAACCCCGCCTCCGGGTACCGCCAGGCCTCCAGGCAGAACGTATCCGGATAGGACGGATGGTGGAAGCGGTTGATTTGGCAGCTTGGGAAAAGGCCGATGACGGGCCACGCCCAGGCTTGCACATTGCCAAGCAAATAATTGACAAGAATGCCGTTACCAACCGAGCCCCACCCGATCTGCCCGGCGTCGCCATGGCCCAGGTGCAGATAAAACGAAGGGCCGCCGGCCAGCGCGGCCATGATGCCGGGCCGGATCACGCTGGAAGTCGGTTTCGGGGCAGCCGGAACATAGACTTTGACGGGAGTGAAGCCGCCCGCGGCGGCGTCGGCTGCCGCGGCGTCGCTGATCAAATGGAGGTTCATTCCGGGAGGCAGGCCGTTGGTCGGATCATCGGACGAAAACAGGGCCGTCCCCTTTCCGGCCGCCGCCGCCTCGAAACGGGCGATCTTGGCAAGCGCCTCGACCAGTTCCTCCTCCGTCTGCGCCGGGATGCGGCCGACGACGACCTCCGGCACGCCATCGCGATTATCGTCGCCATACAGCGCATCGGCCGAGACGATCTCCCCCATCCGGTCGCCGACCTTGAACACGATGGAAACGGCCGGCGTTGGGATCAGACACTTGGACAGGACGCTTTCGCGGCGATAATCCACGTTGCCATAGCCCATCAGGACGAGCGAGTCAGGGCGCACCGTCCAGCCCGCCGTGGCCTGGACAAAGCGGCGGATGGCGCCGGTGCTCAGGATGCCGCCGCCAAAGGTGTCGGCAACGGCCTCGGCCGTCACGATCCGCGTGCGCAAACCCTGGGCGGAGCGGAAATCGGCCAGCCATTGCGCCCCGGAGCTGAAGTCGGCCAGGGCGCGAGGCGGCGTAATGACCACCCAGTCGGCGACATTGGTGGCCGCCGCCAGATCGGCGGATTCATCGGGGCGCCAGGACACCGAGCGGGAAAGGCCGGCCGGACAGAACGCGGCGTAGCGCCGGCCGGGAAAAGGCTTGAAGCCGCAAGCGTAGCCGCCATCGCGGGGAATCGTGCCGACCCCTTCAAGCCGGACGGGCGAATCCGCCTTCGTCACATCCCACACCGAAACGGGCTCCCCGGGAAACTCCGTGAGCACGACGGGATTGGTGGAGCCCGCCTCCCAGAGCACGAGACCGGATCCGGCAAGGCCCGGCCTCTCGTACAGCAGCTCAATCCACTCCAGGCCGCCCCGGCCAGCGGTGGTATCGGTCGTTTCGCGCAACGTGAGGGTGCCGCCCTGCGGACCCGGGACGGTGCCGGCAGGAAGCGCGCCCTGCCAAACGAAGGACGTCTGACCGCCCCAGGACGCGGTTCCGAGGCTTTGCCCGTTCCATGCCACGTTGAAGGCGTGCTGATCGACATAATCCTCCGGATGAAGCGAGCGCAGGCCGATCCTCAGCGTCACAGTCCCTCCGGAGGCGGGATAACCGGGCGCGGGGCATGAATAGGAGTAGGTCCCGTTGCGGTTCAGGTATTGCCAGACCATCCAGCCGACTTCGGCCCGACTATCTAGTATGATCGAGCACCAGCCGTTGGTTTCGAGGTGCTGGGTGTAGGGTAGCAGGCTGACGGGGGAGACGGCCGCCTCGACTCCGTCAGCCGCATGATCCTCCCCCTCCAAGGCGAGGCCATCGCCCAGTTCAAGCAGATAAACGGTTTCGGCCGAGTCAATGGAGCGGTTGGCCTGTCCAAAAAAAATGAGCCCGTTGGTCGCGCCCTCATAGGCAACGGGCTGCCCCTGCCGGGACAGTGCAAAGCCTCCCGCGGCAAGGGTGGCGCCGGCCGATTGCACGGTAAGGCCGAAGCGGGAGGCCAGTTCTTCCACAGGCAAAAGGCAGGGCCCGTCCTGGACAATCCCAAGGCGGAAAGCCGGAAAAGCGGCTATCCCCGGCATGGGAAGCAGGGCTCCCAGACAGGTGAAAAGCCAGGCCAGGCAGCGACTTTTGAGATTGGTTTGTATGGCGCCCCGATCTTGTGACTAGTATTCATACAAATATACAATAAACGCGGCAAAAATACGAACTCCAAATTTTACTGAAAAGGGCGGCAAGACACCCGGCGGGAGGCGCCTGGAAAGCAGAGGTCATGGACAAGGCCGACGAGATGGCTTCACCTGCTTTCGTGGAGGCGAAACCCGGTCCGCGCAATGTTTTCATGGAACACTCCCTCGATTTCACCTATTATGGAAACGAATTCGTCATGCAAAAGAAACCTGTCAACCCCCGCGCCGGCTCGCGTAGACCGGCCAGCACATGACGGCGGGCGGCTCGCCGTCCCCGTCTTCGCTTCTCGCCTCGCTGCGGTGGGCCCTGGGAGCGGACGGGAAGGCTCCTCCGCCGCCCGTTGACTGGGCGCTCGCGCTCAACCTGGCGAAGGCCCAGGGTCTACATCTTTTCCTGTACCCCCCCCTTCGCCGGAATCCTCCGGATGGCCTGCCGGACGGCCTGCGCGCCGAGTACCTGGCCGGAGTCCGCGACGGAGAGCGCCGGCGGGCCCAGGCGGGGGAGCTGTTTTCCGCCCTCAACCGGGCCGGCATCCCGTTCATCCCGCTCAAGGGCATCTGGCTGTCCGAGCACGTCTATCCGGATCCCGCCGAACGGCCCATGCACGACCTGGACGTGCTGGTCCGGTTGCGGGACGTCGAGCGCGCCTCGGCGGTCATGAAAGAATCGGGCTACGCAGGCCAGGGGGTTCCCAACGACAAGCACCGGGTCTTCCTTCATCCCGACTGGCCGCTGCCGGTGGAATTGCACGGGCGGCTTGACCACGCGGGCCCGCTGGCTCTGGATCCGGAGCCCTTATGGGAACGGGCGGTTCCCTCCTCCTGCTGCGGGCAGCCCTGCCTGACGCTGGAGCCGCACGACCTCGTGCTGGCGCTGGTGCGCCACACGCTCCTGCACAGCCTGGGCTTCTATCCCCTCCGCTCCCTCGTCGACATCGCCCTGGTCCTTAAAAAGGAGGGGCCGGCGATCGACCTGCACGAATTACACGCCCGGGCCCGCGCCGTCCGGATGGTGCGCGGCCTGGCCCTGGTCGTCGCCATGGCGGAGGAACTGGCCGGGTTCGAGCGGGAGGCGGACTGGCCCGCCGACTGGAATCCCGACCCCGACCTGCTGCGGGAAGCCTGGTCGCTGACGCTTCAGCGGGGCGGGGTGCGCGCGCATCCGCCGGAGTCCCTGCTCCGCCTGGAGGAGCTGCGGGACCTGCGCGACCGGCTGAGGCTGCTGGGGCGGCGCCTGTTTTTGTCGGCCCCCGAGCTGGAGGCCCGCTACCCGTGGGCGGCGCGGCGCGGCCTGAGGCCGTTCGCTCTGGCCGCGCGGCTCGGCGACCTGGTGCGGCTCTACGCCGGGGCGCTGGTGCGCCTGGCAAAGCGGGACCCCGCTTTGCTGGAGGCGCTGGACGTGAGCCGCGAGCGGCGCGGGTGGCTGGCGAGGATCTATCCCGACCCGCCGGCCTGACCGGCCGGCGCCGGGCCGTCAGGCCGCCGGGCCGGCTTTCACCGAGGCCTTGGCGCGGATGACCACGCGGAGGGGATGCAGCTCCTCCTCCAGCGAAATGGGGAACGAGCGGTTTCCGTTCAGCTCGTCGAGAAAACACTCGAACCAGTCCAGCGAGGGCTCGGCCGGCTGGAGCGGGCCGCAGTCGCGCTCGTTGAGGACCAGGCGCGTGCGGGAGCCCGCGTCCACGGCTTCCACAAACCCGCTTGTCCCGAAAATGCGAACATGCTCGTTCCCCCAGGAGCCGAAGCTCTCGTTGGGGTTCAGGTAGTTGACGATGGCCGAGGCGAGGCCGCCGTTGGAGAGCCGCATCATCATCTGCGAGGCGCGCCGGCACTGCCCCTGGGCGTCGTGGTTGCCGAGCCGGGTCTCCATGGCCTCCACCGCCTCCGCGCGGAGCCCCGTGATATGCTCGAGGAACCGCACGGCGTGGATGCCCGCCTGCATAAGGAGTCCCCCGTCAAGCCCCTCGTCCTGGGGCCGCGTGTTCGACCAGGGATAGGATTTCTGGGCCCAGGCCTGGACCACGGTCCCGATCGCGCCCGCCCGGACGAGGCGGCCCATCTCCCGGAAGGGCTGGCCGTACGCCGAGCCCGCCATCTCATGGAAGAGCCGGTCCTTGCGGGTTGCGGCGGCCAGCACGGCGTCCAGATCGGCCTCGCTGAAGGCCGACGGTTTTTCGGCGTAGACGTGCTTGCCCGCCTCGAGGCAGGCCAGCGCGTCCCGCCACTGCCCCTCCCGCCGGGGGGAGCACAGGCTGACCAGGTCAACGAGAGGGTCCGCCAGGAGCGCTTCCAGCGTCCCGTAATCCCGGACCTCCCGGTCCTGCTGGTGGACCGGGGAGAGCCGTTCGCGGGGGAATCCGGCGAATCCCCGGCAAACCGCGCGGGGATTCGATTCGAGCTGCCGCCGGAGCTGATGCCCGTTGGCGCCGTACAAGCCGACTTGAACCCTTTTCATGGAGGGCATCTTAGCGGAATCTCAGCGATCCTGCATCACGATTTTGAAGAAGGCCTGCTTTTCCCCGGCCGTCGGCACGATGGCGGAACAGGAATCCCCCTCGGCCAGCACATTCGCAACCACCTTTTTCCAGGGGTCGCCCAGGCGCGCGCACCGGTAGACATCGTAGATGCGGCCGGGCAGGCTGGCCCAGGTCAGGGTCAGCCCCAGCTTGTCCATGCGGACCAGTCCGGCCCTGAACGCCTCCAACGTCACCTGCGGCAGGGTGTGCGTCGCGCCCGACTCGTCCCGCACGACGAAGGCAAAGGGCTCCGGCCCCAGCGCCTCGCGCGCCACGGGGATCAGGTACCGCTGGCTGCCGCCGCGGGAGAGGACCTGTCCGACCTGCCGGAGGGTGCCGTCGGCAAGCCTGAGGTAAAGGGTGATCGGCTCGCCGTCCACCACCTCGTCCACGGTGCACAGCTCGACAAAGAGCCCGTTCGCCGCTTCGATCAGCCGCAGGTCGATGGCGGTGGAAAGCGGATGGGAGGCATCGTTCGTCCCGAGGCCCGCATCGACGTAGGTGATGGCCCCGAAGACGATCTGCGTGGAGCCGATCGCGGCCGTGCCGAAAACATCGTTGGTGTCCAGCGCCTCGAACCGCGCGTCGTTCCCGATATAGGACCGATCCGGCCCGTCGGCCAGCACGTAGTCCGACGTGTTGGCGAAATACCGGAAGAGGTTGTTCGTCTTCGGCACGGTGAAGAGCACGGTGTAGGCCACGCCCGTCGTCACGTTCGTGAAGGAGAAGGCCCCGGCGTTGTCCGTCCGCGTGTCGCCAGCCCGGATCCCATTCGTGCCGCCCTCGAACAGGGTCACGGCGACCTCCGGGAAAAACAGGTCATTCGTCCGGATCCCGTCGATGATGCCGATGTTTTCCTTCCACACGACGCCGCGGATCTCCGTGGCCAGCCGCACCTCGGCGTCGTCGGAATCCGTCACGTTCCCGAGCGAGGGGATGGGAGTGCCGTCGGCGAGCGAAGGCGTCGCCTCAACCGTTCCGATGTTGACCACCGGAGCGGTGACGTTCAGATTGGTCGCGTAAAGGTCGAAAGCGGCGCCCGGCGCCAGCGGGCCGGCCACCGTTCCCACCGCGCCCAGCACGTCGTCTTCCACGGCCAGGTTGATCAGGTAGGACGCTCCGGCGTTCACCACGTGATAGCGGTAGACGACGTCGCTTCCGGAGGGCGAATAGAGGATCGTGTCGTCCGCCGCCCCGCCCGCCGTCTTGACGATGTGCACGCCCGCCCCCGGGTAGGCGTAGCCGAAATCCTGGCCCAGGTCGGTTTCGCCTTCGTCCAGCAAAGCCTGGCTCCGGCTGTCGTTCCCGCCGTCGGCGTCGTAGACGGCCAGCAGCCCGTCCGGCAGGGCGGACGTATCGACGACGATCCGGTAGCTCCCGGCCGGCAGGCCGCCGATTCCGTACATGCCCTCGGAGTCGGTGACGGCATTCGGCTCCTCCGCGCTCCAGACCCCGTTGCTGTTCAGGTCGGCGAAAACGCGCAGGCCGGCCAGCGGCGCCTCTCCCAGGTCATGGACGCCGTTGGTGTTGGCGTCGACCCAGACGCGGTCGCCGACCGCGCCGAGATCCCACTGGTAGTCCTCCACCTCGCCGCCGTCGGAAGAGCCCGAATAGGCCAGGGGCGCCATGACAGGCTCCGCGGGGAAGAGGCGGAACCGGGCGTTCAGCAGCGTATTCGTCCCCGTCAGGATCGCGCCGGAGGGCACGTTCACGGGGAGCGCGTAGAGGCCGGAGCCATCGCCGCCGACATTGGAAACCGCCTGGCTGACCACCAGTTCCCCGGCATCGGCAAAGGAGCCATTGGCATTGAAGTCGATGTATCCCGCCAGCCAGCCGCTTCCCGCTCCCACCTGAACCCGGACGCTCGCGCCGGCCGCCGCCTCGCGCCACACCCCGAGGGGCTCGACGCCGTCGTCATACTCATCCAGGGAGGCGGTCGGGGAAGGCTTGCCGTTGTTCTCCGTGTTCAGCGAGACGCCGAGGAAAAGATCGGGGGCCAGCGGGACGCGGTGGCGGGCTCCTTCCGGGTTGTCCGCCAGCGTGGTGCTGTAGGAAAGAGGCAGATCGCCGAAATCGTAATCACGCAGGCTGCGGAAGGCGAAGTCGATGTTCGTGACCGACGCCGAGACCGCGGCGACCTGGTAGGCCGAGTCCGCCTCGCCCGCGTTGTTGAGCGTGGGCGTGATCCAGAGCGCCGGCGTGGAACCGTTCGTCGTGGTCAGCAGCAGATGGAGCAGCGGGGCTTGCAGCGACACGATATAATACGCCGTGCCCGAGCCCACCGAGGTCGGCAGCCCGTCAAAGGAATAATCCCCGTTGGTCGCCGTCTGCGTGCTCGCCAGGAAGACGGTTTCGCCCGCGTCCACCACGCTGTCGCTGTTCGCGTCGGACCACACGGACAGCTCGACCGTCCTGCCCCCGAAGGGAACCTCGTCCGCCGACACGCCCGAAATGCCCGTGCCCAGCCGGCCGTCGCGGGGAATCCCGTCCAGGCCCACCGTGCCGCTCAGGCTGTTGTTACCGCTGTAGCGGTAGCCGAAGTCCAGCATCATGTTGAAGTTGGTGCGCGCCACGCCGCCCACCGAAATCACATCCCCGCCCGCGATCACGATCAGCTCGATCAGGCTCGCGTTGTTGGTCCCGTCGGGATCATAGGTCGGGTTGAGCCCCGCGGGGAACCCGGCCGCGTTCGTGAGGACGCGCAACGTGTAGGTGCCATCGGCCACGCCGCTGAAACTGTAATAGCCGTCCGGGTCCGTCGGGTTGGTGACGACGCCGGTCGCATTGCTCAGCACCAGCAGCGCGTTCGGGATCCCCCGCTCGCCGTCTTCTCGCAGTCCGTTGGCGTTCATGTCGAGCCAGACCATCTTGCCCAGCGCGCCCGGGGACCGGAAGCCGAAGTCCGCCCCCAGGAACTTGGTGCCCGTCCGCACCTCCACGGGGTAACGGCTGTAAAAGGCCTGAAGCGCGGCGTTCGTCAGCGGCGCGCCGTCGAGCGCGGGCGCGGCCGTGAGGGTCGCGTTCGTGAGAACGCCGTTCGTCGCGACCTCCACGATGTATGTCCCCGACTCCAGCGCCATGAAGATGTACTGGCCGTTGGTGTCGGTCACGCGGCTGCCCGCGAGCGTGTCCGTGCCCGGCTCGTACAGTCCCACCACGCCGCCGTCGTAATACAAGTTTACCGTTACGCCCTCGATTCCGGGCTCGGTCCAGTCCTGCGACCCGCTGGCGTTGTTGTCCCAGAAAATCGTGTCGCCGATGGCGCCGAGCGCCGTGAACCCGAAGTCCGCTCCAAGGAAAGCGGCGCCCGCCACCGTGACGAAATAGTTCGTGGCCGTGGTCGGCACATACCGCTGCTCGAAGGAATCCAGCGGCAGGGCGGAGCTGGCGGTGTCGACGCTCACCCGGAAGGCGCCGTCGGGCAGATTGGAAAACAGGTACGTTCCGCTGGCGGACGTGTTCGTCACGACCAGCGACTCGTAGATCCCGTCGCCGTTCAGGTCCCCGTAGAGCCGGACCGTCACGTTGCTGATCCCGGTCTCCTGCGCGCCGCTTTGCACGCCGTCCGCGTTCAGGTCGCGCCAGACCGTGTCGCCGATGGAGCCGTACCCGTAGGGCTTATAGCCGAAATCCTGCGCCAGGTCGCTGGCGTTCGACAGGACCACCCGGCTGAGGCCGTCCTTCGCCCCATACGGATCGGCCGTGCAGACCGTCAGCGCGGGGAAGTTCGCGTCCCACTGCCGCACTTCCACCAGGTATGTTCCGGCGGGCCGGTTCGGGAAGAGGTAATAGCCGGCGGCGTCGGTGTTGGTCACGGCCAGCAGGACGTCCGTGCCCGCGTCCACCACGCCGTTGCCGTTGCGGTCGAGGTAAAGCGCCACGGGAATGGCGGCGATGCCCTCGTCGTTCGTGTTCTGGACGCCGTTGCCGTTCCAGTCGTGGAACAGGGTGTCGCCGATCGCGTAAGGGCCGGTCTGGAAGTAGCTGAAATCGGCGTAGCCCCGCCCGCCGGGAAGCACGGAGAGCGTGACCTCATCGGGCGTGCCCAGGCCGTCCGTGTCGAAGGTGCGTTCCCAGGTCGAGCCGCCCAGGTTTCCGGTATTGGTCGAGGTCACCACCACGTAGCTGCCCGAATAGCTCCCCGTGAACCGGAAGTAGCCGGTCGCGTCGGTGCGGTTGGTCCCGATGGCCGAGGAGAGGTTCGTGGCGGCATACAGGTAGACGGTCACGTTCGTGAAGCCCGGTTCGCCGCCGTCGCGGACCGCCGTGCTGCTGCGGTTGAGGTCGTTCCAGACGGTCCCCTCGATCGTGGCCCCGGTCCAGGAGTAGCCGAAATCGGCCGTCCGGTGCACGTCCAGCCCGGTGATCGAGGCGGGGAAGAGGTTCGTGACGACGGTGACATTGGTCGGGTTCACCGTGCCGCTCATCTCGGACCAGGTGTTGGTGGCGCCCCGGGGCAGCGAGTTGGTCAGCACGGCCACCGTGTAGCGGCCGGTCTGGATGATGCCCTCGAAGAGGTAGTAGCCGTTGCGGTCGGTCGTGTTGGTGAGCGCGACGCCGGCCCCGGCGCCGAGGTCCACGTTGGCCGGCGGCCGCAGGACCACCGTCGCGTTCGCGATCCCCTGCTCGTTCGTCTCCTGGATGCCGTTGCGGTTTTCGTCGCGCCAGATGTAGTCGCCGATCACGCCCGCAGGCTGCAGGTTGGTGATGACGCGGCTCATGGCCTGGTTCGCGGGCTTGCCGTTGGCGAAATAGGCGTTCGTCACGGAGGCGGTGTTGGTGACCAGCAGCGAGACGTTTGCGGCGGGCTCCAGCGCCTTGAAGGCCAGCGTCACGGTCCGGCCGGCGCCCGGCAGCAGCGGGCCGAGGTTGTCCCAGGCGATCGTGCCGACCGTCCCGTTGGTGCGGATGGTGGACGGCGAGGGCGAGGCCGAGACGAACTGCAGCAGGCGCGTGTCAAAAACGTCCTTCAGCGGAACCGGATCCAGGGTGTTGGCCGGCGTACCGGAGGCGGAGACCATGGTGCTGCTCACGCGAAATGCAGCCGCGTCCACCCCGATGTAACCGCCCGGACCGCCCCCGTCCTTTTTCCCGGACAAGTGGATGAAAACGGCG
Organism: Kiritimatiellia bacterium; assembly: GCA_044346855.1. Classification (GTDB taxonomy): domain Bacteria; phylum Verrucomicrobiota; class Kiritimatiellia; order CAIKKV01; family CAIKKV01; genus CAIKKV01. Next base: position 23,881 of record JBIIYJ010000021.1, read on the forward strand.
TTCGAGGTAAAATCAGACCACTGCCAGGCCCGATTGGTGGACACATCCAGGACCAGGAAGCCGGTCATCAGCGCCGCGCCCGAATAGCTTTTCCGGAAAAATTCGGCTCCTCCCGACGTCACCAGCACCACGTCAAAAAGATTTTGCTCCTTCAGCGGCTGGACGACGCGGACGGCCACGATCACGGAAACATTCGAAATCGACCCGGCGGTGAGGCCGAAGGAGAAATTCGACAACGAAAGCGTGTCGCTTGGGTTCTTATCAAAGTAGTCGCTCGCAATCGCGCCGTCCGGCGCTCCCTCCGCATTGGTGGGGCTCTGCCAGCCCGTCGTCGTCTGATCCGGATTGTAGCGGCCGGCCCAGGCCGTATAGGCGACCGGCAGGCCGCCGCCGTTCCCGTCGCCGGGCAGGTTGTTGGTGACCTCGATCCGATACGAAACGGGATAGCCCTCATAGAGCGGGCCGGCCCCGGTCAGGGTCTTGGTCAGGCCCAGGGCGGGGGCGAACCCGAAATCCGCCGTCAGCACGCTGACCGTCCCGGTGGTGGCGTGCCCGGGATCGAGGGCCAGCCGGAACGCGTTGGAGGTGGTCAGGGTGTAACCGGCGGGAAGGTCGGCATCGGCCGCTTCGACCACCGCCACGTAAACGCCGTCCACCAGGTTGGTGAAAAGATACGCCCCGTTGGTCGAGGAGACCGCGGTCCCGATGAACCAGTCCGCCGCATCGGCGACGGCATTGGTGTTGCCGTCGTAGTAGAGCGAAACCAGGATGTTGGAAAGGCCCGGCTCGGCACCCTCCTGGAAGCCGTTGCCGAGCAGGCCGCCGCCCTCCCCCGTATCGGCGAAAATCCGGTCGCCGAGCCGGTTGTTGCCCGTGACAAACGTGGAGGTGGATCCGGTCGCGAACGGGGGCGTGTTCCCGACGCTGATGCCGGCCGTGTTGACGATCAACGGAGGGTGAATATAGGGATTCGCGACCTGAACGGAAAACCGGACTCTGCCGCCGGCCGCCGGATCGAGCGCGCCCGAAAGCCACCACTGGATATCGGTCACCTGGATCGCCGCGGCCGGCTCCTCGGCCTGCCAGGAAACGCCATTGTTCGTGGAATAGACGACGGTGTAATCGGAGAGGCCGGCCGGAAGGGTGTTGCCATTGGTCGCCGAGCCCGCCACATAGACCGTCCCGGTCGGAACATGGTCCTGGACCACCAGGGGAAGCGAGATCGAAGCGTCGCCCACCTTCTGGCTGCCCATGTTGGTGAAGGTGACAGAATACTGAAGCGTGGCGCCCGCCACGGCATTGGAAGCGTTAACGCCCTTGGCAATGGAAACCAGCGAGGCGGAGCCCTTCATCGAGTTCCCGAGCATGGCCCCGTAGTCGCCGTTGAATTTTTCGTTGTTCGACCCGGAGGCCGCTTCCTGGTAGGGCGTCAGCTGGGAGGCGATGCCGGACCGGAGCGGCACGAATTCATACCGGACAAACCCCACCACGCTGTTATTTTCAGGCAAATCCTTGAAGTAGAGCTGGTCCTCGGCCAGGATCACCTGTTCGCCTCCGCCCTTCAGCTGCACGATCAGCATGGTGCTGGTTTTGGAGAGGCGGAAAGCTCCGGCGTCGAACATGTCGGGGTTGCCCACGGGCTGGAGCCAGGCATCGTGATCGAAGACCAGGTCGCCATCGCAATCGTAACCCATGCCCACGTTCCCCAGCATGTACCAGATGCCCTCGGCCACGATCCGGGTGCCCACCGAGCCGTCCGCGGGAATGTTCGTCCAAGTCGGGGCATATTGCTGGAGCATGTCCTGGTACTGCTGCGGCACCTGGTTGGCCGTATTGGGGAAAATCTTGTTAGCCATGGCCGAAATCTCGTTGCGCATGGTCGCCTTACTCGTCTGCTTGGCCGTCAGATTGGTCCCGCTCTCCTGGGCCGTGCCCCAGATGTCATAATATAAGTATAGATCGTCCGCGGGGTTGGGGCCCGACCCCCAGACAGGCTTCCGGTCGTCGTCCAGGATGGGGTAGCTGACCAGCCAGTAAACGGTGAGGGACTGCCCAGGCTCCAGAGTCCCCAGCTTTCGGACGGCATCGCTGAGACCGGCGCTCCCGCCCTCGTGCGCCAGGGCGAACTGGTCGCCCGGAAGCGGGCCGTTCAAACCCGGATGGGCGCGCCTCGGGAAAAGGCCCGGCGTCGGATTGATCCCATTGGTGTAGTTGCCGATGCTGACCACCAGATTGGTCAAGTCCGTGTCGCCGTCGTTATAGAACCGGGCTCCGATAAATGCGGAACGGGGACTCTGGGACGCCGGCGTGCCGGCATTGGAATCCACCACGAAGTTCGGCGCCGCGATCACGTCGATCCGCAGCGGCCCGTTCGGATTGCTTGCAGCCCGAAGGGAGCCTGCGCAACACAAGACCCACACGATCCAGATATACCTTATATAAGGTATCCTGAATCTGGCAAAAGGCTGGCTTGGACTCTGTCGTTTCATAGGGACACCTGGGTAATGCTATCTGAAAATAAGGACAAGAAGCGCGAGATGTTTTATGTTAAAATAAGGGCATCTCTTTATTGGCATGCCGTCAAAAGCCTTATTATGAAAGGCTGGCAGGCTGTTTGACTGGTTAGTGGATTTCATTTAAATCGCATAAAATATATACGAATAAACTTTGAGGTTCAACGTATTTAGGATGAACCGTCCGGAAATCGGGATGAACTGCCTAATTATATTACAATAATGGCGGAAACGCTCGGTCCATAACTTGTTTGAGGCGTGCGGAGGCAGCCCTGTTCAATCGCACCTGAAGTCGTGCGGATCCCAATTCAACAAGCATGCTCCGCCCGCAGGGAGCGATTTTCTGAATCTCGCGGAGATTGATCAGCTCGGCGCATCCTACCCGCAGAAAACCATCGACCGGCAACCGTTTTTCCCATTCGGCCAGGGTGTTGAGCACGATATGGGCGCGACCGTCCCGGGTCGTGACGGTGGTATAGTTGCCGTCGACGGTGATCAGCAGGATGTCTTCCACCCGCACAAAATAGCCGGATCGGCCGGCGGGGATCAGGACCGAATCCTCCCGAAGCAACCGGACGGCCTCCGCAGGCGGGCCGGCGCTTTTCTCCCCGGGCTCCAGCCGCTCCAGGGTCAACCTCAACCGCTCGGGATCGACCGGCTTGAGCAGGTAGTCCAGGGCGTTGACCTCGAACGCCCGGACGGCATACCGGTCAAAGGCGGTCACAAAGATGATCCGGGGGACCTCCTCCAGCCGCTCCAGCAGCGCGAACCCATCGGCATCGGGCAACTGGATGTCCAGGAAAACCAGGTCGGGCTTGAGCCGGCGGATCGCCTCCTCGGCCTGCTGGACGGAGGCGGCCTCGCCGGCCACGACCAATTCAGGATGCGCTTTCAGCAGCGCGCGCAGGTTGTTCCGCGCCAGCCGCTCGTCGTCCACCAGGATGCACCGCATCGGCTTCATGCGCCCGCCTCGCGGGTCACGGGCAGCCGGAGCGTCGCCGTCACCCACCCGTCGCGCGCTTCCACCGTGAACCCGTGCCGCCGGTCATACAAATGGGTCAGGCGATCCTTCAAGTTGGCCAGCCCGATCCCCGCCGCCCCCCTCCCGCCGGGCTCACCCGTCGCCCAGAGGCCCGAATTTTCCACCTTCACTTCCAGCCAGGCCCCCTCCAGCCGGGAGGCGATCCGGATCCGCAGGGGAGCGGGCGACGTTTTCATGCCGTGCTTGATGGCGTTCTCAACGAGGGGCTGCAGGATCAGCTCGGGCACCCGGACCGCGCCGGCCGCGGGATCCAGGCTGAATTCCACGGCCAGCCGCTCCTCGAACCGGACCGACTCGATGCCCAGATAGGCCTGGACCGATTCGATTTCCCGGCTGAACGGGGTGAGCGCATCCCGGCGCACGTCCAGCGTCGTGCGCAGAAACGTCGCCAGCCGCCCAACCAGCTCGGGAATCCGCTCGGGCTGCTCGCGAGACAGGGCCTCGATGCTGTTCAGCGTATTGAAGAGGAAATGGGGATTGATCTGGTAGCGCAGCGTCTGGAAGCGAGCCTCTGCCAGACTCCGGTCGGCCTCCCGGGCCAGCAGGTCCCGGCGGGCCAGCAGTTGCAGGCGGTCGAACATCGCCACCAGCAGCAGAATCGCGATCACCAGCAGCAGGTTGCGAAGGACCTCCTCGGGATTCAACACCGTTGGAACCACGCCGGACAGCTCAAGGATGACGAGAGACAGCATGCAGGCCGAAATGCCCCAGGCCAGCAGGTTGAAGCGCCAGTAATTCCGCTTGCGCACGGCATACTGCCAGATGGACGTCCCGGCGCTGATTCCGTTGACGGCGATCCAGACCAGGTTCACCAGCCAGACTCCGACCCAATACGGGAGCACCAACGTCAGAAGAACACAGCCCAGCATGACCCAGGTCATCAGCTGGATGAAAAAGTACAGGCGGGACGTCAACATCTCGGCCCCGAAGAATTCCCGGACATGGGCGAGAAGGAAAACCAGCGCAAGCCCTCCGGCGCCCAGCATGCCCTGCCGGGCCATATAGCCTCCCGCCGGCCATTCCATCCAGACATAATAGCCGCTGTAGATCCAGACATGCACCAGGTAAAACAGGACCAGCCCGGCATGAAACGCGAACAGGCGGGAGCGCAAAACCAGGGCCATGCTCAGGCTGATCAGGACCAGCGCGAGGGAAAGCCCGACATGCCCGTAATTCCAGGCATTCCGCTTCATCGCCTGGTGCATGTAGCCGAACGGGGAATAAAGCGTCAGGGGAAGAATCACCGACGTTTCCGTTTCAACCCTCAAATATACCGTCTTTTCCTCGCCCGGCCCGAGCGCCAGGGGAAGCGCGGGCATGGGAGCCCGGTTCATCGAGCGCTGGCCGGTCCGCCGGTTGCCCGCCAATACCACGGCCTCCGCCCGGCCCCCGGAAACGACATGCCATTCCAGCCAGTCGCCGCGCGCGTTCGCCAGCTCCGTCACCAACTCGAGCGGCCGGACCGACTCCGACCGGATGGAAAACCGAACCCAGATCGCATCCTTCGCGTAGCCGAAGGAGGGGCATGCCGCCCGGTTGGGGACAAACTGCACCGCCCGTTCCGGCGACATGACGTCGGCGAGGGTCAGCGTATTGGCGGGATCCCGCAATATGGCGAGATGGGGGCTCAGCGAGGCCCGCTCGAACGCCTCCCCCACGACCAGGGGCTCCTGCGCCGCCGTTTCCAGGCAGGCCGCAAGCCCCAGACACGCTGCCCATGATGTGATCCGCACAACCCATTCCCCCGCGTTGCCCGGCCAAACCCCTACTCCTCGTCATCCTCCCCCGCCACGGGCCAGGGGATGAACGCCAGCGCCGCCTTCGTCCGGCGCATGACGGGGTGCCAGAAAATGACCACCAGCGTCTCGCCCAGGAAGCCCGTCACCATGATCGCGGCGGCCGTCACATGGTTCAGCCAGCCCAGCGCCAGGAACAGGGCCGAGGCGCCGTAGGTGGCGAGATTACGCACCACGGCGCCCGCGCCCATGGGCCCCGTTTTCCGGTCGATCATCGCCAGGCCGTGAAAATAGTTCCGGACCGCCACCAGGACGGGCAGCAGGCACATCACCATCAACACCTGCCGACTCATGACCAGCACCCGGCCCTCCACGCCGATCCAGTCGCGCAGCACCACGTGCGACAACGGCGAGAGCACCACGACCAGCATAACCGCAACAACCCCGAAAGTCACGCGCGCCATGAACCGGCGGACGCCCGCGAGGTCGGTTTTGCCGAACGTCACGAACAGGTGACGGAACTGGTTGAGCAGGTTGTGGAAAATCAGCCCGAAATCGAAGCCCACCCGCATGGCGGCAATGACGGGGGCCGGGTCGGGCAGCCGCCCCAGAAAGGAATAGAGAATCGGCCGGCTGAGGGAGAACATCAGGCTCGTCAGCGCCACAGGCCAGAAGAAGTCGGAGATTTTCCGCACCGTCAGCCGCTCGCTGGAACCGAAGCGGTCGGGATTGCACACCCGGCCGGCCACCCGCCACAGGATCGCCAGCTGGCCGACGGAAGCGACCAGCTGCGCCAGCGCCAGGGTGACCACCGCGCCCCAGCCCGCCAGCCGCCCGGCCACGAGCATGACGCCAATCACCACCAGGAAGCCGGCATTGAGCACCGTGATGATGCCGGTCTTCTTTTCCTGGACGATCAGCCCGGTATAATAGTGGCGCAGCCCCACCATCACAATGTTCGGCGCCAGCAGGGCCATGTAGAGCAGGACTTGGCGAAGCTGCTCCCCCTGGATGTGGAAAATCGCGCCCAGGAGGGGCCCGCCCACGGGCGGCAGCGCCAGCAGCACCACGGGTACGGTCATGGCGCCGCACACCGCGAGGGTGAAAATCAGGCAGAGCCGGGCAGCCGCCCGGGAGCGGGCCAGCACGTTGACCATCTGCGGCAGAAAGATCAGGACCGCGTCGAACAGGTGGAAAGCACCGGCCGCCAGGGCGAAGGTGGCCAGTTCGTACGCCGCGTCCGGATAACGCGCCAGAGCGGCATTCTGAAGCTGCTGCGCCAGGAGCGAGACAATCCCGGTCAAGGCCAGCGGCCAGTAGAATCCCCAGTAATCCGATTGTGCCGGCTCCCGCGCCGCCTTTGTGCTCGCCGTGACCATCCCCCGATTATGAGTAACAGGGGGGAAATAGGCAATCGTGATTCGTCAGCGAGGGGACGGAGGGTTCAGGGTTCGGGGTTCAGGGCGAAGCCAAGCACCGTGACCTACCGCGTTCGAAGCTGTGAAATAATTAAGCATGGCATTCCGGTCGCGTCATCCCCGCTCTGGGTAGGTCGGGCGCTACGAGCCCGACGTCGTATTTGCGGGCATTTCATTCGCCCGCCTTTCGCGTAGCCGTGCCGGGCTCGTAGCGCCCGGCCTACCCAGATCGTTAGCATCAATTATTTCACAGCTTCGCTTCGAGGCAGGTCTCTGGTGCCCGGTCTGGATAAGGACGTGATCAGTGATCAGTATTTGCGCAGATTTTTCGCCCGATCGATCATCTTTACCGTAATCTTTACCCTAATCTCTCTTTCGTGCGCCGGCTATTCGCCTGACCGATGAATGGGAGGGATGAGCGGGAACGATGAGTGGCCTTTTGCGCCAGCACCCCTCATCGCTCCCTCTCAGGTCGCGTCAGCCAAGGATGGCCTTCAGGTCGGCCTCGGGGGTGGTGATGGGCTTAAGCCCGAACTGGTTGACCAGCACGTCCAGCACGGCGGGCGAGATGAACGCCGGCAGCGTCGGGCCGAGCCGGATGTTCTTGATTCCCAGCGACAGCAGGGTCAGCAGGATGCAGACGGCCTTCTGCTCGTACCACGACAAAACCAGCGACAGCGGCAGCTCGTTCACGCTGCAGTTGAACGCCTTGGCCAGCTCCACCGCCACCATGATCGCCGAATACGCGTCGTTGCACTGCCCCATGTCCAGCAGCCGCGGCAGCCCGCCCAGCGTCCCGAGCTCGAGGTGGTTGAACCGGTACTTGCCGCAGGCCAGCGTCAGGACGATCGTGTCCTTCGGCGTCTTCTCGACGAACTCCGTGTAATAGTTCCGCCCTGGCTTGGCGCCGTCGCAGCCGCCCACCAGGAAGATGTGCTTCAGCGCGCCGCTCTTCACCGCCTCAATCACCGTGCCGGCCACCCCCATCACCGCGTTTCGGGCGAAGCCCGTCGTCAGGGGCTTCCCGTCCACCGTCTGCGGCCAGCCGCCCAGCTCGAGCGCCTTGTTGATGACCGGCGTGAAATCCTTCACCCCGCCCGGCCCCTCGGGAATATGCGCCACGCCGGGAAATCCCACCATGGCCGTGGTGAACAGCCGGTCGCCATACGCCTTGGGCGGCATCAGGCAATTGGTGGTGAACAGGACGGCCCCCGGCAGATCGACAAACTCCTTTTGCTGGTTCTGCCAGGCTGTCCCGAAATTCCCCTTTAGGTGCTTGTACTTGCGCAGTCCCGGATAGCCGTGCGCGGGCAGCATCTCGCCATGGGTGTAGATGTTGATGCCCTTGCCCTCGGTCTGGTCGAGCAGCTGCCGCAGGTCCAGCAGGTCGTGGCCGGTGATGACGATGAACGGCCCCTTGTGGCGGGCGGTCGAGACCGTGGCCGGCGCAGGATGGCCATACGTGTCCGTGTGCGCCTTGTCCAGCGCCCCCATGCAGGCCAGGTTGACCTTGCCGAACTCCATGATCAGGCCCAGCCAGCCGGCCGTGTCGTGGTCCTTGCCAACCTCGCGCAACCCCTTGTAATGCCAGGCGATCACGGCGGGATCCCGCACGCCCAGCACGGCGGCATGCCAGGCGTAGGCGGCCATGCCGCGCAGGCCGAAGAGCAGCGTGGAGCGCAGGGACACAAGATCCGCATCGCCGTGGAACAGCGTCTCCGGGGGAAACTCAGGGGCCCCGCCCAGTTTCGCAGCCGCGCCCCGCACATCGCGGATCAGGGCGTCGAGCTGCGCGTTGTCGAAATTCACGTTGGTGACCGTGGCGAAAAGGCCCTGCATCACCAGGTCGTCGACGGCCGCCTCGGGCGTCTTGCCTTCGGCCGCGCGGGCCAGGCCGATCAGCGCGCCGGTCAGCTGGTCCTGCCGCCCCGCCACCTCGGGCTTCTTGCCGCATACGCCGCTCTTGGTGCAGCCCTTGCTGAATGCCGTTTGCTCGCACTGGAAACAGAACATCTCGTTCATGATTTTTCTCCTTTTCCATGGCGGCCCTGAACGGACCGCTCTGCCGCAAGCATAACCCCCTTCCGCGAAAAGGCAAAAGCAAAAAATATTGGGGTTAATATCAACCCCGCAATAACTGCTGGATCGGGCTTGTTCATCGGGAACCAAAATCGCGCGCCGCCCGCGGCCGCTTCGGACGGGGCGCGCGATGGCAAGTCGGGTGCGGCGTTCCGTCAGCCGGAATATGGCGAGGCGATTTTCCGATGATGAGGGGCGACAATGGGGCGGCGCGGACTCGTGTCCCGACACCCCTAATTGGAGCCCCTCAGCGCGGAAAAGCGCCCGCCAGATTCCGGCCGGAACGCCGCACCCC
>JBIIYJ010000173.1:0-11009 GCA_044346855.1 Kiritimatiellia bacterium
CACGTTGGCCCCCACGTCCAGGCAGACATCCCCCGGCTTGACGAACCGGCGGATCAGGTCGACGATCGGCGGCTCGTGGCAGCCGCGGAAAAGAAGGTGATACTCGATCGACGAACCGGTGTCGATATGGATCAGGCCGCCTTCGAAAGGGGCCACGAACTGCTGGCCCTGGCCGGGCTTGGCGGGCGGGCAGAGCAGCTTGACCACACGCTTGAGCAGGGGATAAAGGAAAGGCGTGCGCTTCCTGAAGGAAGGACGCGTCAAACCGGCCAACCGGATCATCTGGTTCGGTGTCATCATGGTCCTGTTTGAAGTATCATACGCAAATGATCACCGTTATCCACAAGAAACACAAAGAATCCGCTCTTGATTTCCCCGGGGGCCATTTCATACAGTCAGGATCGTGAATTTCAGCATGCCTGGCGTTTGTCCGACAATTGACCGAAGGATCCATGCCGATGCCGCTCGTTACCGTGATCATGTCGGTGTTCAAACGCACCAACTACCTTGAATCCGCTATCCGGAGCGTCCTGGACCAGACGCTGGGCGATCTGGAGCTGATCGTCTCCGACGACGCCGGCACGGACGAAGCCCGCCGGATCTGCGCGGGTTTCTCGTCGGACGGCCGCGTGCGCTACCGGACCAACCCGGCGACGCTGGGCGTCGCGCTGAACCACGGGGCGGCTCTGCGCGAGGCCCGGGGTGACTATGTGTGCTTCCTCAACGACGACGACCTGCTCTACCCGCGCATGCTGGAGTGTCTGGCCAAACCGCTCGCGGCCAACCCCGCCGTGGTGGTGGCCTTCGGCAATCACGACGTGATCGACGCGGAGGGGAAAATCCTCGAGGACAACACGAAGCTCCTGCTCTCCCGGCGCGGCCGGATCGGGCTCGCCCCCGGGCTGCTGGCGGAGTCGCGCAGCTTTGCGATCCGCCACAAGCTGATGATCGTGATGGGCTGCCTGTTCCGGCGGGCCGCGGCGGACCCCGCCTGGCTCATTCCCGAAGTGGGACAGGGCTACGACTACTGGATGGTGATCAAGCTGGGGGAGCGGGGGCCGTTCTATTTCGTCCCCGAACCCGTCATGGCCTGGCGCCGCCACGCCGACGCGGCGACCGTGCGCGTCTCGCCCGACCTCTTCAAAACGTCCATCTACATTTACGAGACGCTCGCGGCCTCCCCGCTTCCGCCCCCGCTGAAGACCTATGCGCGAAAGCGGCTGGCCGGCTTCCTCATGCGGCGCGGCCTGGCCTGCCTGGAGCAGGGCTGGAGCCCCGTCGAGGCAAGGCGCCTCCTCGCCCGCTCGTGGCGCACCGCGTGGAGCGGGCCCGCGTTCCGCCATTGGCTGGCCGCCTTCCTCCCGCCCCGCCTGCGCCCCCGTCCTCCTTTCCGCAGATCGGAACAAAACAGCTAATCCGGAGCCAGAAAAAGAAGGAACCACGGATTGCAGCCTGTTTTTCGCGCCTTCCGCGTATTTCGTAGTTAAAACCATCTTTCTCTTATCCGTGATCCGTGGCGACTGCCAGACGGGTGTTGCGCGGACAACCGGGAACCGGTATGATGCGCGGACATCCAGAAAGGGTTACGCATGAAAATCATGTCCGCCGCCTCCCTCGTTCTCGCCGCCCTGGTGGCCGTCCAGTCCCAGGCCGACCTGCGCTACAAGGTCCAGACCAAGATGGAAGGCGCCCCCAAGGGGCAAGGCGGCAACCAGGTCATGCAGATGACCGCGGCCGGCGACAAGGCCCGCATGGATTTCCTCGAGGGCGGCCCGGTGAAGTCCGACGGCTTCATCCTCACCAAGGACGGCGGCAAGAGCATGACCATGGTGAACACCAAGGACAAGACCTACATGAGCTGGGACATGGACGCCATGATGGGCATGGCGGGCGCCATGACCTCGATGATGAAGATGGAAGTCACCGACCCCAAATTGGAAAAGCTGCTCGACGAGCCCGGCCAGCCCATCCTCGGCTACCCCACCCGCCATTACAAGTTCCGCATCCGCTACGGCATGTCGATGAACGTCATGGGCTTCAGCATGGTCTCCGACGTGACGCGCGAGGAGGAAACCTGGACCACGACCAAGATCGACACCGCCGCCCTCTCCCGCTGGATCGGCAAGATCCCGAAAACCATGAACGAGACGCTCGACAAGCTGATCGAACTGGAGCGCGGCAAGATGGAAGGCCTGCCCCTCAAGATGATCTCGGTGCAGTCCACCACGGACAAGAAAAACGGCAAGGTCACGACCACCAAGCAGACCATGGAAGTCACCGAAATCCAGACGCTGACAGCCGATCCCGCGACCTTTGAAATCCCCGCCGGCTACAAGGAAATGAAGCTAACCGAGGACGCGGAAGAAGGCTCGGAAGACGCCCCGAAAAAGGATTCCCTGCCCGCGGGCCTGCCCAATTTCCTCAAAATGATGAAGAAGTAGCAGGCGCTGCCCTACTGCGCCGGATGCACGGCCCGGAACAAATCGCCGCCGCCGGCCAGCGTTTTGACCTTGAACCCGTGCTGATGCAGGATGCGGTAGGCCAGGTAACTGCGCAAGCCGACCTTGCAGTAGACCCGGTACTCGCGGCCCTTGTCCAGCGTCTCCACCTTCTTGCGCAATTCGCCCAGCGGCAGATGCTCGGCCCCGGGAATATGCCAGGCGTCATAATCCGCCTTGGGCCGGACGTCCGCGAGCACCATCCCCGCCGTCGCGGCGGGGTACTCCTCGGGGTACCAGAAATCGACGTCGCCGTGCACCAGGTTCGAGGCGATGAAGCCCGCCATGTTGATCGGGTCCTTGGCCGAGCCGAACTGGGGCGCATACCCCAATTCCAGGTGCTCCAGGTCAAAGACGCCCAGGTTCCCGCGCATGGCCGTGGCAATCACGTCGATGCGCTTGTCCACGCCGTCGTGCCCCACGATCTGGGCGCCCAGAATGGCCTTGCCGTCCGGCGCGAAGAGCAGCTTGAAATGCATCGGCCGGCTGCCGGGGTAATAGCCGGCGTGCCCCGTCGGATGCAGATAAATCTTCCGGTACGGAACGCCGGCCCGCTTGAGCGCCTTCTCGTTCAAGCCCGTCACGCCCACCGCCAGGTCGAAGAGCTGGATCAGGGCCGTTCCCTGCGTTTTCTGGTACTGCTGGTCGCGGCCGGCGATCTGGTCCGCCACCAGCCGCCCCTGCCGGTTGGCCGGACCCGCCAGCGGGATATAGCACGGCTTCCCCGACACGAACTCGAACGTTTCCACCGCGTCCCCCGCGGCATAGATGTCCGGGTCCTCGGTTCGCATCCGCGCATCCACCGCAATCCCGCCGAACGGCCCCACGGCCAGGCCCGCGGCCTTCGCCAGGCCGCTGTTCGGAACCGCCCCGATCGCCAGCACCACGAGATCGGCCTCGAGGCTCCGGCCGTCCTCCAGGCTCACCCGCACCGCGCCGGCCGCCTCGGCGAAGCCCGTCACGCCGCAGCCGGTGATGACCGTGATGCCCTGCTGGACCAGGTGCTCCTTCACATACTGCGCCATCTCGGGATCCAGCGGTCCCATGATCTGCGGCATCTTCTCGACCAGCGTCACCGCCAGCCCCCGGCGGCGCAGGTTCTCGGCCGACTCGAGGCCGATGAACCCGCCCATCACGACCGCCCGCTTTGTCCCCGTTTCAAGCCGTTCCATGATGGCGCTCAGGTCCTCAATGGTCCGCAGTTCATGCACGGCAGGGTGGTCAAGCCCGGGCAGCGGCGGCCGCAGGCCGCGCGCGCCCAGGGCCAGCACCAGCTTGTCGTAGGACTCCTGGTAGACCCGGCCCGTCCGCACCTCCCGCACGGCGACGGTCCTCGCCTTCCGGTCGATGGCCGTCACCTCGCACAAAATGCGCACGTCCAGGTTGAGCGACTGCTTCAGGGTCTGCGGGGTCTGAAGAAGCAGAGCGTCCCTTTTTTCGATGACACCGCTCATGTGATAAGGAAGCCCGCAGTTGGCGAACGACACATGCTCGCCCTTGTCGAACACCACGATCTGCGCCCCTTCGTCCAGCCGCCGCAAACGGGCGGCGCAGGACATCCCCGCGGCCACTCCCCCGATAATCACGATTTTCATGTGTTCCCTTTCGCAATTTTTTAAGTATAAATTAATATTAAACCGATGTCATGCTTTCGTTGGCGCGGCTTTCAGCTTTGAATTGCCAGACCCCGGCGCCTTACCTATACTGCCCTCAAGCGCAAGCGCCCAGAGGCGGGCCTTCGCCGGGAGAGCACCATGGAAAAACTATTCGGCACCGATGGCATCCGGGGGCGGGCCAACCGCCACCCCATCACGCCCGAGGTGGCGCTCCTGGTCGGCAAGGCCCTGGCCCACGTCTACCACGCCACCGGCCACGGCTCCCGCCGCGCCGTCATCGGCAAGGACACCCGCCTCTCCGGCTACATGCTCGAGACCGCCCTCACCAGCGGACTCGTGTCCATGGGCATGGACGTCCTCCTCGTCGGCCCTGTCCCGACTCCCGCCGTCGCCCACCTCGTCCGCTCCATGGCCGCCGACGTCGGACTCATGCTCACCGCCTCCCACAACCCGTCCGACGACAACGGCATCAAGATCTTCGGCCGCGACGGCTTCAAGATCGGCGACGACGTCGAGGATGCCATCGCCGCCCACGTGGAAAGCCAGGAGCTGACCAGCGACCACATCCGCGCCGACCAGATCGGCAAGGCCTACCGCATCGAGGACGCCCGCGGCCGCTACATCGAGTTCTCCAAGGGGGCCATCCGGAACCAGGACCTCGTGGGCCTGCGCATCGTGCTCGACTGCGCCAACGGCGCCGCCTACCAGATCGCCCCCTACATCTTCAAGGAGCTCGGAGCCAAGGTGATCAAGATCGCCACCGAGCCCGACGGCTACAACATCAACACAAACTGCGGGGCGCTCCACCCCGAGGTCGCGGCCGCCCGGGTGGTCCGGGAAAAAGCCGATATCGGGATCGCGTTCGACGGCGACGCGGACCGCGTTGTCTTCTGCGACGCCGCGGGCCGCGTAATCGACGGCGACCGGATCCTCGCCCTCGCCGCCCTCGACTTCAAGGAACGCGGGGCCCTGCTCCGCGACACGCTCGTGGTCACCACCATGAGCAACCTCGGCCTTCACGACGCCATGCGCAAGCATGGGATCCAGGTGGCGGTGACGGACGTGGGCGACCGCCAGGTGATCGACCACATGCGCCGCGAAAACCTGAACGTGGGCGGCGAAAAAAGCGGCCATGTCATCTTCATGGACTACGCCACCACGGGCGACGGCATCATCACCGCCCTCCAGGTCCTCAAGCTGATGAAGCTCAAGGGCGCCCCCCTGGACCAGCTGGCCGCCTGCATGGAGGAATACCCCCAGAAGCTCGTCAGCCTCGACGTCCGCAAACGCAAGCCGCTCGACGCCATGCCCCGCCTCAGCGAAGCCCTGGCTGCCGGTAAAATCGAATTGGGGGGCGACGGCCGCTTCGTCGTGCGCTACTCCGGGACCGAAAACAAGATCAGACTGCTCGTCGAGGCGCGAAGCGAGGACCAGGTCGACCGCTGGATCGCCGCGCTCTCGGACGCCGTCGGAAAGGATCTGGACCTATGAAAGCCGAACTGCTGCCCGCCGGCCGGCCGGCCACCCTGGAACCCCTCACCTGCGCCCGAGACCTGGGCGACTGCCGCCTGCTCAACCGCCCCCTGTTCGGCCTGCAGGCGGAACGGCTTGAACGAGCCGGCTTCGCGGTGGTCAACGGGCAGTCCGACGGCGTCTTCATCCGCGGCGACGCCTGGCTGGCGGACGAGGACATCGCCGCCATGGCCGGTCGGACCGGCCCCTGGACCCTGCGGGACCCGGACGGCAACCGCCTGGCCTGGTCCGGCCCGCGCGCCTACCCGAACGCCGGGCTCCCGCCCGTGGCCGCCCATGCCGACAGCTTCCACATCCGCTACCCGTGGGACCTGCTGCGCGTCCACGAACAGGCGATGGCGGCGCTCAAGGAGCCCCTGATCGAGGGAGAGGTCCATCCGGGCGCCTGGATCACGGGCCTTCTCCGGCTGGGCCCGGGCTCCCGCATCCTGCCCGGCGTCTGCATCGAGGGGCCGGTCCTCATCGGCGCCGGCTGCAAGATCGGCCCGAACTGTTACCTGCGCGGCCCCGTCAGCATCGGCGACCATTGCCACATCGGCCTGGCCGTCGAACTCAAGAACGCCGTTCTCCTGAACCACACCAACGTCGGCCACCTGAGCTACTGCGGCGACTCCATCCTGGGCGAACGGGTCAACTTCGGCGCGGGCACCATGTGCGCCAACCTCCGCCATGACAACCGCACCCACCGCTCGGCCGTGGGCGGGCTGCTGGTGGAAACGGGACGCCGCAAACTCGGCGTCATCTGCGGCGACGGCGTCCACACCGGCGTCAACACCTCGATCTATCCCGGCCGCAAACTGTGGCCGGACCGCTCCACGCGCCCCGGCGACGTGGTGCAGCACGACCTGGGTCCGGGCTGAGCGGACAACCGCCAACTTCCTCCTCCTGATCGAACGATGAAACACTTCCCCTTCAGCCGCGAACACGCTATTCTCCTGGCATGAATTCCGCCAGCCCGCGACCCTCCGTGCTGCTCCTGACCCCGCCCCTGGTCCAGGTCAACGCCCCCTACCCCGCCACCCCGTGGCTCGCCGGATTCCTCCGCTCCCGCGGCGTCCCCTGCGTCCAGGAGGACCTTTCCCTCGCCCTCGCCCTCCGGCTCTTCTCCCGCGCCGGGCTCCTCGAGGTCGAAGCCGCCCTCCTCAGCGCCAAGACTTCCCGCGCTCCCTCGGTCCGCCATTTCCTCAAGCACGCCGCCGCCTGCCAGGCCCTCGTGGAGCCCGTCATCCAGTTTCTCCAGAACCGCAACGACCCGCTTGCCTTCCGCCTCGTCACGCGGGCCTGCCTCCCCGAAGGCCCCCGTTTCGCCCCCCTCGAGGCCGAGCCGAGCCCGCTCGACGCCTTCGGCCCGGCCGCCGTCCGCGACAGGGCCCGCTTCCTCGCCAGCCTGTTCCTCGACGACCTCGCCGACGCCATCCGCGACGGCCTCGATTCCCGGTTCGGCTTTTCCCGCTACGCCGACCACCTCGCCGTCAGCTGCCCCTCCTTCGACGCCCTCGCCCGCGCCCTCGAGGGCCCGCCCGGCCCGGTCGACCGCCTCATCGATGAGCTGGCGGCCGGCGTCCAGGCCCGCCACGCGCCCGCGTTCGCGGGCCTGACCGTACCCTTTCCGGGAACACTTTACGCCGCTCTCCGCATCGCCCGGCAACTCAAGCGGCGGGACCCCCGGATCCGGATCGCCCTGGGGGGCGGCTACGTCAACACCGAGTTGCGGGAGCTGACCGACCCCCGGATCTTCGACTGCGTCGACTACATCACGCTCGACGACGGCGAGCTTCCCCTGCTGCGGGCGGTGGAGCATGCCGGCAACCCCGCGCGGGACGCCACGCTGATCCGCACCTTCGTTCGGCGCGCCGGGGCCGTTGTCTTCCTTGATTCCAAGGCAGCGGAGCCCGACCCGCCGCCCATGGCCTCCGTCGTCCCCGCCTTCGAAGATCTGCCGCTCGACCGCTATGTCGGCCTGGCGGAGTCGGTCAACCCCATGCACCGGCTCTGGTCCGACGGCCTCTGGCTCAAGCTTCCGGCTGCCCGCGGCTGCTACTGGCACCGCTGCCGCTTCTGCGACACGGGGCTGCCCTACATCGCCCGGTACGAGCCCACCCCCGCCGCCGCGCTCGCCGGCAAGCTGGAAACCCTGGCCGCCCGGACGGGCCGCACGGGCTTCCACTTCACCGACGAGGCTCTGGCGCCTGCCCTGCTGAAAGCGCTCTCCGGGGAGTTGCTGAAACGCGGCCTGCAAACGACCTGGTGGGGCAACATCCGGTTCGAGAAAGGGTTCACGCCCGCGCTCGCCGCGCTCATGGCGGAGGCGGGCTGCGTGGCGGTGACGGGCGGCCTGGAATGCGCCGAGGAGCGCCTGCTGGAGCTGATCCACAAGGGGGTCTCGCTCCGGGAAGCAACACGGGCCTGCGCGGCCCTGTCCGGCGCCGGCCTGCTGGTTCACGCCTATCTCATGTACGGGTATCCCACCCAGACCCTGCAGGAAACGGTCGACGGGCTGGAATTCACCCGCCAGGCCTTCGAGGAGGGCATCCTCCACTCGGCCTACTGGCACCGCTTCGCTCTCACCGCGCACAGCCCCATGGCTAAAGAACCCGCGCAATCCGGCATCCGCCTTCTCCCGAAACCCCGGGGCGGCTTCGCCCTGAACGAAATCCCCTACGCCGAAACCGATGCGTCCGATCACGCCCTGGCCGGCGAGGTCCTGCGCCGCGCAACCTACAATTTCATTCACGGCGTCTGCCTGGACCGCCCTGTGCACGAATGGTTCGGCAAAGGCGCGCCAAAACCGCGGCTGGCGGCTGGCGCCCTCGCCCGCTGGATTCGGGAAAGGCCTTAGTTAATCGTTATGAATAATCGTTTTGTCTTGCCGATCGGATAAATATTTGTGTACTTTGAAAACATGCATGCGCGCCAGACTGCGCGGCCCGTTTCCCCTTGCCGGCCGCCATTTTACCCGGTGTCCCGGCCATGACCGGGTTTTACGAACGGCTTTTGGATTTGACCCTGGACGGCATCTGCCGGTTTCGATTCAACGATGGCGCCCTCCTGTTTTGCAACCGCGGCCTTGTCAAAATCCTGGATCTGACCATCACGCCCCAGGAGGTTTGCGGCAAGCGGATCCCCGAACTGATCCAATATATGGCGAAGCCGGGGGAGATCCGCGGCATTCTCAAGGCGCAGGGGGCCATCCAGGGGAGCGAATACCACTTCAAGACCCTGAAAGGCGACGACCGCTGGATTATGCTCGACGCCAATCTCGTGACGGACGAGCAGACCGGCGAAGCCGTCGTGGAGGCCATTGTCCGGGACATCACCGAGATCCGGAACGCCGCCCGGAAAATCGACGAGGAGCGCGAACACCTCGCCGTCACGCTCAGCTCCATTGGCGACGGACTGATCGCGACGGACGATGGAGGCCGGATCACGCTTCTGAACCCCATTGCTGAAAAGCTCACGGGTTGGCCCCGAAGCGAGGCCGTCGGAATGCCGCTCAACCAGGTCTTCCATATCATCAACGAATACACCTGGCAGCCCTGCGAAAATCCCGTCTCCAAAGTCCTCCAGACCGGCCGCATCGTGGCGCTGGCCAACCATACGACCCTGATCGCGCGCAACGGCACGGCGCGGAACATCGCGGACAGCGCCGCGCCGATCCGGAACGCCGAGGGAACGATCATCGGGGTGGTGCTGGTTTTCAGGGACGTCACCGATGAAAAACGCACGCATAACGCCCTGCGCAAGAGCGAGGAGCAATACCGCCTGCTGTTCAACGGCATGCTGGATGCGTTCGCGCTCCACGAGATCATCTGCGACCCCGCGGGCAACCCCGTTGACTACCGCTTCCTCGACATCAACCCCCGGTTCGAGATGATGACCGGGCTGCGGAGCAAGGACCTGATCGGGCGCAGGGTCCGTGAAGTCCTGCCGGGGACCGAACAGTCCTGGGTCGACATCTACGGGAAGGTGGCGCTGACCGGCGAGCCCTGCCATTTCGAGCGCTACGCGGCGGCCCTCGACCGCCATTACGAAATCACGGCCTACAGGCCGGCGCCGGGCCAGTTCGCCACGATTTTCAACGATATCACCGAAAAAAAGAAGGCGGAGGAGGAGCGCAAGCGGGTGGAAGCCCAGTTCCAGCAGGTCCAGAAGCTGGAGAGTCTCGGCATCCTCGCCGGCGGCATCGCGCACGATTTCAACAACCTCCTCACCGGCATGCTCGGCAACGCCAGCCTGGCGCTGCTGGACGTTCCTGAAGGCGGGACCGCCCGCCATAGCCTCAAGCAGATCGAGCTTTCGGCCCAGCGGGCCGCCGAACTGTGCCAGCAGCTCCTGGCCTACTCCGGCAAGGGCCGCTTCGTGATCGAGCCCATCAACCTGTCCGAACTGGTCGAGGAAATGGGCAATCTGCTTCGGATTTCCATTTCAAAGAAAGCCGCCCTGAACTACGCCCTCGTCTCGCCCCTGCCCTCCGTGTCGGGGGACGCCACGCAGTTCCGGCAGATTGTCATGAACCTGATCGTCAACGCCTCGGAGGCGATCGGGGAAGACAACGGCGTGATCACGGTCGAGACGGGGGTCCGGCCGTGCGACCGGGCGTACCTGGAGCAAACCCTGCTCCACGACAACCTGCCGGAAGGGCAGTATGTCTATTTTTCCATTACGGATACAGGGTGCGGCATGGACGCCGACACGCTTCAGCGCATTTTCGACCCCTTCTTCTCGACCAAGTTCGCCGGCCGGGGCCTGGGCCTGGCCGCGGTCATGGGCATCGTCCGAGCCCACAAGGGCGCCATCAAGGTCCGCAGCGAACCCGGCCGGGGCTCTTGCTTCACCCTCCTCTTTCCCTCCGTCGCCGCAGCCCCGATCCCGCGGACAAAGGCGGAACCCGCGCTTCCGAGGGAACGCCTGACGGGCACCTTCCTGGTGGTCGACGACGACGCCATCATCCTGTCGCTGGCCCGCCGCACGCTGGAGCGCTTCGGCGGCCGGGTTCTGACGGCCGGCGACGGCCGCGAAGCGGTGTCGGTGTTCGAGCGGCACGCGGACGAGATCCGCCTGGTGCTCCTGGACATGACCATGCCCCGCATGAACGGGGAGGAGACATTCCGGGAACTGCGGCGGATCAGGCCGGGCTGCCTGATCATCCTCTCCAGCGGCTACAACGAGGCCGAGGCCACCAGCCATTTCCTGGAAACAGCGCCGGCAGCTTTTCTGCAGAAGCCCTACCGCCAGGCCGATCTGCTCGAGATGGTTGCCGACGCCGGAATGAATATGTAGGGAACCTGGCGGTTTGAACGTGTATCTTCTTGTTCCTGGATTTACTTCGTTTTGAGAGCGATTTATCGCATCTTCTTCCCGT
>JBIIYJ010000480.1:0-3144 GCA_044346855.1 Kiritimatiellia bacterium
GGGGGCTTGTGTGAGTTCTGCGATTTCCCGCGGCAGGCGGCCGCCGTGGAGGCCGTGGCGAGCTGGCCGCTGCCGGATCCGGACCGGTACGATTATTCGACCATTCCCGGGCAGTGCCGGACAAACGGGGAGTATGCCGTCACGCTGACCTGCTACGGCGACCTGATCAACGGCAACGGCATGTTGCGCGGCATGGAGCAGACCCTGGTTGACCTCGTGACCGACGACCCGGCGGGACTGCTGCTGGCCGACCGCCGGTTTGCGGTCCAGCTGGAGGTGGCCCGGCGGACTTTCGAGGCGGCGCGCGGCGGCATCGACATCCTCTGGCTTGGAGAAGATCTGGGGACACAGGACCGGCCGATGATTTCCATGGAGGTGTTCCGGAAGCACCTGCGGCCGCGGTACCAGCCGCTGGTGGACCTGGGGAAGGCCTACGGCGCGCGGGTCATGATCCACACGTGCGGCTCCTCCAGCTGGGCCTACGAGGAGTTCATCGCCATGGGCATGGACGCGGTGGACACCCTTCAGCCGGAAGCGAAGGACATGGCCCCCGCCCACCTGAAGAAGACGTTCGGCGGCCGCCTGGCCTTCCACGGCTGCATCAGCACCGCCGGGCCGGTGGCGTTCGCCAACCCGGCCGAGGTGGTGCGCTCCTGCCGGGAAACGCTGGCAACCATGATGCCCGGGGGCGGGTATTGCTTCGCCCCGACCCACGCGCTGCAGGATAACTCGCCCACGGAAAACGTGCTGGCCATGTACGAGACGGCCATCCGCGACGGCGCGTACTGACCGTCAGGGAGAGCGGGGGATGATCAGAAAGTGACGGTCAGCGTGAGGCTGCCCACCAACTCGTCGGATTTTCCATACAGCTCCCGGGCGCCGTCCCGGATGTCGGAATCCACCAGGCTGGAATACAGGACGCCGGGCGTGAGGGTGACCGCGTCCGTGAAGGCATGGGCGAGGGAGGCCCCGACCGTCACATCGTTCAGGGCGTCGTCCTTCACGCCGAAATAGAAGTCGTTGTAGTCCTGGTCGCCGCCGCCCAGCGAGGCGCTCAGGCCGAGGGTGGTCTTCTCCTCGTTGAAGGCGTATTCCTTCGAGAGGCCCAACGTCGCGTAGAAACCATCGGCTTCCTCCACGTCGCGATAGACGCTCAGGCAGGGAACGACGGGCGCATCCGGCAGGCTGGCGCTCAGGTACACTTCCCGCGTGGACTCATAGTCCGTGTTGGGAAACAGGTATTCGATGACGCCGCCGCCCAGTTCCACCGGGCCGAGTTGCAGGCCGTAGGACACGGTGAGGTCGATCTCGTTGAAATCGCGGTCGCCCACGTTATCGGTGGTGTTGTAGTTGCCCCACACGTTCAGCCCGAACCCGCCCGATTCGATGTTCAGAGCGGGCTGGACCACCGTCTCGTCGTTCAGCACCTGGCCGCGCCACACGTAGGCGGAAAGAACCGGCAGGTCCGCCTCCACGTCGGCCCCCCGCGCCGTCAACCCCGCCGCCACGATGCCCGCCGCCAACCCGATCATGCCCGCTGTCAGTCGCATTATCTGTCTCCTTCGTTAGGTTGAATACTCAGTAGCAAAGGCCGTGCCAGTCCTTGAAAAAACAATTAAGTATCTTGTCCGCAACCTGTTGTGCAAGGCAAGAACAAATAGCGGGACATTTTAAGTGTCACGATTATGTCGGGGCATTGAAATAAAAGAACAAAAATGTCAATCGTTGGCAGGCAGGGTAAAAAAGAAAGTCGAGCCGGCGCCCGGCGTGGATTCCACCCAGATCCGGCCCCCGTGGCGGTCGACGATTTTCTTGCAGATGGCGAGGCCCACGCCTGTTCCCGGATATTCCTCTCCCGTATGCAGGCGCTGGAAGATGGCGAAAATTCGGTCGGCGTATTTCGGGTCCAGGCCGATGCCGTTGTCCTGGACGCAGAACAGCCAGCCCGGCTTGTCGGCGGAGCCCGGGGCCGGCCCGTTCGGGGGGGCGGGGGTTGCGCGGATGCGGACGAGGGCGGGCCTGGCGGGGCTGCGGAACTTGACGGCGTTGCCGATCAGGTTCTGGAACAGCTGGGTCAATTCAAGCTCGTCCGCCTGGAGGGTCGGCAGCGGCCCGCAGTCGACGGAGGCCCCGGCCTCCTCGAGGCTCAGGCGCAGGTTGGCCAGCGCGGCCTCCACGGTCCGTCCGACATCGACGGTGGCGGTGATCCGGTCGCGGCCGACCCGCGCGTAGGTCAGCAGGTCGTCCACCAGGCGCTGCATGCGGGTGGCGGCGTCGGCGGCGAAGCCGATATATTCTCCCGCCTGCTCGTCAAGGCTGCCCGCGTAGTCGCGGCGGAGAAGTTCGGTGAACGCCGTCACCATCCGCAGCGGCTCCTTAAGGTCGTGCGACGCCACGTGGGCGAACTGCTCCAGATCGTGATTTGAGCGCGCCAGCTCCTCGGCGGTCCGGCGGAGCGACTCTTCGGCCAGCTTCATGTGGGTCAGGTCGACGGCTGCGATCGCGATGCCGATGACCGCCCCTCCGGGGGAGCGGCTCGGCTCCAGATGCAGGTCCATGAATTGGCGCCGTTCATCGACCGTCAGCCAGATCTGCTCGCGGACCTCGCTTTCGGTTTCAAGCACCCGGCGCTTGAGGGCCGTCAGGCGGGCCGCCTCCTCCGCCGGGAACAGGTCGTGGTCGGTTTTGCCGGCGATTTCGGAGCCCGGCACGCTGCGCTGGTTGTAGGCCCACAGGTAGCGCAGGTCCCGGTCCTGGGCCGCCACCGAGACCGGCGCATTCCGCAGGGCGAGCCGGAAGCGCTCCTCGCTGACGAGCAGGTCGGCGGCGATTCTCTCGGCCCGGGAGCGCGCTTCGATGACATCGTCCAGGTGACTGAGCGCCGCCAGCCTCGAATCGCGCAGGGCCGACTCGGCCCCCTTGCGCTCGGTGATGTCGCGCGCGACGGAGACCGAGCCGATGATGGTGCCGGCGGCATTCGTCACCGGGGAGGAGCTGACCTCGCGATATCGCATTTCGCCGGTGGCGGGATTGCGGATCAGCTCCTCCTCGTTCCGGATGGTCTCCCCCCTCAACGCCCGCAGCGGGGGAGCCTCCTCGACCGGCCGGGGGCTGCCGTCCGGGCCGAACACGTCGAGGCGCCCG
>JBIIYJ010000022.1:0-32770 GCA_044346855.1 Kiritimatiellia bacterium
CCAGGACACGGGGGCCTTTGCGCGGCAGCAGGGCGCCGCCCGCGGCGGCTGCGAGGCCGAGGAAACAGATGGCAGTGCTGAAGGCCCAGGCCACCTGGCTTTGCGTCCAGCCGAACTGGCGGACCAGGAGAAGCTGAAAATAGCTCCACGCATAAACGGAGCCCAGGCAAATCTGGATTCCCGTCCCGGCGCTCGCGATCCACCAGCGATTCAACGGTTTATTCATCCGGATACCTTACCGGCAGCGCTTTGCGGCGTCAAGGAGCCTGTCGATTAATCCGGACAAGCAATCGCTTGGCCTCATTCATGGCCAGCGTGAAGGCCTGCGGGGACAACTCCTTTTTGGCGATGGAAATTCCCTGCCGGGCCAGGGGGTGACCGGCAGTCTCGGCCAGCATGAAGAACGCTGCGCCCAGGATGGGATCCTTTGCCACGTTCTGGCCCGTGTAATAGTTCAAGCCCATGACATACAGGGCGTCTGCGTCCATCTGCGCGGCCGCCTTGCCGTACCAGGACAGGGCCTCGGCCCTGTTTGTGGCGACGCCTTCGCCCGACCAGAGTGCCGCACCCAGGCGGTATTGCGCCTCGGGATAGCCCTGCTCGGCGGATTTCCTGAACCAGCCGGCGGCAAGCGCCGCATCCTGCCCCGTCCCCTCGCCCCGGGACAGTTTCAAACCCATCCGATACTGGGCTTCCGCGGATCCCCTTTCCGCGGCCAGCCTGTACCAGCGGAGAGATTCGGCCAGATCCTTCGGCACCCCCGTGCCCGTCGAATAAAGGGCCCCCAGGAGGGATTGCGCGGGCGCCCAGCCCTGTTCGGCGGCCTTCCGGGTCCAGTCGAACGCCTCGACGGGGTTTGGCCGGGTCCCGATCCCCTGGAGAAGACACAAGCCCAGTTCGGCCTGGGCTTCGGCCAACCCCTGGCTGGCGGCCGGCCGGAACCACTTCACCGCCGCCTTGAGATTGGTGGCCACTCCTTCGCCTCGGGCGTACGCCAGCGCCAGGCGGTACTGGGACTGTGCCACGCCCTGGTCAGCCGCCTCCCGGTGCCACCGGAAAGCCTGGACCGGATCGGGCGCGACGCCCTCTCCCGTCCGGTAGCGCTCGGCCAGCCGATGCCGGGCCAGGGCGTCGCCCGCCTTCGCCTTCGCTTCGAGAACGGAAAGCGGGGCCTCATCCTGCGCCCGGGCCATCAGCCCGGCAATCAGGCAGGCCAACACCGCGCCAACTAGCCGACATTGGAATTTCATATCTGACAGTATACCAGAAAGACCCCCTGAACCGTACAACCGTTTTGTATTTTCTTCCAGGCCCGTTCTTTGTAGTATGCAGGGCATGACGGACAGACCGAAAAACAGATGGGCGGTTCCGGGGGCGGCGATCGCCCTCCTGACGGCCCAGGAGGCCCGGCTGGTGTCCCTGATTCTGGGACTCCTGCTGCTCGGCCTGGCGGTCCGTTTCGCCCACCTCCGCTCGGATCATTCCCGTGTGCTGCCGGTTGCGTCCTCGCGCGAAAGGAGCCCTGCCCCATGAGCCACCCGGATTGCGTTTTCTGCAAGATCATCGCCGGAACCATCCCGTCGGCCCGGCTCTACGAGGACGACCGCGTTCTCGCGATCATGGACATCGGCCCCATCATCAAGGGGCATGCCCTGGTCATCCCCAAGACCCATTACGATCCCCTCATGGAAACCCCGGACGAAGTGCTGGCCGAGCTGATTGCCGTGGTCCGGCGGATCGCGAAGGCCCAGGTCGCCGGCCTCGGCGCGGACGGCATCAACGTGACGCAGGCCAACGGCCCCAGCGCCGGCCAGGTGGTGCCGCACATCCACTTCCATGTGATCCCCCGCTTCGCTTCGGACGGCCACCACTGGAATTGGAACGCCAAGCGGTATGACAGCCCGGAAGAGCTTAAGCAGTATGCCGGCCGCATCCTGGCGGGCTTGAAGCAGACAGGAACGCCGCCATGCGCCAGAACCTGATGGAAGCCCTCCGCGAAATCGTCCTGAAGGATCCGCGGTACGATCTGGACGCCTATCTGTTCCTGCGCGACGCCCTGGACGTGGCGGTCCGGCTTTACAACAAGCCAGCCGAGGGAACGGCCCGCCATGTGTCGGGCCGGGAACTGCTGGAAGCCATCCGGCGCCACGCGCTGCAGGAATTCGGCCCCCTGGCCCTGCGCGTGCTCAACGCCTGGGGCGTGCGAAAAACAGACGATTTCGGCGAAATCGTGTTCAACATGGTTGAAAACGGCGTGCTCGGCAAAACAGACGAAGATAAACGCGAAGACTTCAGAGGTTGCTATGACTTTTCAGACGCATTTGAAAAACCTTACCTCCCCGCCGCGATGCAAGTCGCCAGAAAAAAACGGGGCGGACGACGGAAACAGGACCCGGCCGGCGGCCAGGCTTAAAACACTCGCGGTTGCGGCGGCCGTCCTGGCGATGGCCGCGGCCGCATCAGGAAAGGCTTCTCCCATGCAAGACACGCGCGATTCGCTCCACCGGTTCCACCTGGGCGTCAAGCGCCTGACGCTCGAAAACGGGATGAAGGTCCTGCTCCGGCCCGACGCCTCCGCGCCCGTGGTCTCGGTCCAGATCTGGGTCGGCGCCGGGTCCATCCACGAGCAGGAATTCCTGGGCGCCGGGCTCTCCCACTACATCGAGCACATGATCTTCAAGGGGACCCCCACCCGGCCGGTCGGCCAGATCACCCGCGACATCAACGACGCGGGCGGCCACGTCAACGCCTACACCAGCTTCGACCGCACCGTCTTTTTCGCCGACATGCCCTCGCCGACCTGGAGAGTGGGCTTCGACGTGCTGGCCGACGCCGTCATCAACGCCGATTTCCCGGAGGCGGAATGGGAGCGGGAGCGGGAGGTCGTCCTGCGCGAAGTGTCGATGGGCAAGGACAACCCGGACCGGGTCATCGGCGAAATGCTCTGGAAGACCGCCTACCTGACGCATCCCTACCGGTTCCCCGTCATCGGCCTGCCGGCCCTGCTCAAGCAGGTGACCCGCGCCGACCTGCTGGCCTTTTTCCAGCGCAACTATGTGCCCGACAAGATGATCGTGGTCGTCGCCGGCGACTTCGACGTCGCCGAGGCCGAAGCCCTGATCCGCAAGGCCTTCGAGACCTTCAACCGCAAGCCGCATGCGCCGATCGTGCTGCCCCAGGAGCCGCCCCAGGTGACCTCGCGCGCAGCCCGGCAGGAGGGGAACTACGGCGTCACGCGCCTCATGATGAGCTGGCACACCGTGCCCCTGTCGCACCCGGACACCGCGGCGCTGGACATGATCGCCGCCATCACGGGCAACGGCCGCAGCTCGCGCCTGGTCCGGAATATCCTGGAACGCAAGCAGTTGGTGGACGGCATCTCGTCGTTCTCCTACAATCCGAAGGAAGCCGGGCTCTTCGGGGTCGAGGCGACCTACGAGCCAGAGAAGGAGGCCGAGGTGCTGGCCGCCCTCGACGCCGAAGTGCAGAGCTGGCTCGACAAGCCCTTCACCCCGGCCGAACTCGAGAAGGCTCGGCGGGCCATGGTCCAGCAGGCGCTTTCCCCGCTCCAGACCGCGAACGGTCAGGCCACCTCGCTGGCCTCGGACGAATTCTACACCGGCGATTTCGCCTTTTCCGAAAGCTACTTGAAGCGCCTTGAAGCCCTGACCCCCGCGGAGCTCCGCGACGTGTGCGCCCGCTACTTCAAGGCCGACAAGCGCACTCTCGTCATCCTCTCCCCGCCTGGCGCCGCCGCCGCGGCCCCGCCCGCCGCCGCCGCCGCGGCCGGTGCCGTGCAGCGGATCGTGCTGGCAAACGGGATCACCCTGCTGCTGCGCGAAGACCACCGCCTGCCTTTCGTGCACCTGTGCGCCGCCCTGCGCGGCGGCGTGCGGGACGAGACCGAGCAGCAGAACGGCGTCTACCGCCTCATGTCCGACCTGCTCGTGCGCGGCACGGGCAAGCGCTCGAGCGAACAGATCGCGGATGAACTGGAAGCCCTGGGGGCCGATCTGGCCCCCTTCTCCGGCTTCAACAGCTTCGGCCTCAAGGGGCGCTGCCTGAAGGCGGACCTCCCCGTGCTGCTGGACGTGGCGGCGGATTGCCTGACCAACCCCCGCTTCCCGGAAGACGAGGTGACCAAGCAGAAAATGATCCAGACCGCCGCGATCCGGCAGCAGCTGGACCGGCCGATGTTCCACGCCTCGCGCGCCCTGTTCGAAAAGCTCTTCGCCGGTCACCCGTACCGCTTCGACCCGCTGGGCACGGAGACCGGGGTGGCCGCGCTCGGGAGCAAGGAATGCGCGGCGGCCTTCCGGCGCTCCTGCGCCGCCGGCAATCTCGTGCTGGCGCTGTTCGGCGACCTGACGGCCGAACAGGCGATAAAACTCGTCGAAGCCGAGTTCGCGGGCCTGCCCGCCGACCCGCCGCCCGCCCGCGAGCCGGCCAGGGCGGAGCCTTCCCTGCCCGCGCGGATCGAGACCAAACTCCCCCGCGAGCAGACCATCGTCCTGATCGGCTTCCCGGGCGCCTCCGCCCTCGATCCGGAGCGGGACGCGCTGTCGGTCCTCCAGAACGCGCTCAGCGGCCTGTCCTCCACGCTGATGGACGAAATCCGCGAAAAACGGGGTCTGGCCTATTATGCCGGAGCCTACGAGCGCGTCGCCCCCGATGTCGGCGCCTTCGTCATGTATGCCGGAACCCGGGACGAAGCGCTGGAGGAAGTGGAGCGGCTGATCAGGCTCGAATTGGGCCGGATCCGCGAAAAGGGGCTGAACCAGGACGAGATCGACCGGGCCCGCAACCAAATGGTATCCGAGTACCAGATGGGCCTGCAGGACAACCTCTCCCTCGCCTTCACCTGCGCCATGGACGAACTGGTCGGCCTGGGCTGCAACTACGTCTTCACCACCGAAGCCCGGCTGAAAGCGGTCACCGGCGAAGCCATCCGCAAGGCCGCCGCCGCCCGGTTGACCGACGCCCTCAGCCTGACGTCCGTCGTCCGGCCGCAAACCCCCGCCGCCCCCGGGCCCGCCGCTCCGGCGCCCGCGCCGGCCGCAAAGTAAAAACAGGAACAGCCCCATGATTCGGCCTCCCCGCGACTTCGGCGCGCTTCCCGACGGACGGCGCGCGTCCGTGCATACGCTTGACAACGGACTCGGCCTGGAGGCCGGGATCTGCGATTACGGCGCGCTGCTGACCGAGCTGCGCGTCCCGGACGCGCGCGGCCGACAGGCCGACGTGGTCCTGGGCTACGACCGCGCGGCCGACTACAAGCATTCCTTCGGCGCCACGATCGGCCGGTTCGCGGGCCCCATTGCCGGGGGGCGCTTCGAACTCGACGGGAATCGCCACTCGCTTGCGCTCAACGGCGGAACGTATCACATCCACGGCGGGGCCTGCGGATTCAACAAGCGGCTGTGGAGCGCGGAACCGTTCGAGGATTCGGACGGGCCGGCGGTCCGCCTTTCCAGGACCAGCCCGGACGGCGAGGAAGGCTACCCCGGAACGCTCAACGTCACGCTCACCGCGCGCCTGACCCCCCGCCAGGAACTGCGACTCGACTATGAGGCGTCTGCGGACCGGCCCACGCTCTGCAACCTGACCAATCATTCCTATTTCAACCTTGGCGGCCATGCGTCGGGGCCGGCTCTGGCGCATCGGCTGCAGCTCCCTTGCGACGCGTACGACCTGAACGATGCCGACATCATCGCCACCGGCAAGACGGCGCCCGTCGCGGGCACGCCCATGGACTTCACCCGGTTCAAGGCCGTTGGCGCGGAGATCGACGCCGACTTCGAGCAGCTTCGCCTGTGCCAGGGATATGACCATCATTACCTGCTGCCCCGGGACAGCTCAGGGTCCCTGCGGAGAGCCGCCACCCTGATGGACCCGGCAAGCGGCCGCATCATGGAGATGTGGACGACGGAGCCGGGCTTCCAGTTCTATGCCGGGAACTCCATTCCGGAAGGCGACCGCGGCAAGCAGGGCGCGGTCTACGGAAAACGGCACGGCCTCTGCCTGGAAGCCCAGCGGGCGCCCAACTGGCCCGAACGGCCGGGCGTTAGCGGCGCCGTCCTGAGACCCGGCGAAGTCTATCACCAAACCACGATCTACAGGTTTACCGCCCAATGAGCGACGATTACAAAGAGGTATTGGCCGAAGCGGCCTCCGATGCGGCCCATTTCCGGGGGTTGACTTTTTCCGTGAAGGGGGGCAACCGGGTATCGGCCCGCACGGCGCTGGTCCGGGGAGCGATCGCCGTAATCGCGACCTACCACGAATCCGGCCGCGAAACGTCCCGCACGCTCGCCTGGGAGGAGTGGCCCGACCATGTGCGGGAGCTGCTCGAACAGAGCTACGCCTTCCTGCATGTGCGGCGCGATGATGGCGACTGGCATGTCAAGGTGACCCGCAAAGGGCATGTTCTGATGTCCCGGGGCAAACCGCCTTCCACCACCCCTGCCCCGCAAGCGGCCCACGACCGGGAGAAGGCCTACCTGTTGACGCCGGAGACGGCCGGCGACTTCCTTCGGAGCCTCGACGTCCTGGACGAACAGGGCCGCATCCGGCCTTCCATGCAGGCCAAGTACCGGCAGATCAACGGCTTTCTCAACCTTCTGGAGCCCGTCCTGCCCGAAAAGCCGGAGCGCGATTCGTATGTGATCTGCGACTGCGGCTGCGGAAGCGCGCATTTGAGCTTTGCCGTATTCCACTATCTCCACCAGATACGCGGTTGGAAGGTGGAACTGACCGGGATCGACCGGAACGCCGACCTGATGGCGCGCAACCGACTCTGGCAGGAGCGCCTCGGCTGGAGCGGCATGGACTTTGCAGCCGCCGAACTGGCCGATTTCCCCATGACGGGGCCCGTGGACCTGGTCCTCAGCCTGCACGCGTGCGATACGGCCACGGACCTGGCCCTGGCGCGAGGAGTGGAATGGAAGGCGGGGCTGATCGTCTCGGCGCCCTGCTGCCAGCATGAGCTCCATCACACGCTGGAAGCCGAACCCTTCAAGGCCCTATTCCGCCACGGCATCCTGCGCGAGCGACTGGCCGACCTGGTGACCGATGCGTTCCGGGGGGCGGCGTTGCGGCTGTGCGGCTATTCCGTCAAAGTCATGGAGTTCATTGCCGCGGCGGATACGCCCCGCAACCTCCTGATCCGCGCCGTCCGGACCGGCCAGGCGCCCGATGCCTCGGCCCGCAAGGAATATGGGGATTTGAAAGGCTTCTGGAAGGTGGAGCCGGAGATCGAAAAGCGGCTCAAGCCCCATGCTCCCGGCGCCTTCGACTGAGGCGGTCAGGCCGGCGGGAAAGCCTGCTCGGCGGCCTCGAGAATGAGGTGCAGAATCACCTGGTGCGCCTCCTGGATGCGCTCCGTCCGGTCGCCCTGCACCAGGATTTCCCAGTCGCCCTTACCCCGGAGCCGGCCACCTGTTTTGCCGATCAGGCACACCACCTTCATCCGGCGGGCGCGGGCCGCCTCCACCGCTTTTTCCAGGTTGACGGCATTGCCGCTGGTACTGAAGAGGACCAGGACATCGCCCGGCCGGCCGAGCCCTTCGATCTGGCGCGAAAAAACGAAGTCATAGCCGAAATCGTTGGCGATGCAAGTCAGGGCGGTGCAATCGGCGACCAGCGAAACGGCTGGCAGGGACGGGCGATTACCCTTGTAGCGGCCCGTAAACTCCTCGGCCATGTGCAGGGCTTCGGCGGCGCTTCCTCCGTTGCCGGCGGTCAGGATTTTACCGCCTGCCTTAAGCGCCTCCACGCAACCGGCGGCGGCGGCGGCAATCGCCTCGGCCTGGCCCGCCAGTGACGCGATCAGCGCCGCGCTTTCGGCCAGGGCGTTTTTCACGGTCTGGGACGTGAACGATGCGGTGGTGGACGGACTCATTGCGGTTTCATCCCCTCGGCCATTTTCCGGATTCCGGCCCTCATCCGCTCCAGCGCCAGTCGGACATCCTCCAGATCGACAAAAAGCGAGTCCGAGAGGATTCGTTTGGCGCAGGCGGCTTTCAAGGCGATGTTCAGGCGCGTGGCCGTAGCCTGAACCTCTTCGAGGCCAAGCATGCCGGCCGTGCCCTTCATCGTATGCGCAAGCAGTTCAGCCTCATCCAGAGCGCCGTTCTTGAGAAAGACTTTGATCACCTCCGCGCTGCCCCCGTACTTTTCCTGGAAGGTCAGGAGTTGGGTCCAGTAGAACTCACGATCATCCATGCACCGATCAAGGCCTTCGGTGACGTTGATCCCGAACAGCGTTCCCTGGGGAAGCGGGATTGTCATGGGAAGATCAAACCATAAAGACGGCTTCGGCTCAAGCGCTTTTGCGCGCCACCAGGACAGGCGAAATAACCCGCGAGGAAACGGCTTCATTCTGCATCATCCGGATGATCGTGCGGATGCCCTCGCGGCCCTGCTCGCGGTACTGATGGTGGATGGTGGTCAGGGCCGGATCGATATGGGCGGCGAAATCGCGGTTGTCATGCCCCATGACCAGCACATCCTCCGGCACGCGAAGACCCGCCCCGTTCAGGGAATGGATGGTTTTCAGGGCCAGGATGTCCGTGAGGCAGAAAAGTCCGGCGGGCTCCTTGCGGGAACGGACCCAGTCGACGACCGAGGGCATGTCGGAAGGGGCAAAGCGCTGAACCGGCACGCCTCCCTTCAGGGCGGACTTTTCGAAACCCGAGAGGCGCCGTGGGCATTGCCCGACCACGCCCAGGCTGGAGCAGTTCCGGGCGAGGAGGTGGGAGGCCGCCATGTCACCGGCCTCCTCATAGCCGACCGAGAGAACCGGATAACAATCCGGCAGATGCGGGCAGGGGTTGAGGGTCACCATTTTCAGATCGCCGGCATCGGGCTGGATGCGATCCCAGAAACCGCTTCGTACCCGGGGATGAAAGGCGACGACGCCGCAGTGGCGGTTCTGGATCGAACTCTTCAGAAAAGCCGAAAAGCTCTCCTCCGAGACGCCGTAGGTGAAGCTGAGGGGGAAATCTTCCGTTTCTGCCGACTCGGCAAGGCCGTGAATCAGGTTCGCCATCAGGCCGCAGGCGTTGGAGGGAAGATAAACCTGGATGACCGGCGATTTACCCCGTTTCAGGAACTCCGCGCTGCGGTTCCGGCGGAATCCGAGCTGGCGCGCGACATCCTCGATCCTGGCCTTCGTTTCGGGAGCCACCCGCGCATGCCGGTCAGGGCGCGCATTGAGCGCCCGGGAAACCACTGAAACGGTGACGCCGGCCTTTTCAGCGATATGTTTCAAGGTGACCATAGGATTCCATTGGTTGTCGTGATTGCGGGAACACTATCAGAGTCGTATTTGAGAGGCAATAGATTCTTTTAAAAAGGAACAATGAAAAGCGTGATCCGGCCATTCAAACTCGACTATAAAGCACCCCCTTGCGTGTTCACATCGATAACACAGCAGCTGTTGAAATGATAAGGGTTACCCTGGAAACTACAAGGGCGGTTTGACAATTTTATAAATTTTCATGCGGAAATCCGCTCCGCCGGGAGCGCGGTCAGATTTCGATGTAGTCGGCCCCGACCCATCCTGCCAGGGCTTTGAGAGCGCTGCGGGCGTCGCCTTGGGCCACCGCGAGGTGATGCGGTCCGCCCGCCTTGGCATACGCCGTCAGCCAATTCCGGACGTCGGTCCGGGGCCTGATAAGGGCTTGCGGAGTATCGGCGCAAGGGAACGGCGGATCGTTCGGGAAGTCCATCAGGGAAACTACTACCCCCCACCGTTGGTTTTCCCCTAGCCGCAGTACCGCGAGGGTGGCGGGACCGGGCTGGTAATTGAATGTCAGCACGAGTTGGCCTTCCGTCACCTTGACCAGTTCGCCGCGTTTTTTCAGCCGGATCGGATGATCCTTCCAGGCCATCGCCGGGTTGGCTTCGCCCATGTGCGCCAGCAGAAGGCTGTTGTTCCCAAAATCTATCGTGAAGATTTCACTGAACCCGGCGGGCGTGCACATCCGGTTGAGAACCCCCGCGAAGGCGGCGGCCACCACATCCCCTTCCCCGCCGAAACCGACCCCCTCCGACATCAGGCGGCAGGCGGCCACGAACGGAATCGTCTCCGCGGTCCGGTCCTTGCCGAACGCGAGAAACTGGTAGCTGTAGGCGTCGAGTTCATATTGGCGGATCAGCGTGCGCAAAGCCAGTTCCGCCCGGGCCGCCGCTTCCAGCATGGGGCCCGTGACGGCGGAGTCCACCTGGTAATCCTTTTGATACTGCGCCGCGAGCTCCTTGACCGCCGCCGGCTTGCAGGAGGCCAGCACATCCCGGTATTCGTTCATCGTGATCGTCTCGCAGACCGGGCCGAGGGACGAGCGCAGGTAGGTCAGGTCGACCCCGAAATCGCCCATCCCGGGAAAGGGATGACCCAGCACGCCCAGACGCATGTGGCGCAGTTGCGTCACGGCCGCCGCCGCGCGCAGAAGGCCCGCCAGTTCGGCGAGACCGTCCGGATCGCGCAGGTGGCTGGTGACGTAATCGAACCGGACCCCGGCCCGCAGCAGCACGTTGGCCAGGTCGAACGTGCCGTGCACGCCGTGATTGGCGGTCAGTTCGGCCGATCCGAATTCGGGCGTGATGGCGTACAATTCCTGCGTGTTCCAGATCAGGATCGGAATCCGGGCCGCCTGCAGCGCCTGGATGCTGGAGTGGCTGGTGGAATACGTCAGCAGGATGACCAGGATGGCCTCGCAGCCGGAAGCCTCGAACGCGCGGATCCGGGCCTCGATGTCGGCCGCGCGGAAGGCGGCGCCCGGATACTCGACGCGGGCATGGGGGGCCAGGGCCGGAAGCACGTCCCGCCGGACCCACGCGTCCCGCTCGACCCGGATCGCGGGCGCGAGCGACTCGTAAAACTCAAGCGTCAAACCCAGCAACCCCACCTTCGGTCTGTAGTCGGCCATGGCCCGCTCCTCCTGTTATCGGCAAATGCCCAGTTGATCCGGTTCGCTCCCCGCCACCGGCCCCCGCCCGCCGGGTGGCCGGGGCCCCGCCCCGCTGACGTCGACCGGCCTAAAGCCCAGCGCCAGGGCGGGCGACCCCGGCCGCAGGCGGAAATCCCGCTTCTTCCAATTTCGGAACAGCGGGTCCGCCGCGACCGAGTGGCGGTCGTAGCCCGCGGCCTGCCAGTCGCGCAGGTCCGTCGCCTCCTCGGCCTTCCCCCGGCGGAAGCCCGGCGGCTTTCCGGTCACGTCGTAAAACAGGTTCGAGTCGCTCCGGATGTGCCCGCCGTCGAACGCGATGTTGTAGCCGCCCTGCACGACCGGGACGCCGGCCGTGACAAACAGGTTGCGCAGGAACGTGATGCCGATGTGGGCTTCCCCCCGCGAATAGGTCATCGCCGCGTCCTTGCCGAAGGCGAAGACGTTGTTGATGACCAGGTTTTCGCGGCCGTAATGCTGGTGGAAGGCCTGGCGGTCGGCGTCGTAGCAGACGTTGTTCTCGATCAGAAGGTGGCTCGACCCCTCGTCCGGGTACAGGCACCAGCCCCCGTAATGCGCGCTGCGCACGCCGTGGATCAGGTTGTTCCGGATCACGGTGCCGGGCTGGACGCCGAGGGTGTAGATGCCGCCCATGTCCGACAGCAGCCCCTGCCCGATGTCGTGGATGTGGTTGAACGCGATCGTGTTGCTGTGCGATGCGCTCTGGTGGTAGCCCCACTCCCAGCCGACGGAGACGCCCGTGTAGAAATAATCGAAGATGTGATTGTGGGCGATGGTGACGCGGTACGCGTTCATGGACAGCACGCCAACCGCGGAGTGGAAGATCCGCCCGCCCTCGCTGATGGTGTTGTCCGTCACCGCGTGCACGCCCGTCTTCAGCAGCGCGACGGCGGGATCGCGGGCTTCGGCCCCGTTGAGCTTGACGCCGCCGGCCCCCGTGTCCCGGATCGTGCAGCCGACCACCCGGATGTCCTCGGAGCCGTCCGCGACGGAAACCGCGTACCATCCGAGATTCCGGAGAACGCAGTTCTCCAGGGAGCAGTGCCGGGCCCCCTCGAAGGCGAGAGCGCCCGGAACGTCGCAGGCCGCCTGCGACGCCCCCGCGCGGTTGCCGCGGCTGTGCCGGTTGAACCGGGAGTGGCCGCGCACCTCCGCCCCGTCACCCGAGGGATGCCGCCAGTCCGTGTGGGCGAAGGTGATGCCGTCGAACCGGATCTGCTCGACGTAGGCGCCCGCGGCCGGATTGCCCTCGCAGGCGACCAACTGGAGGAGCCGGGGCGCGATGACCTCGGCGGTTGCCGGTTTCTCGCCGGGGCGCGGCCTGTAATAGAGGCGGCCGGCCGCCCGGTCCAGATACCACTCGCCCGGTTCGTCCAGCGCCTCGAACACATTATCGAAATAGTAGTCGGCCAGCTGGCTGCCGTACGACCCGACCAGCGCCGAGCAGCTCGGGCGGGTCATGGTGACGAGTCGGCTTTCCGGATCGAAGGCCGCGATCGGGGAGCGTTCCTCGATCCAGAAGTGAAGGTAGACCACCTCGACGTCCGTGAGATTGTGGAACGGGCGGGCTTCGCCGGGCGCGCTTTCGAAAACCGTCTGCCCGCCCTTTCCCCATCCCCCGGGCAACGGCATGCCGGGAACGCCCGCCATGCGGTACAGACCCTTGCGGGGCAGGCGCGGGCGCAGCGCCCGCCGGCCGTCGACGTAGAGCGAACGGAAATCCCAGGCGCCGTCCCGGACGCGGGGAAGGTCGACCGTCCAGACGGGCTTGCCCCGGAGAGTCTGGACCTTCCAGCCCGTGATCCGGCTGCCGCCGCTGAAAACAGGCTTTTCGCCGGGGCGCGCCCTGAACGTGACCGGCCACGTATCCTCGGGTTTGATCACGAGCGTCTGCGCCAGCTCGTACCGCCCCCCGCCCACCCACACCGTGACCGGGCCGGTCAGCAGGCCGCGCCGCCTCAGGGAGGCCAGCGCCTTCAAGGCGCCGGCCGGGGACGCCCAGGGGCCGCCGGGCGCGCCTTTCCTGGAGCGGGGCCGGGACCCATCCCACGTGTCGTTTCCAGCGGGCGAGATGTGAAATTCCATGGCGGACCCTTTCTCCATCCTGCCAACGTAGCGAAAACAGGGGTGCAATTCAATAATTGGTTTGCTGGATCGACACCTACGCAAACGGATCAGGATGGACAGAACCGTCAAAATAACCGATAACACAGGGATGACCGACAACCCGGATACCCGCTCCCGATTCGACCGGCAGGCCCCGGATTGGGATGCCAACCCCGCCCGCGTCGCCCTCGCCCGCGCCGTGGCCGACGAAATCCGCAAAGCCGTTCCGTTTCGCCCCGGAATGGCGGCGCTGGATTTCGGCGCCGGCACCGGCCTGGTTTCCCTGGCCCTGCTTCCCGACCTTGCCAGCATCACGGCCGTCGACACCTCCGCGGAAATGCTGCGCGTGCTGAACGACAAGCTGAAAGCGAACGGCATCCCGAACGTGCAGACGATGCTGGCCGACGGCTCCGCCCCGCTTCCGCAGGCCGGGTTCGACCTGGTCGTCAGCTCGATGGTCCTCCACCATCTCCCCGACGTGCCCGCCGCCATCGGGCAATTGCGGAACACCCTTCGCCCCGGAGGCTGGATCGCCCTGGCCGATCTTGAACCGGAAGACGGCTCGTTCCACTCCGATCCGTCCGGCGTCTTCCACCACGGACTCGATCCTGCCGCGGTGCTCGGATGGCTGCGGGCGGCCGGCTTCACGGATTGCTCGACCCGCCGCGCCTACCGCCTCATCAAGCCCACCCCATCGGGGGGGAGCCGGCAATACGCCATCTTCCTGGCAACCGGAACCCGCGAGCGGCGGGCCTGAGCAGGAAGCCAACCGGTCATCCGTCATCGAGGAACATCGCATGCTGTCCTATCTGCCTACACTGGAAAGCCACCTGCGCGGCGTGATCGCGGCCATCGACGATCCGGCCACACCCATGTGGCCGAGCGTCGTGGATACGCGGACCGGCCGGCGACCGGAAGGCGCCGAGGCGCCGCGCCGGGTTTACCGGCTGATCGGCGCGCCCCGGGGGAGCACCCTTTACTGGGACATGCCCCTTCTCGCCGCGGCGGAACGGCTCTCCGAGCTGACCGGAGACGCGCGCTACGCGGGGGCGGCCGACCGGTATGTCGAATCCTTCCTGGACCGCTGCGTGGCGGAGAACGGCCTGTTCCAATGGGGCAACCACCAGTACTACGACGTGTTCGAGAAAACGGTGGTTTCCTTTCACGGGGGGGTCCACGAACTGCGGCCGCTCACCCCGGTGTGGGACTTCTTCTGGAACCAGGATCCGGAGCGGACCTACGCGTATATCAAGACCATGGCGCGCCGGCACGTTTACGATCCCGTGACCGGCGGCTTCAACCGGCACGACGACGGCAAGCGCGGCCACGCCTTCATCGAATCGGGCGGGATCCTGGTCGAATCGCTGGCCTGGCTGTACAGCCGGACGGGCGACCACGAACTCCTGGATCAGGCGCTGCGCATCGCCTCCTACAGCTACGGGCACCGGGGGGCCTCCACCGGCCTTGTGCGGAACGAGCCCGACATGGGGCGCTGGGACGCCGCGGTATCCACCAGCGAGATCGGGGTCTGGGCGCAATCGCTTCTCCGGGCGGGCGCCTGGGCCTCAACCCCGGAGTTCACGGACATGGCGGCCGGAGCAGTCCGGTCGTACGCCGTTCACGCGTTCGACGCGGGGTCGCGCCGCTTTTTCGGCCAGGTCAGGGTGGAGGACGGCGCGCCCGTGGCCCCGGCCAAACCCGGCTACTGGCCCCGCCTTTACGCCAACGCCTGGAACACGGACCAGTGGCCGACGCACGACTACCCCATGGCCGCGGCGGAAGCCTGCCTCACGCTCCACGGGCTGACCCGCGACCCTGTGTTCCTGAAAGCGGTTCAAGACTTTGCCGCGGACGCGCTCGCCACCCGCCCCGCCCTCGCAGGCGGCTGGTCGTACGCGGAAAATTACGGGCGCTGCCTTCATCTGCTGACGCGCGCGGGGCGCGAGCTCGGCGACGCCGGCCTGCTAGCCTCGGCGCGGAACGTCGCCGGCGAGGCGGTGGACGTCCTGTTCGAGAACGGCCTGTTCCAGGGCTATCCCGGCGGGCACGCCTACGAATCCGTCGACGGCGTCGGCTACCTGGCGCTGGCGCTCCTCTCGCTGGAATCCGGCCGGGAGGCCGAGCGCCCCGCCTTCGGCTTCTGACGCCTGGGACCAATTGGCCGCGGGCGGGCGTTCAGCTCTTGACACTTGTTATTGTCGTAGTCGCGATCGTGATCGTGATCGTAATCGTCGCGGCAACTCAAATGCGCGGTCGATTACGATTACGATCACGATCACGATCACGGATTACTGATCACTGAATACCGATCACCGATTCCTGTTCCGGCAGACTTGACTTCCCTCGCGCAAGAACCATAATTGGCTGTTTATATCCGGATCTGATCAGGCCAGCTAAAGGAGGTGCGCGATGGAAGACATTTCTCCGGCCGTTCTCACGGGCTTCATACTATCCCTGCTGAGCGCGCTCCTATGCGTGGTCTGGGGCATTCTCTACTGGAACAAGACAGGACGTCCCGACGAACCCGTCGCCGAGGTGGCGAAGTGGGCCGCTGAAGAGGACGAGGAAACCCGCAAGTAACAAGGAGCCCCCGATGGGACAGTATACCCAGCTTGCCACCCTGATTTTAGTGTTCGCCTACCTTGCCATCGTCGGCTTTCTCGGCTGGCGGGGGTTCAAGGGCACGCGCAGCGTCACGGACTACCTGCTTGGCGGGCGCGAGACGCATCCGTATGTCATGGCCCTGTCGTATGGCGCCACCTTCATCAGCACCTCGGCCATCGTCGGGTTCGGCGGCGTGGCCGCCGTTTACGGCATGGGGCTCATGTGGCTGACGTTCACCAACATCTTCGTGGGCATCTTCCTGGCCTTCGTCGTGTTCGGGATGCCGACCCGCCGCCTCGGGCTTCGGCTGGACGCGCACACCTTTCCCGAACTGCTGGGCCGGCGCTACCAGTCCCGACTGATCCAGGGCTCCGCGGCCTCGATCATTTTCCTCTTCATGCCCCTTTACGCCTCCGCCGTCCTGATGAGCGCCTCGAAGTATTTCGCCACCCACATCGGGATTCCCTATGAAACCGCCCTGCTTCTGTTTGCCGCCATCGTGGCGATCTACGTGGTGCTGGGCGGGCTGAAGGGCGTCATGTATACCGACGCCTTCCAGGCCACGGTGATGGTGGCCGGCATGATCGCCCTCCTGGCGCTGACCTACGTCAACCTAGGCGGCTTCAAGGCCGCCTACACCAAGCTGGCCGCCCTGCAGCCCCTCGTGCCTCCGAAGCTGGCCGCCCAGGGCCACCAGGGCTGGACCCATTTCCCCGCGTTCGGCTCCTACATGTGGTGGAACCTGGTCGGCACCATCATGGCCGGCGTCTCCGTCGGCGTGCTGGCCCAGCCGCAGCTCGTTGTCCGCTACATGACCGTGAAAAGCGAGAAGGAGCTCAACCGCGCCGTCTCCATGGGCGGCCTGTTCATCCTGCTCACCGTCGGCATCGCCTACATCGTCGGCCCCCTGACCAACGTCTACACCCACATGCACGGCGGGAAAATCGCCATCGCCGCGGCGGGCGGCGACGTGGAGCGCATCATCCCGATGTACGTGACCGAGGCCCTGCCCGCCTGGTTCAGCGCCCTGTTCCTGGTCACCCTGCTCTCCGCCGCCATGAGCACGCTGAGCGGCCAGTTCCACACCATCGGAACGTCCCTCGGCCGCGACCTGATGGACCAGAGCCTCAACCGCTCCCCCCGGGGCGGCGGGATGCGGATCGCCCGCCTCGGCATGGTCCTGGGCATCCTGTTCAGCGTCTGGCTCGGCCTGCTGCTCGAGAGCAAGCTGGGGAAGACGGGGACGGAAATCGTGGCCCGCGGAACCAGCCTCTTCTTCGGCCTCTGCGCCTCCGCCTTCCTGCCGATGTACGCGGGCGCCCTCTGGATCCGGAGCATCACCCGCGCCGGAGCCCTCGCGGGCATGGCGGCGGGCACGCTCACCAGCCTCTTCTGGATGCTCTTCATGCAGGAGAAGATCGCCACCTCGCTGACCGTGTGCCAGAAATGGTTTGGCGTCCGCTCGCTCGGCATCCGTATCGAAAACGGAACCGAGGTGTTCAGCCACGCCGGGCCGATCGTGTGGGCCTATGTGGACCCCTCGCTGATCGCCCTCCCCATCGCCATCCTCACCACGCTTCTGGTGTCGCGATTCTCCCGCCCCTTCGGGGCCGACCACCTGGCCCGCTGCTTCGGCAAACCCCTGGCGGAACGGGCAGGATGATCCCCCACGAGCCCATGCTCCTGTGGGATCCCGGCCGCCCGATCCCCGCCCCGCCCGCCATTCCCCTGCTCGGGCAGGTGACCCACCTCACCGTCGAGAGGGCGGTGGAAGGCGAGTACCATTACCTGCACGAGGCCGCGCTCGCCTTCCACGGCGGAGCCCTCTTCGCGGGCTGGGCCAACGGCCCCCTGAAGGAAACCAACATCACCGACGAAGTCTACCGCGGCCGCCGGAGCCCCGACGGCGGCAAAACGTGGGAGCCGGTCCGGACGATCGCCCCCGGCGGCCCCGCCGCCGCCCACAACCACGGCGTGTTCCTGGCCGCCGGCGGCAGGCTGAACGCCTTCGTCGCCCGCTGGGACCGGCTGAGCGACGAACCCTACCGCCACGACATGGACGCCATCGCGCGCGGGCTCGTGCGCCAGGCCATGGAATGGTTCCAGCACGACGACGCCACCGGGAACTGGACTTCCCGCGGCTGCCTGCTCCCGGATTTCATCCCGTTCGACCGCCCCAAGCGGCTCGACAACGGCAACTGGATCCTGGCCGGAGAGACCACCTTCGACGGCCAGCCGGCCATGGCCATCAGCGCGGGCGACGACCTTTCCCGCTGGCGGCGGGTGGCC
This sequence comes from Kiritimatiellia bacterium, assembly GCA_044346855.1. Lineage (GTDB taxonomy): Bacteria > Verrucomicrobiota > Kiritimatiellia > CAIKKV01 > CAIKKV01 > CAIKKV01. The sequence continues at coordinate 17,970 of JBIIYJ010000022.1, forward strand.
GTTCCGCTCCCGGAAGGCCTCGGCCTGCGCTATCCCGAAACGACCGTGCTCGTGGATGGCCCCCGGCTCACCGCCATCGCCCGCGGCCACTACCGCCAGCCCCCGCTGAAGGGCTGGTACCCCATCGTCACGCAGGCTCTCCCGACGGCCATCGGCTCGCGGAGCGAGGATTACGGCGAAACCTGGTCGCCGGTCCAGCCCACGAATTTCCCCATGACCTCGGCCAAGCCGTTCGCCGACACCCTCAGCGACGGGCGCCGCGTCCTGATTTCCAATCCGCCGCCCGACCGGAACTGGCTGACCCTGGCCGTGGCCCGGGCGGGCGAACCGTATTTCACAAGCCTCTGGCGCATCCGGGAGGGCGTCTCTCCCTGCCGCTTCCGCAAGACGCCGCAGTGGAGCTACCCCTCGGCAATCGAGCACAACGGCAACCTCTACATCATTTATACGGTCAGCAAGGAAGACGCCGCCCTTTCCATCATTCCGCTGGAAGTGCTGGGATAGCCGGGCCAGAGCTGCTATACTCCTCTGCCCGACTGAATTCCAGGAGTGCCGATGCGGCGTTACGACGAAACCAACCACCTGCTGCTGCTGAGCGTTTCCGACCTGATCTGCAGCCCGCTGACCCCCGCCACGCGCGAAGGCTTCGGCGGCTCGCTCCGGATGCTGGCCGGAACCCGCGTCCACGCGAGCGCGTCCGCCGACGAGGAAGGCGTCGAATTCCGGACCGAGGTTCCCGTCACGGCCGCCTTCCAGCACCGGGGCCTCCAGGTCCGGGTGGAGGGGCGGATCGACCGCATCCGGCGCCGTGCCGGCCAGGAAACGGTCGAGGTCGAGGAAATCAAATCCCTGCTCCTCCCCGGCATCGGCACCGCGGCCTGGTCCCTCGACCCCTCCCACGCCGAACAGGCCGCCTTTTACGCGCTTCTCCTCCAGCGGACGGGAACGCCCGTCGCCGCCTGCCGGGTCATCTACATCGAGGCGACCGACTTGCGCACGCGCGCGTTCGAGGTGCCGTTCGACGAGGAGGCGGCGGGCCGGCTGATCCTCGAGCGGATCGACTGCCTGGTCGACGAGGTCGAGCAGGAAGCCTCCGACCGCCTTCGCCGCCGCGAGTTGGCGGCCCGCCTGCCGTTTCCCCATGCGAACCTTCGGGAGCCCCAGAAGGTGCTGGTTCACGACATCGGCACCGCGTGCGACGACGGGCGAACCCTGCTATGCTCGGCTCCCACGGGCACGGGCAAAACCGCCGCGGCCCTCTACCCGGTCCTCCGTCGGGCGCTGGAAAACAACGGCATCGTCTTCTTCCTCACCTCCCGCGTCTCCCAGCAGGAGCTGGCCCTCCGCACGCTATCCGCGATGCTGCCGGCGGGCGGCGGCGCCCTGGCGGTCCAGCTGACCGCCAAGGACCGCTCGTGCCCCTTCAACGAATGGAAGTGCGTGGAAGGCTGGTGCCCACTCATCGATTCGTTCTTCGACCGCCTGACCGCCTCCGGGATCGAGCAGCGGCTCATGGAAACGCCCGTCCTGACGGGTGAAGCCGTGACCCGCGCCGCGCTGGAAGCCGACCTGTGCCCCTTCGAGACCACGCTCGCGCTGGCCCGCCGGGCGTCGGCGATCGTGGCCGACTACAACTATGTGTTCCATCCGGGCGTGGCGCTGAAGATGCTTCTCGAAATCAGGGATAGGCCGCTCTACCTCGTCGTCGACGAGGCCCACAACCTGGCCGGCCGGGTCGCGGACTTCTATTCCCCCCAGCTGGACATCGCCGCCATGGACCGCATGGCCACCGTCTGCCTCGGGCACGAGTCGGAGCCGCTGCGGGAGACGGGCAAGCTGCTCGATTCGGTCTGCCGCCACCAGCGGGCGGCCTGGCAGGCGATCCAGGAGGAAAACGAGGGCGTCTCCGTCTTCACGGCCGAGGTCGACCGCCCGTTTTTCGAGACGATCGGCGAGACCCTCGACGCCGTCCTCTACAACTGCTTCCTGGCGCTGGCCAGCCGGCCGTCCCTCTTCCCCCGCGAACGCCCCCGGAAGGGCGAGGGGGGGCGCCTGGGGCCCGACCCGCTCCTGGAGGCCCTTTACACGCTCCGCACCTTCTGCCTCTGCGCCGGCAGCGAGCCCGAGCTGTTCGCCTCGCTCTGGGGCAAGGATTCACTCCGGATGGTCTGCCTCAACCCGGCGGCCTTCGTCAAGCCGCAGTGCGACCTCTTCGCCTTCACCCTGTTCATGAGCGCCACGATGACCCCCTTCCCCTACTACGCCCGGCTGCTGGGCGTGGAGGAGGCGGCCTCGGCCGTCCTGGAACTGCCGTCTCCCTTCCCGCGCGAAAACCGGCTCATTCTCGCCGTGCCGTCGGTCGACACCTCGTTCAAGGCCCGCGAGCGGGACGCCGCGGCCATCGCCGACCTGATCGTCAGGACGGCGGCGCTGCGCCGGGGAAACTACCTCGTGTTCTTCCCCAGTTTCGCTTTTAGGGACATGGTGACGGCCCGCTTCCCGGCGGGCGACTACCAGGTGATCCTCCAGAAGCCCGCCATGAAGACCGAGCCGGTCCTGAAGCGGCTGGCGGATAACACGCGCGACACGCTGCTGCTGTGCGGCGTCCAGGGCGGGGTTTTCGCGGAAGGGGTGGACTATCCCGGCCACCTGGCCATCGGCGCGTTCATCGTCGGGCCGGGCCTGCCCATGGTCTGCCCGGAGCTGAAAGTGCTGGAGAATTATTATGAAAGCCACGACGGCAAGGGCAAGGGGTTTGAGCTGGCCTACGTGACCCCCGGCGTGGTCCGCGCCGTCCAGGCCGGGGGGCGGGTCATCCGCTCCGAAAAGGACCGCGGCTTCGTCATGCTGATCGGCCGGCGTTTCCAGTCCAAGCTCTACCGGGAAAAATTCCCCCTGTTCTGGAAGGACGAAATCGTTGATGCGGACGATCCCGCGGCGCGGGTGGAGGCGTTCTGGCGCGGCTTCGAGGCGTGAAGCTCAGGCGGCGGAATGGCGCCGGATCGCGAGATTCATGCGCCGGTGGAACAAGCCTTCCCGGACATGGCTGTTCGTCAGGGTGAACTGGACTTCGTATCGATATCCCCGCGCATCGTCGGCGGCGGAAAACCCGCCCGCCACGTCCTTGCGGTTCCAGCCGAATTCAGAAAGGCCCGCCCATTCGAGCGGCCAGACCAGGAAAATGGGCAGCAGCTCGGCGTCGATGACATCCGCCGGAAGGTCCCGGCTGCATAGCGTGCGGCCCTTGGACCATACCACCGCGTGCACCATGGGCGGCGGCCCGATCAATTCAAGCTCCTGGGCGACCTCCTGGAGGGTCTCGTCCATGGCCTCGTCGTTCTCGAGCGACTCGAGCTCCTCGGTGAACAGGGCTGTCGGATCGAGCATCTCGGGGGCTAGCAGATCATCGCAGAAGCCCTCCACGCTCACCGCGTCGGCGTCCGGGAAGTCCTCGGCCACCTCGTCGATCAGGGCGGACCAGAATTTGGTGGCGGCATGGTCATACTGAACGCCGGACACGGTCCAGGAGGACGCCCCGAGGGGGTTCGTGGATGTGCCGGAGGGGGTTGTGCTTAACATGCGGGACATGGCGGACCTTTCTCAGGCCTATTATACCGAAAGACCGGCCGCCTTCACAATCGATTTTAATCAGGAACGGAAATGCTCGTGGGGTGAACAGCTGACCTTCCCGGACTTGTCAGTTTGAATGGTCCCTGACATAATGCCCGCATGCATGCGTAATGGAGGCCAGGGACATGTCAGAAAAAGAAGAGAAAAGCAACGGCGACGTGGAGGTGGTCAAGCCCCCCCAGCCGGAGTCCGAGCCCCGCCCCGAGGATCATCTTGTCATACCGGCCCGCTTCACCTTCCCCAAGGTGCTGCCCCTGCTGCCCCTGCCTAACCGGCCCGTGTTCCCGGGCATGGTCGTTCCGCTCGCCGTGGACGACCATTACCAGGCGCTCGTTCGCGAAATCGTCGACAGCCGCTCCCGCTTCGTCGGGCTCGTACTGTTGAAAAACCGCGAACCCGGGGAGCCCCCCCGCCCCGCCAAGGCGGCCGACCTTTACGAGATCGGCACGATCGCCGAGATCGCCCAGGTCGGCCGGGCCGACGAGGATGGCCCGATGCAAGTGGTCGTGGCCGCGATGGGCCGCTTCAAGATTGAAAAGGTGACGACGGAAAAACCCTTCGTCCGGGCCGAGGTGAAGCATATTTCCGAGCCGGAGATGGAAAGCAACAACGAGCTAAAGGCCTATTCCCAGTCGATCCTCTCCTCGATGAAGGAACTGCTCAACCTCAACCCGCTCTTCAAGGAAGAGCTCCGCCTTTTTCTCTCCCACTCCAACCTGAACGACCCCGGGCGCCTGGCCGACTTCGCGGCCGCCCTGACCACGGCTGACGGCAAGGAACTCCAGGTGATCCTCGAAACCTTCAGCATCCGCGAGCGGATCGAGAAATCCCTGTCCCTGCTGACCCGGGAAGTGGACATTTCGAAACTCAAGGTCCACATCAACAAGCAGATCGAGGACAAGCTGTCCAAGCAGCAGCGCGAGTTTTTCCTGCGCGAGCAGCTCAAGATGATCAAGAAGGAGCTTGGCATCGAAAAGGAGGGCAAGGAAACAGAGCTAGACCGCTTTCACAAGCGCCTTGAAAGCCTGCAACTCAGCGAGGAAGCCCGCAAGCGGGTGGACGAGGAGATGGAGAAACTGGGCGTCATGGAGCCGGCGTCCCCGGAATATGCCGTATCGCGCAACTACCTGGACTGGATCACCTCCCTGCCCTGGGGCGTCGAATCCAAGGACGCGCTGGACATCAAGAAGGCGCGCCAGACGCTGGACGAGAACCACTTCGGGCTGGAGGACGTCAAGGAGCGCATCCTTGAATTCCTGTCGGTGGGCATCCTGAAGGGCAAGATTTCCGGCTCGATCATCTGCCTGATCGGCCCCCCGGGCGTCGGCAAGACCTCGATCGGCCAGGCCATCGCCCAGAGCGTCGGCCGCAAATTCTACCGCTTCTCGCTGGGCGGGATGAAGGACGAGGCCGAGATCAACGGCCACCGCCGCACCTACATCGGGGCCATGCCCGGCAAATTCATCCAGGCCCTCAAGGTCTGCGGCACCCGCAATCCCGTCATCATGCTGGACGAGGTGGACAAGATCGGGGCCAGCTTCCAGGGCGATCCCGCCTCGGCCCTGCTCGAGGTGCTCGATCCGGAGCAGAACAAGGATTTCCTCGATCACTACATGGACGTCCGCTTCGACCTCTCGCAGGTCATGTTCATCTGCACGGCAAACCAGTCGGACACCATCCCCCCGCCCCTCCTGGACCGCATGGAGATCATCAACCTGTCGGGATACGTGCTCGAGGAAAAACTCCAGATCGCCAAGCGCCACATCATTCCGCGCCAGCTCAGGGAGCACGGCCTGACCCCGGCGAAAATCATCATTTCGGATACGGCGCTGCGCGAGATCATCGACGGCTACGCCCGCGACCCCGGGGTGCGCTCGATGGAAAACGGCATCCGCAAGATCTTCCGCAAGGCCGCCAAGGCCATCGTCGGCGGCTCGACCCGGAAAATCGATGTGACCCCGGAAAAGGTGGATGCCTTTCTGGGCAAGCGGGTCTTCACCGACACGGATCCCTTCAGCCAGCGCAAGCCGGGCATCGTCATGGGCCTGGCCTGGACCAGCATGGGTGGCGCCACGATGTATGTCGAGGCCGCCAGCATTCCCTCGAAAACGCCGGGGTTCAAGCAGACCGGCCAGCTGGGCAAGGTCATGGTCGAGTCCTCGGAGATCGCCTTCAGCGTGGTGCGGGGCAAACTGGGCCCCGTCGAGCAGTACAAGGATTTCTTCGAGAACAACCTCGTCCATCTCCACGTGCCGGCCGGGGCGACGCCCAAGGACGGCCCCTCCGCCGGCATCACGATGGCCACGGCCCTTTACTCCATGGTCACCGGCAAGATCATCCGCAAACGGCTGGCCATGACCGGGGAACTATCCCTCACAGGCCTGGTCATGCCCATCGGCGGAGTGAAGGAAAAGACGATCGCCGCGCGCCGCGCCCGGGTGAAAACGCTCGTTTTCCCGAACGAGAACAAAAAAGACTTCGACGAACTGCCCGAACACATCCGCAAAGGGCTCGATCCGCATTTCATCGGAACCTTCGACGAGGTCATTGACCTCTGCTTCGCCTGACCCCTAACCCGGCACGAGCCGCGCCTCCACGCGCAGCCGCCCCGTCTGTCCCTTCTTTCGGAACACGAGGCGACGCTGGACGGTTCCGTCCAGCAGCGGCAGCTCGTCGAGCGAGGCGTCGCAGCCGGGCGGGATGACCAGCTCCAGGCGGCTCCGCCGGCCGGTGATGACGGCAAGCCCGTTCCCGAGCTTGACGGGCAGGCGCGTGCTCCAGTAGAAGGCGGCCATCATGCCGGCGGCCAGGACATACACGTCGCTGACGACCAGGCGGCCGGGATCGGGCGATTCCCACGTGCGGATCCATTTGGTGAATAAGCCTTCCCAGCCCGGGGTGCAGTCGATCCGGCACCAAAACCGGGTCCGGTCGCCCCGGGCCGCCGGTTTCACATCGGCGGGCAGCGGACACCGGGGCGCCGCCCGGCCGCGGACGTCCTCCGGCGCCAGCATGTTATGGCGCTGGGCGAACTTGAGCTGCAGGGCCAGGGGATGGCTGTAATCGCAGGTGCCGGGATCCATGGCATAGGTGTCGCCCGCATATTCGAGCACAAAACTGCCCTTGTCCTCATGGGTATGACCGGCGCCTTTCTGTCCGCCCATGATCAGCAGCTTGACGGGTTCGCCCCGGTGCATCCGGAAGGACGCCACCGGCCCCATAACGGGCATCCGGACCAGGGCCGGCTGCGGGTCCGGTTCGCCGCTGAGGGTTTCCTGGATGATCAGGGGCAGGATGGAGTCGGGCATGCCCTCGCTTCTCGCCAGCTTTTTCCGGAACATCGCGTGCCACCGGCTCCGCGGCGACGCGTAGGCCATGACCCCCAGCAGATCGGATTCCGCTACCGCACCGGCATCGCAGATGGGGATCACATCCTGCCCGGGAACGGTCGACTCGACCAGGGCGCCCAGCGACGCGGCCCGGCGGAACGCGTCCGGCAGCAGCCGTTTGAAATCAATCCCCTTCGCCCGGCTGTAGTAATACAAGGCCTGGCCGCCATCCCGGCCGACACAGCGGAAATAGGTGGGGCCTTCGCCGTATCCGCCGTCGGGAAGAACGGTTTTCTCCAGGCTGTCCACCAGCTCGCGATAGGCGATATCCATATACTCAGCCGTGCGGGGCCAGTGCGGCGCCAGCGCCGCATAGGCCGCCATGCGGCCCGGCGAGAACCAGGCCAGCTGGTTGCAGTCGTGGATATAGGGATGGGCCCAGGTGTTGAAGGTGATGGACGCCAGCCCCTCTTCAGCCAGGCGGCGCATCAGGAACGCGCGGGCCTGAGCGGTCATCCATTCCCCGCACAAATCCAGGGCCAGGGCCACCTCGTGGGCGCAGAGAGACTGGACAAAAGAGCGATGCTCGAAGGTACCGCCCGGAAACCGGCAGATCATGCCGTCGTCCCAGTGGCCGCACAGCCCGATCGCCAGGGCATGGCGGGCCGCGCGCCGCAGCAGTGCCGGATCCCGGGACAGGAAGGCCGCCACGGGAAGCGCGCCCGACGGGCCGGGGTGCAGCAGCTGGCGGCCGAATTCACGGTTCCGGCAATACCGCGTATCGTTCCAGAAGTTGATATAATCGCCGATCAGCCCTTCCGGGTCGCGGGCCAGGAACGGTTTCGCGGCCTCCAGGAAGGGCGACGACCCCTGGCGCCGGACATGGGCCGCATGCCGGGCGACGAGCTTTTTCCAGAGGGGCGGATCCGCCAGCAGGCGTCCGCCGCTCCAGGCCGGCGTATAGCCGTCAGGCCGCAGGCGCTTGTCCCAGGCGGAATCGAACCGATTCCATTCCGCCTCGGCAAACCGGAGCCGCCGGGCATGCTGCAGGCCGATCCAGTTGATCCACCCCGTTCCGATCCCGTCCGCTCCGGCCTCGATAAGCACCGTTATCTTCCGGATCTCCCGCGCCCCGCGCAGGGGAACGGCAATTTCCGCTTTCCGGGCGTCCGCCTGCACATGGCGCTTCTCAACCGGCCCCCTGTCCGTCAGGAGGCGGATCGTCACCCGGGCGGCATGCGGGGGCATGATCGAGAGGATCAACCGGTCATAGTCCCCGCAGGGAATCCGCCGGGTGCGTTCCATCGCCAGGGCGGCCCCGCGGGCGGGCTTGCGCGCCCACTCGAAGGTGACCCAGCACCAGGCCTGGTTGACACGGAGGCCGTGCGCCGCGCCAGGCCGGATGCGCCAGGCCGGCAGCTCGCTCAGTTCGGGATCCCAGAACGGATCAACGATGGCTTCCGCCATGTTGATCGGAGTGGGCTGCGCCGCCGTCATTCCAGCACAATCATCTGGTGACAGGCGAACCGGGGAACCGTGAATGCGATCTCGTTCCCGTTCCGGCAGAACGGCAACGCCTCCCCCTGCGGCTGAAGGGTGGCCCGGGCGACCCCGGGGGCCTTGAGCGTGACCTTCGTGTCGTGCAGCGCAAGCAGCTCCTCGATCACCTCGATCGGCCGGCCCCCCTGCACGTAACCTTCCGGCGAATAGGCATGGGAACTGCCTCGCGCCACCGTGTTGGCGAACAGCAGGTGCAGCACCAGCCGCTTCAGGGCGGGCTGGCGCATCAGGGAGACGCGCGCCGTGGAGGGCAGCGTGGTCGTCAGCGTTTCCTCGCCCAGCAGATGCCGGATCGCCCGGGCCGCGTAATCCCGGTGGGCCACGGCGCCGGAGGCGGCGTAATGGGTGAACACCGGATGGGCCAGGTACAGGATCGGCCCCTTGGCCAGGGCGGCCGGATAGGGAGTCAGCTCGGCCGGCGGCGCGTGCTGGTGGCTGCAGAAATGGCGCCAGGTGCGGTTGAAATAGGGCTTCCGGATCGATGCCAGAACCTCCCCATCGACCGGCTTGACCTGGCGGGACCGGACATACATGACCAGCGGGCTCTGGATGAAGGGCAGCGCCAGCTTGGGGCCGCACTCGAGATAATCCGGCTGGTTCTCGCTGAGGCCCTGGTCCACGCCCCCGATATCCAGGGCGAAGCCTTCGCCGTCCTTGTTCAGTCCGCTGTCGCCCGACAGCAGGAGCTTTCCGCCTTTCTTGAGATAAGCGTCCAGCCGCCGCTTCAGGTCCGCGTCGATCCGGATATCGTCCGGCAGGATCACGAGCTTGTAGCCGTCCAGCGGCATGTTCCGATCGATCAGGTCGAACAGGAAATGCTCCTCGAGCAGAACGCGGCCGGCCCCGACGTCGGCCAGGCTCTTCCGGGCGTGCGCGGGCTGCTCGGCTTCGCTCGACAGCAAGGCGATATCGGCGACGGGTTCGACCCCCTCGCACCAGGGCTCCTTGCTCTCGACTTCGGCATACGCGGCGCCGATGACGGCGTAGGTTGTGGGATCCATGAAGCCGGACGGGTGCAACTGGTCGCCGATGCTGCACTTGGACCCGAACGCCAGCATGGCCGCGCATTCATAGCGGAGGGCGTTGGGATGCTTGAAGCCCCCGAATTCGCCCCAGGTCGTGTGGAACTTGCCCGTCATGCCGAGGAAATCGAGCCCCAAGTGCTGGCAGTACTTCGCCGACAGCGGGTAGTGGTCATACCCCCATCCGCCGGTGGGAAGCGACTCGAGCTCGAGATGGGAGAAAAAGGGAAGAATGTCGCGGCGCCCGCGGGGAATATGCCCGCTGTTGTGGAAGACGGGCATATCCGGATTCTTGAACTGGCAGGCGGCCGTCGTCATCCGGTAGTAGCGCAGCAGGGCGGCCTCGGCGCAGGCCTGCCGGTCGGCGGGCTTGTCCGCATCCAGCCCCTTCTCCTTCATGTAGGCCATGCAGGCGGTGCAGCAGCACTCGTTCTGGGAAATGATGTCCAGAAACACGCCTTCCGCCTCCGGAAACAGGGTCACCGCCTCCTCGATCTGCCGGCACAGGTACTCCAGGTACGGCGTGTTGAAACACATCTTGTGAAAGCCGGGGTGATTGATGGCGCCCGTCCAGCCGATGTAGCGGCCGTCGATGCCGATCTCGCGCCATTCGGGATGTGCCTGGGACGCCACGTTGTCCACGCCTGCCGAAAGGTAGATGGGGATGTTGACCCCGATCTCGTGGGCGGCATCCATCTGCGCGCGCAGGAGGTCGAATGACAGGTTCGGATGCGTCTTGCCGACCGTGGTGGGATGGTAGCTCCAGCCGTGATGACATTTCGAAAAAGTGGTGATCGAATTGACATGGCCCGTCTTCAGCGCGGACTGCCACTGGGCCTTGTCAAAACAAGAGCCGATTCCCGGGATATCCGGGGAGGTATGAAAATCGAGATGAATGTGCCGGTAACGCAACTGCCAGTGTTTCACGTGGAATCTCCCATGATTTCCGGCAATCCTACCGGATGGTTCGGGAAAAGGAAAGAATTCGGTTTGACTTCCCGCAGGCCCCTCCGCAAGATGGCGGTTTTCGAAAGGCCGGTATTATGTGGATTTCCCTGGTGGTGGCGTCGGCCGCGGGCCTGGGCCTGTACGATGTCGCCAAGAAACATGCCGTTCACCGGAACGCCGTCATGCCGGTCCTGTTCTGGGCAACGGCCATCGGCTCCGCCGCCCTGGTGGCGGCCGTGCTGCTGGGCGGCCGGGTGGAGGAGGTGCTGTCCGTCGGTGCGGTTCCGTTTGCCCTGATCGTTCTCAAGACGCTGCTGGTGGCGGGCTCCTGGATCCTGGCCTATTACGCCATGCGGTCGCTCCCGATCACCATCATGTCCCCCATCCGCGCCAGCGCCCCGGTGTGGACCCTCCTGGGAGCGATCCTGCTGTTCGGCGAGCGGCCGACCCTGTGGCAGGCGGCCGGAATCGCGGCCGTCCTGGCCGGGTACGGCCTCTTCTCTCTGGCTGGAAAAAAGGAAGGCATCCATTTCACGAAACATGCCGGGGTGTTCATGGCCTTCGGGGCGACCCTGCTGGGCGCCGCTTCGGCGTTGTACGACAAATTCCTGCTACAAACCTGCCAACTGCCGCGGGACACGGTCCAATTCTGGTTCTGCATCGATCTGGTCGTCGTGCTCGGGGCCGCCTGGCTGCTGCAGCGGGCCGCCCGACTGCAGCGGACGCCGTTCCGCTGGCGCTGGAGCATCGCGGCGGTGGGGCTGCTCCTGGTGGGCGCGGACTGGCTCTATTTCAAGTCGCTCAGCGAACCCGGCGTGCCCATCTCGATCGTCTCCCTGATCCGCCGGTCGAATGTGCTGCTGGCCTTCACGGTCGGGTCGGTCGTCTTCCAGGACAGCCATATCCGCCCCAAGGCAGGCGCCCTCCTGGTCATCCTGGCCGGCGTAGCCATCCTATGCCTGTCCAGCTGACGTTTAGAGCGCCCCGACCAGGAGCGAGCCGAAGGAGACGACCGGAGCCGTTTCCCGGTAGTCCTGGATAAACGCCTTGAGCTCGGAGATGGTGACTTTCAGATCCTGGTAAACCGCGTCCTCGTTGATCAGTTTGCCGATCGTGCCGGTGCCGCTGTCGATCTTCTGGGCGGTGGACTTCAGCGAGGCGACCGTGTCGCTGAGATCGCGATACAGGGTGTCGTCGCTGCTCAGCAGCCGGCCCAGCGTCCCCTCGCCCTTCTCCAGCCGGGTGGTGATCGTCTTGATCGAGGCCGTGGCCGCCTCGAGGTCCCGGTAAACCGTGTCATCCTTGCCCAGCAGGCGCCCCAGGGTGCCTTCGCCGTTCTCGATCCGCCCGGAAATATCCTTGATGGACGCCAGGGTCGCGGCGAGGTCCTTGTAGAGGGAGTCGTCATCCGAAAGCAGCTTGCCAAGGGTGCCTTCCTTGCGCTCGATGCGACCCGCCACATCCTTCATCTGGGTGGCGAGGGCCTTGAAGTCCCCGGCCAGTTCGGCGTCGTTGATGAGCCGCCCGAGCAGCCCTTCCCCCGTATTGATCTTGCCGGTGATATCCCTGAGGGACTGGGCGGAGTCCTGGATGTTCTTGAGGACGCCCCCCTCGTCCAGCGCGCGGCGGATCTGGGCCACCGCCTCGGAGGCCTCGTCGACGAGGTCAACGGGGTCCACGCCCCGGAGCCGGGCGCCCTCCGGCACGTGCGGGAAATTCGTGGTGCCCTGGTCGATCTGCAGGGCCTTGCCGCCAAGGATGGAGGTCGAGACGATCTTGACCTTGTAGTTCTCGTGGATCTCGATGGGCTCGTCCAGGGAGCAGATGACCTTGATGCCGTCCTGCTTGAGGTCGAGTTCCTTGATCTTGCCGACCGGCATGCCGCGAACGACCACCTTGTCGCCCTCGCGCAGGGTGCTGATTTCGGTGAACAGGACGATTACCGGGTAGCGCTTGCGGAAAATGTTCTCGCGGGTCAGCATGATCGTGAACGCCCCGAGCATGAGGAACACGATGAACACAAAAGCGCCCACGATCAGTTCGAGGCGGACTTCCTTCAGCCGTTGACGAGCCATGGCAACTTCCTCACGTTTCCCAGTTTCCCCTGCGGGTAATGTATTGCGCCTCCAGGAATTCCTTCACATCCGGGTGGCTTGAGCGAATGAAATCCGGGGGAGTCGCGATTTCCACGAACTTCCCGTTCTTGATCAGGGCGATGCGGGTGGCGATCCCCAGGGCGCTGTGCAAATCATGCGTCACGACCACGCTCGTCACCCCCAGCTTGACCCGCATGTCGTCGATGAGCCGGTCGATCGACCGGGAGATGACCGGGTCCAAACCGGACGTCGGCTCGTCGTAGAGGATGATCTCGGGCTTCATCACAATGGCCCGGGCCAGGCCCGCCCGCTTGCGCATGCCGCCGGAGATCTCGTCCGGGTATTTCGGCCCCGCGGCCGAGAGCTCCACCAGGTCGAGGCACTCCCCCACCCGAACCTCGATCTCCTCCTCGGTCATGGCGGTGCGCTCCCGGAGGGGCAGCGCGACGTTTTCAAAGACCGAGAGCCAGGCCAGCAGCGCGGAATTCTGGAACAGCACGCCGAACCGGTCCCGGATGCGGACCATGTCCTTCTCGTTGGCGCCCGTGATGGAGTCGTTTTCAACCAGGATCCGCCCCTCGTCGGGCGTCAGCAGGCGGATCATGTGCTTCAGCGTCACGCTTTTGCCCATGCCCGAGGAGCCCACGATCACGAACGTCTCGCCCCGCCGGATCTCGAGATCCACATGGTCGAGCACCTTCTGGGGGCCGAACGCTTTGCTGACATTTTCGAATCGGATCATACGTAAAACAGCCGTGTGAGGAAGTACCCGACGACGAGGATGACGAGGAACGAGATGATGACGGTCATGCGGGTGGCGTTGCCGACGCCCACCGCGCCTTTGGTCGTGGCAAACCCCTGGTGGCAGGCGACCGTGGCAATGATGAGTCCGAAGCAGACGGCCTTGAGAAGCCCCACGTAGAGATCCTTGTTGTCCGCGTATTTCGTGGCGTTGTCCAGATAGGCGGCCCAGGAGACGCCGAGCTGGGATGCGCCCACCAGTCCGCCGCCCAGCACGCCCATGACGGTGGAATAGAAGGACAGCAGCGGCGTCATGATCGCAAGGGCCACGAGGCGCGGCATGACGAGAAAGCGGACCGGGTCGATGGACATGACCTCGAGGGCCGCGACCTCTTCGGAAATGGTCATCGTGCCGATCTGCGCGCCCATGGAGGATCCGACGCTGGCGGCCAGAATGAGGGCGGTCATGAAGGGCCCCATCTCCCGGAGCATGGAGACCATGACCGCCGTCCCGATGTTGACTTCCTGGGAGAACTTCCTCAGTTCCAGTCCGGTCTGCAGGGCTAGGATCATGCCGGTGAATCCCGCCACCACCGTCACGACGGGAAGGCTCTTGACCCCGGTGATGTAGAGCTGGCGGACCGTGGCGTCGCGCGAGCGGCGGAGGGAAAGCGAGCGCATCGCGGCGAGGCCGGCCAGCATCAGCAGAGTGGCCTGCCCGATCTCGAAAAGAAATTCGAGCGCCGACCGCCCGAGACCCTGGATAAAGGTGTCAGGAGGAGGCGAATATTGTGGCTCGCGAAGAACCGTTCGCATCAGTTGAACCGCATATAAAGGATTTTATAACTCCGTTCGCTGCCCTCGCGCTCATAGCCCACGAACCCCTTGAGCACGTCCCACCGTTTGGACCCATTATCCTTGGAGCCGCCCCAGGAAACAAGCGGAAAGACAGACGTGTGTGCATAGCCCTCCCCGCGCTGCCGGCGGAACAGCCCCCACAACAGTTCGTCGGTCACATCCTTTCCTGCCCGCTCATGCGTATACAGGGTCCAGAACGGGGCGTAAAGCCGCTCCACGGCTGGAACAGGCGAGGCCGGCCACAATTCCAGGGTGTGGAACTGCAGGCGGTCGTCCGAGCGCTCGTAGGTGGCCAGCGGCCAGATCCGGACGCGCCGGGCGCGGGCGGGGCCGGGAACGGCCGGCCGGTCAAACTGCCGCTCGTCGTAATAAAACGGGACCACCCAGCGGCGCGACACCGTCCGCTTCGGCTCCACCGTCGTGGTCGCCTTGCCGATGGGCCACAGCACGAAGCGGCTCGAGAGGCCCGGCCGTTCGCGCTGGCCGTAGAAAGGCCAGACATAGGTCAGCCTGTCGGTCCCGCCGCGCTTGACCTGGACAAACGGCCAGGGAGCCATCCACTCCCGCACCTCTCCCGCCCGGGTATAGCGGAAGAAGGGCGGGACCGCCATCCAGGT
>JBIIYJ010000174.1:0-10970 GCA_044346855.1 Kiritimatiellia bacterium
CCCGCAGGGGGGCTGATCCGGGCACCCGCCGCCTCCTTGCCCTTGTCGGGCAGCGGGGGGGCCAGCAGGACCTGCTCGCCGGGCTGCAGCCCGGCCTTGATGTGGATCATGCGGTTGTTGTCGTAGCCGACCTCCACCACGCGCGGCTCGGGGGTGCGGAAGTTCATGACGTAGGCGACGGTTTTGCCCTCGCGGCGGGTGATGCACTGGACGGGCACGAAGACGGCCTTGTCGAACTCCTCGATCACCACTTCGGCCTGGCAGTTCATGCCCGGCCTCAGGCCCTCGGCGGTATCCGAGAAATAGACCTCGCACACGTAGACCTTCAAGTCTGGATTCATCCACGAGCGGTTGGCGTCGGGCAGCACGCCGATCTTGCCGAGCGTGCCGAAGAACGAGCGGCCCGGCAGCGCGTCCACGGTGATGCGCACGGGGAGCCCTTCCCGCACCTTGGCGAGGGCCGATTCATGGATGCGGATTTCGGCCATCATGGCCGAGTCGGCGGGCAGGTAGATCAGCTCCTGCCGCTCGATGACCTGCTGCCCCACGCCGAGGGGCTCCTGGTTCCAGCGGCGGCCGGAGAGGCTGGTGGCGTAGACGGCCATGCCGTTGGAGGGGGCGACGATGTGGCAGGCGTCGACCTGGTTGGAAAGCTTGCCGAGGACCACCTTCTGGCGCTCGTTTTCCGAATCCTTGACGCGCAGGTCGGCTTCGGCCTGGACGATGTCAGAAGCGGTCCGCCGCCGGACCCGGTCGAGGGCCATTTCGGCCTGGCTGACGTCGCTCCGGCGTTTCTCCAGCTCCTGGACGTAGGTGTATTTGATCAGCAGGTCCAGCTTGTTCTTCGCCAGCTCCAGGTTGAGCGCGGCGCGTTTCTTGGCCAGTTCGTCGCCCTGGAGCTCGGAGCGGGTGATGTAGCCGGAGTCGGCGAGCTTCTTGGACCAGATCATCTTGTCCTCGGCCCGCTGGAGCTCCTCGTTGGCGATGGCGATGTCCGCCTCGGCCTGGCGGAGCAGGTTGGGATATTCGCCGGCCTCGTATTTCTCCAGGTTGAGCCGCGCGAATTTGAGCTCCAGCTCCGCCTTTTCGATGTCGGCCTGGGACTGGTTGCGGGTGACCTCCAGCTTTTCGCGGGATTGCGTGAGGGAGGCCATCGTGTTTTCCATCTTGATCTGCTGTTCGTTCTGCCGCTCCAGGATGGCGCTGGAGTCGAGCTCCACGAGCAGGTCGCCAACCTGGACGGTGCGGCCTTCGGGCACGATGGACAGGATCGTGTTCCGGCCTTCGGCGGTGGAGCGCACGATGACCTTCTCGCGGCTCTGGATCGAGCCGTTTTCAATGACGCTGATCATCAGCGGCCCTTCCGCCACGGTGAAGAGCGGCTCGTTGGGGTCGATGGCCTCGGAGCCGCCGAAGCGGACCATGACCGGGATGAGAACGGCCGCGGCCAGGCCGAGCAGCGCGGCTCCCTGCCGGGGCCGGCTATTCAGATGCTTGCTGAGCAGACGCATAATCGTATTCACGCCACAATCCTTCCGGGTTCACCTGGAGCACACCGAGGCTCCGCTGGAGATTCAGTTCCGCCAGACGCCGCGTGACGATGGCCCCGGTGAGGGCGTCCTGGGCGTTGACCAGGGCGGCCTGGGCTTCCAGGACGTCGCGGATCTCGGCGCGCCCGGCCTGGAGGTAAATCTGGGTGCTGTTGACGCGCGCCCGGGCCAGGTCGACAGCCAGGGCCTGGATGCGCACGGATTCCCACGCCACCGCGAGGTTGCGGAGGCCCTCGCGCACGTCGAGCTTGATCTGGTCCTCCATCTCCTCCAGGCTGCGGCGGGCTTCCTCCACCGCGATCAGGCTGTTCCGGTACGCGTTGCGTTCGGCAGTCCGCTCCCAGGGGGTGTCGTAGTCCAGCCCCACGGCGTACTTTGACCGGTTGGCGTTCAGGGAGAGGCCGGAGACCCCGTCGGTCGAGAGGTCGGAGGTGTCGCGGGTGGAGACGGTACCCTTGAGCACCAGGCCGGCGCGCAGGGCGTCGCGGGCAATGGCCGCGCCGCGTTCGGCGTCCGCGACCGCGTCGCGGGTCGTCCTGAGGTCGAGCCGGTTCGTGAAAGCCAGCGCCAGGGCGGCGGACTCGACGATGGGCGCGGCATTCGAAACGGCGATGCCCGCGCCGGCCAGGTGGGCGAGCTCCTGCTCGACCAGGGCGATGCGGGCGTCCGCGGGCATGCCGAGGGACACCTTGAAGGAGTCGAGCCGCCCCTCGTAGGACTGGCGCGTGATATTCAGCCGGTTTTCCGCCCGCAGCACGTCCTGGCGGGCCTGGTCCACCTGGATGCCCGGCAGGCGCCCGGAGTCGGAGAGCCGGGTGGCGCGCTCCAGGGAGTCGCGGACGAGGTTCAGGTTGGCGGCGGCATCGTTCACGCCCTGGAGCTGCTGAAGGACGGAGAGGTAGTCGGCCGCGATCCGCACGGCGAATTCCTGCTTGTAGAGCTCGAACCGGCGGATGGAATAGACCAGGTTGCGCTCGGCCTGGGTCAGCGGCTCGGTGGCGATGGCCCGCCCGGCGCCCCGCATCAGGGGGAGCGTCACGGAGGCGTCGGCCGCCAGGCCGAAGGAGGAGTCCTCGTCCGCCGTAAGCAGCTTGGCCAGGTCGAAGGCCAGCCGGGAGGTCAGCGTGGCTCCCGCCTTGAGCTTCTTGGTCACGCCCGCATCCCCGTCGGAGGCGATCGCGCGCGACTCGTCGCCGCTGCTGCGGTCGGCGCCGAAGAGCACGCCCAGGGCGCCGGCGAAGGAGTAGCGGAAGGCGTCGGCCTCCAGGTCGAGTGACAGGGCCGACTGGAACACGCTTTCCTTGCTGCTCTGGTACTGGCGGCTGTGGGCGGCGCCGAGGCGGAGGGCGTCGTTCAGCGTCAGGACCAGCGGGTCCGGCAGGGGCGGCTGGTTGGAGGCGGGAGCGTCCGGGAGCTGGAGGGCCATGAGGCCCTGGCCTTCCAGCAGGCGGCGGCGGAGGGAATCGGAGGGTTTTTCGATGGTGAACGCCTCGGTCTGCCCCAGGGCTTTCTCCTGGCCCAGGGCTATCTGGCGGGCGGCGGCAGCGTCGGCCTGGGCCAGGTGGCGGGCGGGACTGCGGCAACCGGCAAGGCCAGCCGCGAGGGCTAGAAGGGAGAGCCCCAGTATGACGGAAACGATTCTCATGAACCTTCTATTTTAACCGTTTCCGAGGGGGTAGCGCAAGGCCCTTTGCGTCATTTTTTACAGGTTACCGGTTCCGGGCGATTTCCGCGGCGCGGGCGAAGCGGGCGGGGGTGACGCCGGGGGGGCAGGAGTCCGAATTGGCCAGCACGAAGGGGCCGCCCCGGGTTCCTTCCGCGAGCACGGTTTCCACGTAACGGTCGAACTCCCGGTCCCCGAGCTGGAGGAAATGGACGGGCTCGATGCCGCCGATGATGGGCAGGGGGCCTGCGAGGGTCCGGGCCTCCGCGAGGGTGAGGTTGCCGGTGGGGAGGGGGGAAAGGCTTTCCACGGCGTCGATCCCGTCCTCCCGCATCAGGGGCACAAGGTCGCGCACATGGCCGCAGGCGTGCTGGACGTAGCGCTTGCCCGCGGCGTGCAGCGCGCGGGTCCAGCCCCGGACCTCCGCGCCGATATACGCCCGGTACTGGGAAGGCGAATAATTCTGGGTGCTGGAATCCTCCCAGGTGAGGAACCACTCGCAGGGGGTTTGGGCGCCCAGGTCGGCGCAGCGCTGGCGGTTGGCGGCCATGACGCGCCAGAGGGCGTTCACGGTGTCGGGGAAGTCCGCGAGGGCGTACTGCAGCTCCTCGGTGCCGCAGAAATGCTCGATCAGCTGCTGGAACGCGGATTTGCCGAAGGGAAGGAGCTGGAAGAGGGTCAGCCCCTCCGCGCCCTCGCCCGCCAGGTGCTTGCGCACCGGCTCCAGGTCGATCTCGAAGCGGTAATGCTCCTCCAGCCAGAGCAGGATCTTGTAGTCCTCCTCCTGTTTCAGGGGATGCTCCTGGAGGAACCAGGTGTTGCCGTCCGGGCTGCGGCGGGCGGTGGAGCGGAGCGTGCCGACGGGGGTCCGCGTTTCACGGCAGACCCAGTCGCCCTCCTGCCGGGAATCGTGGGAGACCCCGGCCGGCTCGATCACCTTGACCGGGCAGGCCGCTCCCCGCCAGAGAGGGTCGGCCCCGATGCGGCGGTGGAATTCCAGCTGGCCGGCCTCGCGGACCTTCTCCGGGAACGACTCCCAGACATAGGCCAGAAAGGGGCAGAAGGGGACGCGGTCCGCGGGAAGGCCGAGGAGCGAGGCTTCAATGCGTTCGCGGGAGTTCATGAAGGGATCCCGTTACCGGCGCGCATGATGGGCGATGCTGTGTTCAGGCGCCTGCGCTCCTGTATATTGAGGACGGAAGGCAGCGTGAAGGAAAAGCGAGGTGGTTTTTGTGTATGAATTGATCGGGTTAAAGCCGTGGAAGTCGATTTGGATCAAATCGGCCTTCCGCAGCGTTTCGGCAACATCCGTGTAGTCATCGGAATCGTCCAGGATCACGAAGCCGCCGGCCTTGAGGCAGGGAATGGCCGCCTGGGCGCATTCCAGGCGGTGGGACCCGTCGATGATGATGACATCGAATTTTCCGCCCGCGGTTGCGATGGCTCCGGCATAAGCCTGTTTGTCCGGGGCGAAAACGAGCGTGGCTTTGCCTTGCAGCTTGCCGGCCACCTTGTCTTTCCAGGCCGCATCATCCTCGGCCGCGATTATTTCTTTCGCCTTGGATGAAAAATAAAGAGTGGAGTTGCCGGACCCATATTCAAAAATTCTTTTCCCGCCAAGGTCGAGATTGTCCAGGTATTCGTTTGCCGGATAGGTGAACCAGGGGATTGGATTCCCGCAACGGTTGACGGAGGCCCAGCGGAAGGACGACTTCAGCAGCCCGTACTTGATCAGAAGACTGTGGCAATTCTTGAAGCATGCCGTAACCCCGTAAGCCAGCAGGAATAGCGGGCGGGGCGTCACTCGAGCGAAGAACGAGTGAAGGGCGCGCGGGCTTTCTTTCATAAAAGTCTTTCAGTGTGTTGGGCTTTGTCCGCTTTGGATGGATCACTATGGTTAAGAAAGGGGTGCTAATCAAGTCTAAAGAAGCGGACGGGCACAGTGCGTAAAAAGGGACGCAATTGTGTTGCTTTGCCAATGGTAGAAGCTTACATTGGCGATCATGGCGCGGGAGTTCCTTGTAAAATCTGGATACGCCGGAAGAGTCCATTTGAAAAAAAGGAGACAGATGAATCCTCCTCGTTTTCTGTTCCTCTGCTTTGTCCTGCTGGCCGGTGAAGGCCTGTGTCAATCCCCGGAAACAGCCGATAAGACCGATAATGCGGTTGGGGTCCGCCTGTTAACGCGCGATGGTTCCTGCATTGTCGGCACGACGCCGGACGAAGGCTTTCCGGTCCAGACGGATCTCGGGGATTTTAAAATTTCCCCCGTGCTAATCAGCAAGGTCGTGTGGGCGGATGTTGCCGAAAACAAGGTGCAGGTGTTTCTGCGGAACGGCGACAAACTCACGGGTCTTTTCGTGGCGCCGAACTGGACGATGACGAGCGGCTTTGGGCAACTTTCAATTGGCAAAGGCAGCTTGCGGGAGATCGCCTTCACCAACGGGAAACGATCGGGCGGCCAGACGGGTTTGCTTTTCTGGAACAAAATGGGATCGGACGCTGAAATCGGCGAGAGCATGAAGGGGCCCGGCGGGACGAGGCGCGGTGGCCGATTCGTCCCCGGCATAGACGGAAACGCTGCCGAAGCAGGATGTGAGGAAGGCGGCTTCATCGAATTTAAAGATGTGCCCGTGAAGAGATCCGAAGGATGCATCGAACTTTGGGCGAAGTTTTCGAATCCCCCGTTCTCCTTGGGCGCCGGCGCAAACCCGTTTCTTTTCCGCCTGGTTGCGGGTGGCGTCAATTTCGACATTGCCTTTACCGGCAACAACGGGAATTCCGGCGCGGGGTTGAGCGGCGTTGTCGATTGCCTGGCGGTGGCCGCCACGGGGCCGATGGGCGAGTGGACGTATGACAGGGCCATTGGAGGCAGCAGCGTCCAGCAATGGCATCATTTTGCCCTGGTTTGGAGCCTCCAAGGACTGCCGGGTGTAAGCGATGGGATGCAGCGGGTAGTCGTTCTAGTTGATGGAAAGCCCAATTCGACCCAGTGGATGATGGTGGATTCCACCAAGGCTACGGCCGATGAAATAAGCGGCCCGCTAACCCTCATGCTCAATCAACACATGAACAGGGGCGCCGTCGCTTTCGACGAGGTCCGTATCTGGAATTACCCGAAGACCGATTTCTCGGATGAAATCGGGGCGCGCGCGCTGTCCGCGTCGGCGGAGCCCCCGGGGCAGCCGAAGCGGGTGACGCTGCTGGACAGCGGGATCGTGTCGAATTTCGTCGCGCGCCGGCAGATGCTGCAGCTGGAAAACAAGGGCGAATAGGGCTTTTTTAAGGCGCCCGTAAAATACCTTTGACACCGGGGCGAAACAGGATCATTTTTACCCCTGTTTTCGAGGTCGGCCGGTTGGATTTCATTCCGGGGGACGCATGCTGAAATATTCCTATAAAGTCGCGGACGGACAACTGCAGGATGCGCCGCCGGAAGCCGCCTCGGTCCTCATTTACGTGGCGCCGGACGACACCGAGCGGCGCTTCCTGGTGGACACGCTGAAGATCGACGAGCATACGCTGGCGTCCTCCATGGATCCCGACGAACTGTCCCGCCTGGAAACCGAGCCGGAGCACGTGGCCGCCATCATGAAGCGGCCGAAGCACTATTCCGCCAAGGACAATTTCCTGTTCAAGGTCTCGTCGATCGGCCTGTTTCTCTTCAAGGACAAGCTGATCGTGGTCCTGGCGGAGGATGCGATCATTGTGGACAAGGGCCGGGCCTTCATGCGGATGCACGGGCCCGCCGACGTGTTTCTGCGCATTCTCTACCGGGCCATCTTCCATTTCCTGGAGCATCTGCGCATCGTCAACCAGCTCACGGACGAGATCGAGGGGCGCATCAGCGAGGCCATGGAGAACAAGCTGCTGCTGCACCTGTTCGCCCTGGAGAAGAGCCTGGTGTACTACCTCAACGCCATCCATTCCAACGGGACCCTGATCGAGAAGCTCAAGGTCGTGGGGCCCCGGATCGGGTTCACCACCGAGCAGCTGGAGAGCCTGGACGATCTGATGATCGAGAACAACCAGTGCTACAAGCAGGCCGAGATCCACTCCAACATTCTGTCGGGCATGATGGACGCGCGGGCGTCGATCGTGAACAACAACCTCAACGTGCTGATCAAGCGGCTGACGATTATCAGCGTGGTGTTCATGCCGCTGAACATCATTGCGAGCATCGGCGGGATGTCGGAGTTTTCCGCCTGGACGCACCGGCTGCACTGGTCCGTTTCGTATTTCCTGTTCGTCCTGTTCCTGTGCTTCGTGGCGTGGGTCACGTTCCGGATCCTGCAGTACACGGGCGTGGATGCGGATGCCCTTAAGAAGCGCAAGCGGCTGGGCGATTTTGTCAAGCGGCTGATCCGGCAGCATCCGCCGACCGCCTGAGGGCGTCGAGGGGCGAGAAGGGGAACTCGCTTAATCCGTTGGGTCTTTTTGAGTTCAGGTAGGGCGCGCAAACTTGCGCGCCGCGATGGGAATGAAAGGCGCATGCGGCGTCGCAGGAGCTCCGCCCTCCGTAGAGAAGCTCAAAGATTGAACAGGACGCCCTTGGGGCCGTCGCCGTCCTCATCGCGCCACCAGCGGGGTTTGCCGGGGCCGGCGCTGACGCGGTCGACGAGTTTCATGGTCATCTGGTTGCCGCGGGCCTGGACGCCCTTGACGGGCACGTCGCCCGGCTTGAAGATCTGCTGGTGGATCTTCTGGTTCTTGGCCGGCTTGTATTTCAGGTACAGCTCCTGCACGTCGGCCACCGAATGGAACAGGACCTTGCTGCTTTCCGGGGCGCAGAAGTAGTCCTTGTTCATGATGGCCCCGCCCAGGGTGAAGCGTTTCAGCCAGGTGATCTGCTCGAACTCGTAGACCACGGTCATGACCTGGTCGCGGTCGTATTTTCCGCAGTGGAGCAGGTTCGTGTCGGTGAAAAGTTTCTCCGGCGGGGGGAACACCTTGTACTTCCCGTCCGCCCAGATGCAGACCAGCTTGTCGAGGGACGAGCACTCGAAGAGGGGTTCTCCCTCCACGGCCGTGCCCAGATAGCCCTTTTCGCGGTCGATCTTGACCGTCAGTTCGCGGGCGGTCAGGGCGCGCACCTCGATCTCCCCGAACTGCGTCAGCTCCGTGCGGCGGGGGTATTGGGGGCCGTAGGTCTTGAGGAGCGTTTGCAGATAGCGGATGGCGTAGGGCGTCAGGGAGCCGAGGTTCTTCTCGACCTGCCCCAGCTCGAGCACGAGGCCCTCGATGTCCTTGCGGTTCTTTTCGATGTCGAACAGCGAGATGCGCCGGATGCGGACGCCGAGGAGCATCTCCACGTCGTCGTGCGTGAGGTCGCGCTTGAGCTGCGGCCGGTAGGGGGCCAGGCCGTTCAGGATGGCCTTTTCCACCTCCGGGTAGGTCTTGCACGTTTCGATCAGCTTGTAGATCCGGTTCTCCACGAACAGCTGGACGAGGGTTTTGGAGTGGATCTCCTCGAGCAGTTCCCGTTTCCGGTGCTCCAGTTCCTTCTGCAGCAGGTCGAGGAGCCGGTCGGTGTTGGCCTTGAGCACGGACGGGACGTCCATCTCGGCCGGCCGGTTGCCGCGGATGACGATGACGCGGCTCGAGAGCGGCTGCTCGCAGGAGGTGAAGGCGTAGAGGGCCTGGATGGCCTGGGCGGGATTCGTTCCGGGCGACAGCGTCAGCTCCACCTCCGCCGTGGCGGCCGTGAAGTCGCTGATGGAGCGCACGGGCACCTTGCCGGCGCGGGCGGCCTCCTCGATGGAGGCGATGATCGACTCCGTGGTGGAGGCGAAGGGGATCTCGGTGATGACGAGCACGCCGGGGTGCTTCTCCTTCTCCTTGATCCGCGCCCGCACCTTGACGCGCCCGTTGCCCCCCTCGTACTCGCTTGCGTCCATGAGCCCGCCCTGCGGGAAGTCGGGCAGCACCTTGAACGGCTTCTTCCGGAGGATCGCGATCTGGGCTTCCAGCAGCTCGCCGAAATTGTGGGGCAGGATGCGCGTGGAGAGTCCCACGGCGATTCCCTCGGCCCCCAGCATGAGGAGCAGAGGCAGCTTGCACGGGAGGATCACCGGCTCCTTGTTGCGCCCGTCGTAGCTGGGGATGAGCGGGGTGAGCGCGTCGTGGAACATCTCCTTGCGCGCCAGCTCGGTGAGGCGGCATTCGATGTACCGGGAGGCGGCCGCGCTGTCGCCCGTGATCAGGTTGCCGAAGTTCCCCTGGCCCTCGATCAGGTACCGCTTGTTCTCCAGGTTGACCAGCGCGTCGTTGATGGAGGCGTCGCCATGCGGGTGGTACTGCATGGTGTGGCCCACGATGTTGGCGACCTTGATGAAGCGGCCGTCGTCCTTTTCGTGGAGCGACCACATGATCCGGCGCTGGACGGGCTTGAGGCCGTCGTCGAGGTGGGGCACGGCGCGGTTGCAGATGACGTACGAGGCGAACTGGAGGAAGTTGCCGTCCATCAGCCGGTGCAGGCCGCTGGCGGAGCCGGGCAGGTGGCCGTGGGGCAGCAGCCCCGGGTCCTGGCCGGGAACGGGAGGCGGGGCCTTGGCCGCCTTTTTGGCCGGGGCGGGGGGGCCGCTGAAGAGATCCTGCTGGTCCTGGTCGCTCATAATTCGGGGTCCACGATCAGGTGTTCCATGATGTACAGCCGCCGCTCCTGCGTGTTGCGGCCCATGTAGAAGGCCAGCAGGTCGGGGATGGCGTGCTCGTCGAGCGTGGTGACGGTGGTCAGCTTCATCTCCGGCCCGATGAAGGCCTTGAATTCGGCGGGCGAGATTTCGCCCAGGCCCTTGAACCGGGTGATCTCGGGGCCCGAGAGCGCCTTGACGGCCGCGTCGCGCTCCGCCTCGGAGTAGCAGTAGCGCGTTTCCTTCTTGTTCCGCACGCGGAAGAGGGGCGTTTCCAGGATCTGCAGGTGGCCCTCGGAGACGAGGGGCTTGAAGAACCGCAGGAAGAAGGTGATCATCAGGTTGCGGATGTGCAGCCCGTCCACGTCGGCGTCGGTCGCCAGGATCACGTGGCGGTAGCGGAGGTTGTCCACCGTCTCCTCGATGTTGAGGCTCCGCATCAGGTTGTAGATCTCGTCGTTCTTGTAGATGGAGTCGCGGTTGAGCTCGGCCACGTTGAGCGGCTTGCCCTTGAGCGTGAAGATGGCCTGGGTGTTGGGGTCGCGGCAGCTGACGATCGAGCCGGCGGCGGACTGCCCCTCGGTGATGAACAGCTTGGTCTCGAGCCCCTTCTGCTTCTTCCCGTCGAAGTGCTGCTTGCAGTCCTTGAGCTGGGGCACGCGGATGGAGACGGCCTTGGCGCGCTCGCGCGCGAGCTTCTTGACGGTCTGCAGCTCCTTGCGCAGGGCGGCGGTGTCCGCGATCTTGGCCAGCAGCCGCTCCGCCACCGCGGGCTCGCGGTGCAGCAGGTCCACCACCACGTCGCGCACCTGCTGGACCAGAGGGGCGCGGATTTCGGCGTTGCCCAGCTTGTTCTTGGTCTGCGACTCGAACATCGGCTCCTTGAGCCGGATGGCGATGGCGCCGATCAGCCCCTCGCGCACGTCCTCGCCCTCGAACTTGCCCTTGGCGAACTCGTTGACGGCCTTCAGCACGCCCTCGCGGAAGGCGCTCAGGTGCGTGCCGCCGTCGGCCGTGAACTGGCCGTTGACGAAGGAGAAGTAGTCCTCGCTGAAGCGGTTCGTGTGGACGAAGGCCAGCTCCAGCATCTTGTCCCTGAAATGGAGAGGCGCGTAGAGCTGCTCG